>CALLKE010000096.1 GCA_938008555.1 uncultured Pedobacter sp.
TTGCGCCCTGTAAGCTCTTTAATGCCCACGCAAGCCTTGGCTGCCTCTACCATTAACCCGCGAGCATTCTTCGTTTGTAGGTGGTACTGTGCTAATCCCTCCCACGAAATTCTTTTATCAATGTAACTAACTAACTCTGGCTCTATCCTACGCATGGAAACTCCTTCTTATATCACTATTTGTTTGTAACTCAGCCACACGGCTCTTATAACTATAACCACGGTCCACGGAGCGCGCTTGCCTCCTTGTGCCATCGTCTGATCTCTAACCGCCACTTGTACGCAATATACAAATGCCGATAACTCAGCCACACGGCTCTTATCACTAATACTAAAAGCACTAAAAATATCGCAACGCTCACCCTGTTTATCATGGCAGTAAACTCTCCAGCTGATCGATCTCGCGCCCGAGGCCCTCGGCTTCCACAAAAAGACGCAACCACTCAGCATACGCCAAACTATACACCGAATACCCAGCTGTTATTCCATTTAATAATAGTGAGGATACGCCGTTTTCATTCATATCACAATCTCCTGTATCTCCTGTATATGCATGTAATAACTCAAGGATATACTCCGATTGCGATTGCATACTCTTGCGGATATCTAATAAGCGGCGCTCTCGGAGCGCGATTCTCGTCTCTATCTGACTAGATGTTAACATATATTTAACCTCACCCATATTTCAAGTTATTGTAAATTACATATATCTCTTGGATATATGCAATTAATTAGTTTATTTTTGTAGATTAATGGCCAGCGTTAATGCGTTAATCGCCCGTGTCTTCGATCATTTCATAAGCTTTTGTTAAACAATAGTCCCTTAAAAAGTCGGGCAATAGGTTATAATCAACCCAGGAACCCGAATAACCCAGCCGCGGACCTTTATCAGTGAAATGATGTGGCGCGGTGTAGCTGGCTGATTGAGGAGTTAAAGGGGATTGGATCAATGAAAAATCACTTCTTGGGCACGAGGCCCGCGGCTCCGATTGATTAGAAGTTGGCACTGTTTTTGATTCTGTAGTATTATTGTGCAACTTTGGTGTCTTATAAATTGTTGGCACTATTATTGCTTGTGGTGATGGTTTTTTTTCTGCCTTTTTTTCTGCCATATTGGGGGAGTATAAGAAAAAAAATATTGCTTGAATTATAGGCTCGGGGCTCTGATTAGATGAGCTTTTGTTTGAATTTATGCGATATGTTACGTAAATTTCATTATTTTTGACCGAAAAAAGTGACATTTTCTTAAATTTTCCCTTCAAGTGACGTTTTTTGCGCTCGCGGCGCGTAAAAGTGTACCAACTAACTGCTTAAGATCCAAGTAAAGATCCAAGTAAAAACTTTTTACTCGAAACAAATTTTTCTTTATTTTCATATACTTATTATTTCTGATCCAAGTAACCAAGTAAAAGAGTAGATAAAGTTTACTATTGAAAAAAACACGAAAAACAGTAAAAAAAGTAAAAATTAGAGTAAAAGCTCTAGAATTTACATATATAAAAAAAATATATATATAGAAAGTTTAGTGCCTTTTTACTTGGTTACTTGGATCGGACCCCCTAACTATATAATATTACTAAGGAATAATGATCCAAGTAACTTTTTTTACTTGGATCTTTACTTGGTTTACTTGGATCTAAAGCACCGCATCAATTTTTCTAGACGCAACGTACCATGCTTACTATTTAATCAAACACGCTCAATAATTAAGCAACAAACAAATAACACACTACACCAAAAAATAATTTACACTTTTTCTACACATTGACTTTTATAACAAACTACTATCTATCCCGCTTTTTAAGCAAACAGATTAAAAAAAATTAATGTGCATTTACATATTTACAAAATCCCCGAACCATGCATCATGTGTATTTAAACAATCCTAACTATAATTTGTCCCAAATACTAAGCAAATACACCAAATTCATGTTTAAATATGCTTATTTATTAGCTGCTTAAGTATCTAGCAACATAGCGCCAGAGAAAACGGCGTGACCCCATTTAACTAAATGGAATACACCCCGCAACCGCTAACCACGCTAAAACGCTCCAGGATCGTCTATACGAGGTTTTTTTAATCAAAGGCATAGATTCTATGCCCTAGAAATAAAACTCGTTAAATCGAGTTTTAGAGCGTATTGGTTGCTGGTTGCTGGTTGCGTGGCACTGGTTGCGTGGCAATGGTTGCGTGGCAATGGTTGCGCCCTACTTAGACACGCGCTCCTCTTTTAACGCCTTCAACGTGCCCTTCTCTGAATTCAACTCCATAAAATCCACCTTCTTGATCACGGCTTTTGGGTCCTTTGCCAGTATCATTATTGCCTGACCTTTCGTAACTTTCTTATCATTGTGATAAAATTCAGACCCAAATGCTAAATTACTGACCAAAAATACTAAAACCATTGCCTTAAACATACTCTCTCCTCTATTCCGCAGCGTCTATTCGCTGCATTATGTTTTTTAATTCAATACCAAGTGCGCGCAGCGCACTTATGCTCGACGCTGTGAACACTTTAAAGCCAAGAGCCTTTAAATACGCTTCTGATCTACTACAAGCCGGATACATATGGTTATTGCCCCACACTGTCCTCGTCTCATAATACAAGATCCGCGGATCTTGTGACATTCTACTTAATATATCCTTACTTGATTCTAGGCTCATATATTTCCTTTGTTGTTACTTTACGTTATTTGACCAATTACGCATTTCATCTATCGACATCCAATCACCTTCTTGCCGAGACGTTATTGCTATTATTTTGTAATATATCTCATTATTTTCATTAATAAGTTCTTTAAGGCTTAATATCTGATCACCAAAGTTATTAGACTCTTGCGTGACCATACGATCAGCTAAACCACTATAATATTCAGTACCTATATCAATATGCTTCATATATCCTCCTATTCTTTGTGTATGTCGCTGTATACAAATACTATATTCAAGTACTATGCCTAACCTATTGCGCGTATATTTGATTTAATAGATATATTGTGTATATATTATAGACGGCGACTGCAATTTGTGCACGGTCCGAGATTCGCGGATATGGGGGCCTATAAAAGAGTGGGTATACCCCTAAAATACAGACTGCAGAAAATTATTTTTATAAGCCCCCGAACCCCGAGCCAACTCCCCCATAAGCAACGCACCGCGCTACACGAACACAGACACTCCCATCTACACAGAAAACGGCGTGTTCCCCATCCTACTACTGGCAACAAGCTACGAGCTTTTTCCCCGTACCCTTCTGCGTGTTAGTAAGGTATATCTTTTAGAGAGGTATATACATGAGTGAGTTAACGTATTGGAAGAACCCAGCTACGGGGTTGATTGAGGGTGTGGATATATTAGGGACGGTTAAGGTAGTGCAGAGGAATCCGAACTTACAATTTTCGAGTAAGCCTGGTTGCGGGTTTGAGGAACGGTTCACAGAGAGCGGGGAGTCTTACTATGTGGAAGAGGGGTTGCGTGTTGAGGATGAGCCTTACAGCTGGCGATATACTTCTGCGATGGCTGGAGCGATTGCGAGTTCCCTAACCGAGGGCCTTTTATTGATAGATATATGTAAGGCAGAGTGGTGCCCACCGTTCTCAGTAGTCACTAGATGGCTACGTATGCGCCCTGACTTCAAGGAAATGATAGAGATAGCAAAACGTGACAGGGTGGAGCATTTTTACGAGGGTGCAATTAAGAGTGCCCGCGAAGCTGTCATGAACAGTTCTGGGAAAGAGTACGTAGCGGCGAAGAAGTTAGAGGTGGAAACAATGAGATGGATAGCGGAGAAGGGTGATGCGAGTAGGTTTGCTACGAAGCAGGTCCATAGTCTGGACGTGTTAACACAGGTGGTAGTACATACTGGCATAGATAGAAATGAAAAAGAAGTTGCAGAGATAGGTAGCATTAGTGATACTAGCATCAGCATAGGAGAATTGACAAATGGGGAAGAAATCACAGAGAAGCAATGAGGCATTGGTAGATAGATCCGGTGCCGCAGTTACGACGAATGCATTTGGTAAGTTTAGAGATAATTTTATATTAGCTCAGCCTGACTTAGATATTTGGGATGTTGAGTATAGAAATAAAGGTGACACATTAATAAACCGAGGTGGAGATGCTTTTGGTTCATCGTATATGCGTGTTAGTATGTCCCCGTTTGTAGCAGGTAGTGAGGTGATATTAACGAGCAAGGAGATTTTTTCGTTTCCTTTACGGATGTTAGCTGGAATGAGTGCGAGTCAGAGAATCGTTGGGCAGGAGTGTGAGATATCTTTAGTTGGCGTAGACCCGGGTACTTCTGCTATACAGAAGATGCCAACTTTTGCGGATATACCTATTTCAGGTACTGTCACAATAGCAACGAATGTAGCGACGATAAATACAGCACAGCCGCATGGTTTAAAGGGTGGTGACAGGATTATATTATTTGGAAATACGGAGAGAAGATTGAACGTGGGTCCTGTAGTTGCTACACCTATAACAGCTACGCAGTTCACGGTTCCGTGTACATTAGCGGATGGTACGTATCCTGCGGGCGGTGTTATACGATGGTCTGATATAACTGACAGGTGCGCGAATGCTGGTGGTATACATTGGGGTGATAGTCAGACGGTAAGTACTGGTAGTTTATTTGCGCGTAGGAATGGTGCGAGTATTCGTTCTATTCCGACTACTATTGCGAGTACGACAGCGATGCAGGGTACGGGTGCCGCGTACACGGATGCTTTCTTATCGGCTTCTCAGTATGAGTTGTTATACAACTTACAGGAGATATTTTTAAGTTCTAGAGTACCTGAGTCTATTGTAAGTAATAGTGGTAGCAATAGGATATCTCAGGGTATTCCGGACGATGAGTCATACTATAAGATTAGACTTAGATTTAAGAATCTAGCAAATTTGACAGTGCCTACGAGTAACATAGTGGCCATATCAAAGACAGGCACAACGACAGCTACGGTTACGACGGATGTACCTCATGGGTTGACGGCTAGTGACTTTGTGCAGATATACGGTGTGCTAGATATAGTAAATTTCCCTAATTTAGTAGCGAGTACGCAGGTTGCGAGTATTATAAATGCTACTACCTTTACGATAGTAATTGGTGGTGCGGTAACTGCGTCTAGTGTTGGCGGTGTAGTGGCGCAGAATCAGGGGAGTGTATTGCTACCTGGGGCGTTGAATTTAAATGTGCAGTCTATTCAGCGAACAAACAATGTTATGACAGTGACATTGAATACGACAGCGTCTGGATTTTTGAATGGCGAGTATTGGCAGTTAGCTGGTATGAGTGGCGCTGCTGCTGTATATAATGGAGCATATAAAGTATTAAGAATGAATCTAACTACAGTGGAGTTAGAGAGTATTGGGAATGATTTTGGGTTAATTGCGTGTGGCGGTGCTTTACTAAAAAGAACAGACTTTAGAATTCATTTTATGGCATTGCTTGATTATTCTAGAAGCATAGTGCAGTTAGATAATCAAAATGGGGCTGCGGATTTAGGTAAGGCTGTTCCTGTAGTAATGACATCGATTGGTACGGTAGCGATAAGTACAGCTACATCATTAGTATTGGAGTCAGGTCAGACAAGTACTCCGAGTATGTTGAATGTTTCGTTAGGATCTGCGACGACTGGTAATTTAACTGAGGTTATATCAGCTGCAAGAACAACGTCATCTAACTCTGGTATTATAGTATCAAAAGTTGGTGCGGTGTTAAGTGGGTTAGTGAATGTATCTGCAGCATCTGGTACTACTCCAACATTAGATTTAGTATTGCAGGAGTCATATGACAATGGTGTAACATTTCAAGATGTGTGGCATTGTGAGAGAATTACTGGATTAACTACGGTATTTATTCCAGCTATACCATTGGGTGGCAGAAGAAGATGGTTGTGGACGATAGGTGGAACGACTCCATCATTTACTTTTTCTATTATTACAACAGGTGTAAATACTGCATTTTTACCATGTAGACAATTTTTTGATAGAACTGCAAATATTTTAAATGGAACATTGAATGCAACAACTGGTAATTTTTTAGTAGCGCAGTTAAAAAGTATTACTGCATATATAACAATAGGTGCGGCTACAACTCCAGGAACATATCAAGTACAGGTATCTAACGACGCTGTAAACTGGGCGAGTGGTAGTGCTGCAGTTCCTGCTGTTGCGTCTAGTACTGTAGCTATACCTGTTACTGTAGGTTTAACTGCAAGATTTGCTAGAATTATCTGTACATCAGCTGCAACAGCGCAGACTGGTACAGTAGTGTCTATAGGAGGGACAAACTAATGGAAGAGTATAAGGTATTTAGAGAGCTATTCAGAAATGGAGAGCAGGAGTACATGGGGTTATTTGAGACGCAGGAAGCGGCTCATGATCATATGATGTCTTTATCATATGAGCCAGGTATTCGTGGGTTTGTGGAGAAGCACGTACTATTAACAACTACATATCAATATGTAGAGATATACGATCCATATCCACCAGAAGAGTAGATTTTACGCATAAATTCATATAAAATAAAGGGCCTATTAACTTAGGCCTTATGCATTTTGGGAGTATATACATTGTCAGTAAAACACGTATCCACTGGGTACAAGCCAAGAGCATTGCAGCTACTATTACATCAACGCTTTAAGCGGTTTAATGTTTTAGTATGTCACCGTAGGTTTGGAAAGACTGTATTAGTATTAAACGAAAAGATTGATAGAGGGTTACGGTGTCCGCTTAAAAATCCTCAGTATGCGTATATAGCCCCTACGTATGGTCAAGCAAAGCGCGTAGCGTGGGATTATTTAAAAGAATATACTAGGAATATACCTGGTGTAATTGTAAATGAGGCCGAATTACGCGTAGATATCCCTAGACCTGCAATGGGTGATAGGGTTCGTTTTCAGCTATTGGGGGCCGAGAACCCTGGTTCTATACGTGGGATGTACTTAGATGGTGCTGTATTGGATGAGATGGGCGAGATGAATGGCGAGATATGGGGACAAGTAGTTAGGCCAGCTTTATCGGATAGATTAGGGTGGTGTATATTCATAGGTACACCAAAAGGAAGAAATTTATTTTACAACTTATATATATTTGCAAAAACTGGAAAGATGCCTGATGAGGGTGGCGAAGCATCTGTAAAAGAAGACTGGTATGCTGCGATGTACAAAGCTAGTGAGACTGGTATAATACCAAAATCGGAGTTAGAGGCTGCTAGGCAGACAATGACAGAGGATGAGTATAATCAGGAGTATGAGTGTGACTTTCAGGCGGCGCTAGTTGGTGCATACTATGGTAAAGAGATAAAAGAGTTAGAGGATACAGGAAAGATAACTTCTGTACCGTACGAGAAAGTACTTGGAGTTGAGACATTTTGGGATTTAGGAATATCTGATGCAACATCTATATGGTTTGTGCAGAAGCATGGAAGAGAGTATCGAGTTATTGATTACATGGAAGAATCTAACAGAGACTTACACTATTTTGCAAAAGCGCTAAAGAGTAAGCCGTATATATATGATATGCATACTTTCCCGCATGATATAGAGGTAAGAGATTTTATATCTGGTAGAACAAGAAAAGAAGTAGCTGAGGAGTTATTTGGTAGGCAGTATGTGAATGTTGCAAAGAAATCATCTTTAGAGGATGGAATAAATGCTGTTAAGATGATTTTGAATAAGTGTTGGTTTGACGCTAAGAAATGTCATAAGGGTATAGAGGCATTGAAGGCATATCAAAGAAAATGGGATAGTAAGAATAATGTATTTATGCCAAAGCCATTACATGATTGGTCAAGTCACTCAGCAGATAGTTTTAGAACATTTGCGATGGGTATTAAAGAAGATAGGAAGCAAGCGCGAAGCGAACTTCCGCAGAAGTCTAACAGTAAATTTAATATATTTAGCAGGAGGTAGTAATGGCTGGATTTTTTGAAGATGCGTGGAATACAGCAACTGGACAAGGGAATGGTAATGGGTTTTTAGATAAATATAACCCTATTAGGGTTGGCCGTAATTTTATACAAAATCCAGGGCAGACAGTAAAAAATAGCTTGTTAGAAGTTGGAAGTGTTTTTGATCCGTTATTAAATACAGGAGATTATAGCGCTTCTGACCCAGGAGGAGCTTCTAATACTGTTAGCAGTAATGGAAGAACAATTACTAGACAATTAAGAGATAATCAGCGAATGGCTGGAGAGTACGCAGCGTTGTTAGCTGAGGGTAAAGTAGATCCAGCATCTATGCAGGAGTTAGCGTTAAAATTTTATGACAATTCAATTACACCTGATGCGTATAGCGCATTAATTGCGGATGCAAAAGCTGGAAAGAATGGATTTGGTAGAAACGCTATTGATTATAAGCAGGTAGCTATGATGAAAGATAGGCCAGGTGCTATACAGTTATTTAATTCTAATCAGGCACGCACTGCTGCTGCTAGTGGGTTATTGACTCCTGGGTCAATGGGAAATTCTTTAATTGGAGCAAGTGGATATGCGGGGGCTTCTCGATGAATGTAGGAGAGATAAAAAAGAGATTAAGTAGTTTAAAGAGTGATCGGTCAAATTGGGAGACGCTTTGGCAGGATATAGGCGACTATATATTTACTAGAAAGAATACAGTTTTAGTTAAGCGAACACAGGGTGAGGACAGGCAATTTTACTTGTATGATAATACAGGTCCGCAGTCATTGGAGTTGCTAGCAGGTAATTTACATAGTTTATTAACAAGTTCTACGCAGCAGTGGTTCGAATTGACTACTGGTGATGAATATTTAGATAGTTTAGATGATGTTAGATTATTTTTGCAGAAGTTAACGACCAAGACACACAATATATTAAATAACTCAAATTTCCAGATGGAAGTGCATGAGTTATATATGGATATAGGTGGATTTGGTACTGGGTTACTTGCTGTTGAGCCAGACGAGGAAGATGTAGTAAGATTTTTATGCAAGTTTATAGCTGATGCATATATAAAAGAAGACTCTCGTGGAAGAGTAAACGAGGTATATCTAGAGTACGAATGGAATGCTAGGCAGATAGTTCAAGAGTACGGGGTTGATGCATTATCAGAAAAAGTAAAACGCGCATATGATAATAATGAAGATATAAAATTTAAAGTGACGCACGCGGTATATCCAATGAAAGAAAAAGACGCGCGAGGGTTTACATATGAGAGTGTGCATTGCTTGCTTGAGGAAAAGCATGAATTAAAGCGCCACGGGTTTAAGGAGTTACCATTTGTAGTTCCTAGATGGAGCAAGGCAAGTGGAGAGACATATGGAAGATCTCCGGCTATGGTTGCTTTACCCGAGGTTAAGGTATTGAATAAAATGGTAGAAACTACACTGATTGGTGCGGAGAAAGTAGTTGATCCACCTTTGCAGGCACCTGACGATGGGTTTATATCTCAGTTAAATACATTTCCTGGTGGTATTAGTTATTATAGAGCTGGCAGTAATGACCAGATCAGGCCTGTGTTTAATGACAGTAGAATTGATTTTGGTTTTCAGGTTATACAAGAGAAGCAGTCTAAGATTAGGGATGCATTTTATGTGAACCAGTTACAGTTAAGAACAGGCCCACAAATGACAGCTACTGAGGTTATGCAAAGAACTGAGGAGCAGATGCGATTTTTAGGTCCATTTTTAGGCCGAATGCAGTCAGAATTTTTGCGTCCATTATTAGATAGAGTAGTTGATATAATGTTTTCACGTGGAGTAATAGATCCTAGAGAAGTTCCACCTATTATTAGATCTAGAAAAATAGACGTTAGATATTCATCATTTGTTGCTAAGTCTCAGCGTGTTGGCGAGGGTCAAAATATCATGAGATTTGTACAGACAATTGAGCCATTTATTAACGCCGATCAGTCAGCAGTTGACAACCTAAATGCAGATGGTGCTATTAATAGATTATCAATAATTTATGGTGTTCCTCAGGATATATTAAGGAATAAAAAAGAGTTAGATAATGTGCGTAAGGCAAGAGCTGAGGCTCAGCAACAAATGGCAAGTGAGCAGAAACAAATGCTACAGGCTGAGCAAGCACAAAAATTAGGGTCTGTTATGGCGCAAAAGGGGAATAATGGCTAGTCAAGAGTTGAATAATTTAGACCTACTAAAGTCTTATATTTCAGTTTTTAGTAGTTCTGAAGGGGAGAAAGTTTTGAACGACCTAATAAGCAGATATATGCTTAGGAGTAGTATGCACGACAATCCTACTCAAGTGTCTTTTCGAGAGGGTGAGAGAAACGTAGTTTTACAAATAATTGCGGCTTTGAATATAGACGCTAAGACACTAAGAGAAAGGGTAAAAGATGCTAAGAAAGCACGTGCTACTATTTAATAAGGATGTGGGTAATGGGTCTGGGTCGGGAGGCTCTGGAGATACTTCTGGAGGAGCTGGAGGATCAGGGCAAGGAGTTGGTAATTCTGGAGCTTCAGGAGGGGGCGGATTTTCGTCTGGCCAAGGGACAGGAAATGCTGGAAATGGAGCAGGTTTCTTCAGTCCGACCTCTAACACTCAGGGTAGTAATGACAAAAACCAAGTACAGTACCCTGAAAATTGGAAACTTGGGTTGCCTCCTGAGTTACAGGAAGATAGTGCACTCAAGGTTATACAAGATATCCCATCTCTTGCTAAATCTTACATATCAGCACAGAAATTAGTTGGAGCTGATAAAATAGTTATTCCAGGTAAGTTTGCAACAGACGAAGACTGGAACAACGTCTATAAGAAATTAGGTTTACCATCTGATATTAAAGAGTATCCGATTAATTTTAATAAAGATGCTGGCATCCCAGAGGATTTTTTCAACACGTTTAAAGAAAATGCGTATAAAGCTGGTGTATTACCTCAGCAGGCGCAGAAGTTAGCTGATTGGTTTGCTGAGGCTAATGTTAAAGCGATGGATGAATTTAAAGCTACGGCACAGAAGCAATTTGATGCGGATACTGGGGCATTAAAGGCTGAGTGGGGAGCTGCATACGAGCAGAAGGTATTAGCTGCTGGAAATGCTGCTAAGCACTTTGGTGGTGAGCAATTTCAGAATTACTTGCGCGAGTCTGGTCTTAGCAATAATGTCCAGTTAGTGAAAGTATTTGCAAAAGTTGCAGAAGTTTTGAAAGAGGATACTATAAACCCAGGGGCTGGATCATCTGGAAATTTATACACTCCTGATGCGGCTAAGGAAAAAGTTAATACTATTTTACGAGACTTTAATAACCCTTATTATTTAAAAGATCATCCTAACCATAAGTTGGCAGTGAATGAGGTATCAACACTAATGCAACAGGCTTATCCTAATAAAAAGTAGTTGCAATTGATATTTAGATAGGCATAATTATATACAGAGGCAATCTTCGCCAATGAGATCTCTGTATATAGAATCCTTCGTTTGAGGGGTAATTCATTTAGTTGGAAACAAGTAAACAAATTAACTTAAAAAACGAATAGGAGACATTATATGTCATCTTTGATTACAGAATCATATGTACAGCAATTTGGTGCAAATATTTTTCATTTGTCACAGCAAAAAGGTTCGAAATTACGCGAAACAGTTCGCCAAGAGACACAAAAAGGTGAGTCAGCTTTTTACGATCGTATTGGGACAGTAGCAGCTATTAAAAAAGTTGGTCGTCATTCAACAACTCCACAACTAGATACTCCGCACTCTAGACGTATGGTTACGCTAGTTGATTACGAATGGGCAGATTTAATTGATGACGCTGATAAAATCAGATCATTAAACGATCCGACCAATGATTATGTTATGGCAGCGATGTGGGCAATGGGCCGCTCGATTGACGATGAAATTATTTTAGCGTTAGGTGGAAATGCATACTCTGGTCAAAAAGGTACTGTAGCAGTAGCTTTACCAAATGCTCAGATGTATTCAGCCAACAATGGAGCAGCTTTTACAGATTTGAATGTAAAAACATTGCGAGCATTGAAGCGTATTTTTGACAACAATGATGTGGAAGATAACGATAGATATATTGCGTGTGCTCCTTCACAAATTGAATCTTTGTTGGGTCAAGTAGAAGTAACATCTTCTGACTACAATTCAGTAAAAGCGTTAGTTCAAGGCGATGTAAATTCTTTCATGGGATTCACATTTAAGCGTCTTACTCGTTTACCTACAGTTGCTTCTGGAAGTGGTATCGTAGCATCTCCTACTACAGGTATTGTTGGGGCTGGTTCATCAGTAGATGGATTTAGACAAGCATACGCATACTGCAAAATGGGTGTATTGTTGGCTGTAGGTGCTGATATCACTTCACGAGTTTCTGAGCGAGATGATAAGTCTTATAGCACACAAGCATATGCTAAAATGACTATCGGTGCTACGCGAATGGAAGAGGCAAAAGTTATTCAGGTTTTCTGTAAAGAGGGTTAATTAATTATAGCGTGGATAAATATCCACGCTTTTATAAATGGGGGACACATGGCTCAATATTATTCTACACAATACACACAAGCTTATATCAATAATCCAACTACAAAAATTGATAAAGGTTTAGTATCCGGTGAGAGACGACTTGCATACGCTAAAATTACATTAACAGCGGCATTGTTATTAAATGATGTTGTTGATTTTTTAAAATTGCCAGCGGGCGCATTAGTTACAGATGTTATTTTTAAATCTGGAAACGTAGGCGGAACATTTAACTTAGGGTACAAAGCAAATGGTGTTGACTCAGCTGCACCTGCTGCGTGGTTATCTGGTCAAGCGGCGAATGCTGTTGCTCGTACAGCTGTATTAGCTGGTATGTTTAAGCAATTTACTGTTGAGACTACAGTATCTGCGGTAGCTGCTACTGCTGGTTCAGCAGCTGGAGACATCGAAGTAGCTGTTGAGTACGTAATTGTTTAAGGAATAAATGGCAATAAGTGAAGTTACTATTTGTAATAGCGCTCTCGTCAAACTTGGGGTTGATAGAATTATCAGCCTTGAGGATGATGTTCGCCAAGCAAAGATCTGTAAAGAGCAGTATAGTAAAGTTTTAAATGAACTTCTCGGCTCCCATCCCTGGAACTTTGCAATAGGTAGGGCTTCACTTGCTGCTTTAGTAGCAGCACCAGCTTTCGGGTATTTATATCAGTATCAGTTGCCGTCTGACTACAATAGGGCTTTAGAATTTAACGAAAATTTATACGAGTGGGCTGTTGAGTCAGGGTGTATAGTTACTGATGCTGGATATGCTCAGTTAAGATATATAAAAAAAGATGTCCCGACATATTTATTTACTAATATTTTTGCAGAGGCATTTTCTTGCAAGCTTGCACATGATATAAGTTATGCTTTAGTTCAGTCTGTTACATTAAAAGATCAATTATACAAAGAATATGAGTCTAAGCTTAGACAAGCTAGATCATTTGATGCTCAAGAGGGGACAGGACAGAGAGTAGCTACTACCTACTGGGCAAATTCTAGGAGGTAGTTCTGTCTAATTTCAATACAATATTATCAAATTTCACTGTTGGTGAAATATCGCCAAGAGCCTATGGTTCAACTGAGGCAGAGCAATATTTAAATGCGCTAAAAGAATGCACTAATGCATATGTTATTCCGCAAGGTGGAGTTCAGCGAAGGCCCGGTACATTTTTTGTTAATGATATTACATCTACGGCTACACAGTCATTTTATAGCTCATCAAAATTAATTCCTTTTAAGACTCCATCAAAAAATTTAGTTTTAGTACTAAACTCTGGAGCTATTAGTAACAGTTGGATATACTACGCCGATACTGGATCATTAAACGCATTAACTGTTGGCGCTGAGTTGACTGGTGTTGAAGCAACGACAATACCGAATAATATAGCTTCAGAGATACAATACACACAGTTCGGTGAAAATTTACTAATAACGCATAAATCATTTAGGCCACTTGTTGTATCTCTTAGATTTTTATCAACATCTGGTTACTTTATAAATTCATGGAATTTTTCTCCTTTATCTTATGGGACAAAAGAAGTTACACAAACAGTTCCATATCTTGAAGTAAATTTAGATGATAATCAGGGACAAGGCGAGTTACAGGCAAGTGCTACAGGTGGAGCAATAACTCTAACTAGTACTAAGGGTATATTTAATTCTGGTCATGTAGGGGCAACATTTAAGTTAACTAGAACAATAGCTACTGCTCAGACTGGGTTAGTTAGAATAACTGGAGTAACTAACGCATTTATAGCAACTGCAAATGTTGAACCTTTATTTCCTTTACCTGTTACAACAGGGTATGGTGTAACTACTGGATATACTTGGGAAGAGCAAGCATGGTCTACATATAGAGGTTGGCCAAGAGCTTGCGCATATTTTCAAGGTAAGTTATGGGCAGCTGGTACACTAACACATCCAAATAGAGTTTGGTGCACAGCGAGTGGAGATTTAGATGAATGGCAAGAAAGGCCCTACGCTCAATACCCAGAGTTTGCTACATACACGGATGATACCTCTAGAGCTTTTTCTTTTGATGTATCAGCTTCACAGGTAAATAATATTAAATGGCTAAAAGCTGGGAAAAGATTATTTGTAGGTGCGGAAGATGGTGAAGCTATTATTTCTTCTTCTGATGGATTATACAAAGTTGGATCAATCATATCAGAAGGTGCTACATCGTTTGGGTCACGCGAACACCAACCCGTAAAAATTGATAATAATATTATATTTTTACAAGGTACAGGAAGCAGGGTTAGAAACTTAGTATTTTCATTTCAAGAGGATGAGTATAAATCTGATGATATATCTCAGCACGCTGATCATATATCAAGTAAAACATACGTAAATTATACAGGTGTAGATGTGACGGACCATCCAAGTCCATTTTTTACTGATATATGCTTACAGAGATCTCCAGATGCTAGATTATGGTTATTAGATGATTTTGGTGGATTAAGCTCATGCACTATAGATACTAAAAATAATATACGTGGTTGGTCATCGCATAAGCTAGGTGGTACTGGTCCAGCTGGTTTTGTTAGAGTTCTTTCAATTTGTTCTGTTCCATCTAGAAACAGAGTTAACGAGCATTTATTAATGATATGCCTGAGAACTATAAATGGAGTTCCAAAAATAACACTAGAGACAATGTTTCATTATTTTAATGGGAAGAAATATACTAATGATTATTTTCATGGAGAAGCTGGGTTTGGTTTTCAAGAGACACTAGCTGTTAGGCCATTATTTACAGATTGTTCAGGCTATAGTATAGCATATACATCTAAGAATAATATATTCTCATTTTTAAATCATATAAATGAAACAGTGGAAGTAATTGCGGACGGTATGTATTTAGGAAGTAGAACAATTGATGGTTCTGGTAATTTAGATTTATCCCCTAATTCATACAATGAGGTAGTAATAGGGTATAAGTATGAATCAGTATTGGAGACGGTAGACTTTGATATAGCTAATTCTCCACAAAGTTTACAAGGGCTAACAAAAAATGCTAATGAGATATGGGTTAGATTTCATAAAACGCACAATGCATTAATGAAAAAATCTACAGATGCAAGTTACGAAAGTTTTAAATTTTTAAATGACTCAAGTCCTACAGATATGCCAGTATTGCCATTATTTACTGGGGATAAGCGCATGTATATAGGTGGAATGGAAAGAAATTTATCTATTAAGATAAAACAGGATCAACCATTTCCTTGGGAAGTTACTGCAATAATAATGAATGGTCAGTCGTATTAGGAGTTAATATGCCATATGTAATGCTAGCAGCTGCGGCTATAAGCATAATAGGTTCAATGCAATCTGCACAAGATCAAGCTGAGGCAGAAAGAAAGAATGCTGCTTTTTATAGAGAGCAGCAATTATTTCAACAAGAGGCAACAGCTAGAGAGATTGCCATTTTTGATAGAAAATCTAGGCAGTTAAAAGGCGACCAGCTTATGTCTGTGTCATCTCGTGGACTTGAGTTATCTGCTTCATCAATGGAGCTACTAGCTTCTGAGTCTGTAGCTATGGATAACGAAAGATACGCTATTCAACGCGAAGGTGAGTTTAAGCAGCGATTAGCTGGGTTACGCGCTGAACAAGCTGATCAGACAGCTAGTGATTTGACTGGTTCTTCTATGTACTTGAGGGCAGCTGGTCAAGGTATGACGATGTTTGCACAGAGTGGTATTGGAAAAGGCGGAAAGACTCCGTCACCAACTAAAGGATAAATTATATGCCAATGATGCCAGGGTTTAATGAAACGACACGTTTAACGCCAAGTTCACCCGTACAAATATCTAGCACATCAGATGCTAAAATTAATGGTGAAGCTTTACAGCAATTCGGTAAAGGTATGTTTGATTTAACCAATGTTATAGAAGATCAACGGGCACAGATAGCTGGGAATAGGGCTGAGGTGCTAGCTGAAGAGGCTAGGATTGAGGCGCTAAAAATAGCTAAGCCGGATGGAACAGACTTTAGAGATAAATTAGTTCAGATAACACAGGAAAAGTTATCTAGTCTAAATTCTGAGTTAGATCCTGTAGTGTCAGGTAAGGCCAGTTCCCATTTTGATAGAGTCATGAAAACGGCTGAGGTTCATGGTCTAGAGAGTGGATTTCAGATGGGTCAAGAGTATTATATAAATACTGAGAGGCAGTTAATCAGAAATACTGGTGTGAAAGTTATGAATAACCCAGATTTAGCTGTGGGTGAGTTAGTAGCAAAGAGAAATCAATATTTAGAGCATTCTACAACTGGCAAGTTAACACCTGGATCTTCTGAGAAAATGTATAATGAGGTACGTGCAACCATAGCAAAATCTATGGTAGATGGATTGATAAATCAGAAGAGATTTGGCGAAGCTGCTACATTGCTAAATGCTAGTGACACTGACATGAATCTAAAAATGACTCCTGAAGATTTAGGCGCATTGGGATATACAGCATCGGGTGAATTGAAATTACCATATGCTACAAAATCTGGGGAGAAGTTAGATCCTGGAAAATCCGAGGTATTGCGTGGGTTAAGTCCTGATCAAGTAGACAGTTTTAAGGATATGTTAAAATCAGCTGGTCAGGCAGAGGCTAGAAAGAATTTAGCTGGTATAGCGCGTGAGACTAAGGCATATACAGATATACTTGGAAGTGGCCAGTCTGTTCCACTGATAGCTGAGAAGAAATTATTGGCGAAGATAGAGACATTACCTCCTGAGCTTGCGAGTGACTTAAAAGATGGGATACAGTTAGCAAAAGAAGTATCTCCGATAATGCGCAAGGCACGGTTGGGTATGTTTTCCGATGCGCAGGCGCAGATAGAGTCATTGCGACCGAGTCCAAATGATAGTAATGATTTAGGTTCTATGTCAAAAAAGAGTGCTGTATTTGAGCACGCGGCATCTCAGTATAACGCGATGTTTTCACGTGCGCAGAAAGATCCGGCGTTGTTTGCGATAGAGAACAACCCTGGAATAGCTACTGCGTATAATGCATCAAAAACAGGTATGCCAGATGATTTAAGAAAGTACCATGATAGTATAGATGCTTTTTATGCAAAGTCTGGTCTTAAGCCTAGCTACATAACAAAACAAGATGCAATGGTAGAGGCGGATAGACTTGTTGGTGCGGCTTCTTTAAACGATGCTACAGCTTTAGACTTTGCTGTGCAGAAAATTGAGAAAAGTTATGGCGGTAAATCAAATGAAGTATTAAATCAGATTGTGAGCGAAGGTGGAGAAAGACTTCCTAAGGATATATCTTTTATTACTGGTTTTAGTAGTGGTGATTCTCGTAAATCTATGATTAGCAATTCATTTAACTCTAAGAAAATAGAAGAAGGTTTTAAAAATACAGGTGTAAAAGAAGCTGATATAAACATAGAAGTTGCAAATAACATTGACAGTAAGCTTGCAAATTTATTTTCCAATAGGGATGTGACACAGTCACTAGATACGAGAAATGGGCTAAAGTCGCAAATTATATTAGAGGCAAAAAAGTTAGTGGTCGGTGGAATGAGTGCTAGTAGTGCTGCTGAAATGGCAACTAAGAAGGTATATGATAGTAATTTCAGAGATGTTTCTTCTGGCAGAACAAATTTAATAATACCGATTAAGAATATAGGATCAGACTCAGAGATACAGAAGATAGAGAATTTTTTTAGGTTACGAGATCCACGCAAGGTAGATATTCCATCTCAGTCTGATAACTTAAATTTACCCGCTAATGAAAATATTAGAAATTTAGTGCAAGCAAACGGTGAGTGGGTACAAAACAGGGATTTATCTGGTGCGCAGTTATTTGTTAGAAAAGATGGAAGTTTATACCCTGTGCAAGACAAGGAAAATAATGTTATTAAAGTTCAGTACACAGATATAGTTAAGAGAATAAAATGATAGATTTAGGTAACTTAGAGACAGATATATCAAATAAATCAGTTAACGATTTAGTTAATGAGGCTCCAGATGGTATAAGCCCATACCTCGGGTCTGTAGTTATGAGTATGGTTCAAGGTCCAACAGAGCAGATAAAAGGTTACTTAGAAAAGGTAAAGGCTCGAGAGAGTGGCGAGATGATGTCTCCAGATAAAGTCATGGAGATATATGGACTTCATGATAAGCCAAAAGAGGATATATCTAGGGGAGAAGCAGATTTTCTATATGAGCGTCAATTGTTTAAAGACAGGATGCAGAAGGCGATAGATTTAGCTCCTGATACTTTATACAGTACGGCGCAGACATTTATTGGCGGGATGGTTGGGACAATGCTTGATCCAATAAATTTTGCTACTGGTATGGCTGCATCTAAGCTTTTGCCGTTTGCTAGTTCTACAGCGAGAGCTATAGAGAGTGGCAGTAAGGTAAACATAGCGCAAAGAATAGCTGTGAGTAGTGCGGATGCTGTTTTAGGTAACGTAGCTGCGGATGCTATTGGATATAACGTAGGTAATGAAATAGGAGATAAGTATACGTCTGAGAACTTTATGGATAGCGTAAAGTTTGGTATAGCTTTTGGCGTAGTAGGTGGAACTATTGGCCATTTTTTCAATAAGTTGAGTCCTGATACGCCAAAGACAAACACTTTAGTGAGCAATGCAATTGAGAATAGGTTTAGAAGTGGATTAGATCCTAGGTCGGGGTATGACATAGCTGCGCACGCAGAGGCTAACGCTAGGTTTAATGGAAAGTTATTTGATTATACGCATGAGCCTGGTGATATACGCAATAAGGTCGTATATTCGACAACAGATGGAAATTATAAGTTTAAAGAAGCCCCAGCGTTTAGGCAGTATAGCGATGGATTTGAAGGGGTGCACATTACCGATAATCCAAACGTAGCCCATGCGTCTGGGCACATTTTAGAGGACCATAGCGGTGGTAAGGTATATACGCATGATATTAGCGGCATAAATTTACTGGACGCTAACAGTACTATAATACCAGATTTCTTACGCGGGAAAATAGAAGAGATATACGGTAAAAACTTAAGTGGTAATCCAAAGTTATCCGAAATATTCACAGATATTAAAAACGCTGAGGCTGATGGTGCATTACCAGATGGAACATTTAAGAGTGTGCAGAAATTAATTCAGGACAATGGATATGGTGGCGTGCAATTTACTGCGGATAAGTTTCGCGGGCAAGATCACGCGCCACACAACACCGCTGTAATATTTAATAAAGAAGACTTAACCCCTAACAGTCGTGGTAAAAAGGCAAATAGCAAGGCTACTGGAGATTATACACAGAATAAAGCAAAGGAAGTATCGAGCAAGGTAAAAAAAGAAGCTTTTTCATATAAAGAAGACTTAAGTATAGCTAAAAAAGTTGATACTGTTCCGGTAGATGAGCCAACAGCTACTATCCAGCATTTAATAAGTGAGACAGATACTCATATCAAAGATTTAACAGAGGCAGTAAAATTTGATGAAAAAGCTTTGCCGGAAGATATAAAAGTAATAGATAAAATTCGTGAAGATATAAAAAAGATAGACACTATAAAGAAGCTTAGAGAGCAAGCTTCATATTGCGCGGGGTAGTAAGTGGCAGGATGTTTTGAGAATCTAAAGGCTATTTTTGGTGAAAATGTTAGTGATTCGGAAATTGCAGCTGCACTAAAAGATATAGAAGAAATGAAAAAAGCTTATGGTAGCGATTTCATGAAGAAGTTCAATGAAAATACTGTTGCTATGGAAGAAATATCTAGAAATAAAATACGGCAAGCTGCATACCAGCAGAAGGTAAACATATCTAACAGGCAGAAATTTTCAAATTATGGCGATATGCAGGATGCGCTAAGCGGATTCTCTAAGGCGCGTGAAGGTGGTAACTACTCTGTTGACTCAATTCGACAAGCAGCTAAAAAGCAGTACGCGGGTCCAATGGAGAATTTCATGAATAGTCTAACTCCAGCAGAGTTTGAGTTACTAAAGTCTCGTGAGTCTACTATAAAAATATATGAAACTCTTTTTGATTTACATACTGGAAAAGCAAAAGAATTTACTCCGTCTGATATACTGGGAAAAGCAGCAAAGATTGCACGTGAGGCATATGATAATGTTAGGGGTGGGTATGAGGCTAGTGGTAAGTTCTTGGGAAATATCACTAACTACGATGGTTGGAGAAAATGGGATAAGGGAATATTAATATCAAAAGGTAAAGATAATTTTATTAACTTTATGCGAGAGCGAGTAAATATATCTAAGACAATGCCAGAGGCTATAACCCCTGACCAAGTAACTAAGAGATTTAGTGAAATATACGATCATATTGTCATGGGTGAAACAACCGACTTTACAAAAAATAGAAGCATATTCTTTAAAGATGGTAAGGGAACAGCTGAAGCTATCATGGAGTTTACAAAGTATGATAATTTTTTAAGCTCATTTATAGACCAGATGGAGTATTCATCAAAACAAGTAGCTCTTATGCAGGTTTTTGGACCGAACCATATAGATGGAGTGGCTCATTTAAAAAAAAATATTGATAAAAAATTAAATACAAATCCAGACGGTAAAATAGGGACAAAAGATGCCATACAAAAGAATATGTTCGAGAGTGCTTACAAGAGTGCTACTGGATTAGATAACGGATACGAGACTGCGTTATCTGACATCCGCGCAAATATAACGTCTGCTTGGCAAATAACAAAAATGGGCGGCTCTGCTATAACTGCAATGGCAGGCGATGCCAATAACATGGCGCAAATTGCTAAGATTGTTGCAGCTCCAGAGACAACAGCTCCTATCCTAAACGTGTATAAGCTATGGGCTACTTTAGGTAAGCAGGATAGAAAAGAAGCCGCAGATATCATAGGGTTATTAGTAGACAGCCATACTGGACAATTAGCGAGCCAGGTAGATGTGAATAACCCTGGAGCTCTTACACAGTTTGCGGCGAAGTTTCACTCGTTGACTGGCCTAAAACAGCATACGGAGAGAGTACAGACTGCTGTAGGTCTTACTATAAGTAAGATTATGCACTCTCAGTCTAGCAAGGCATTTTCTGAGTTACCGGATATGTTCAAAACAAATGTTTTAACAAGATACGGTATAGACGAAAAATCTTGGAATATTATAAGAAATGCTACAGGTAACTTTGGAGAGCACGAGATAATTGTTGCCAGTAAAATACTAGAGCAGCCAATTGGCGGAAGTGTAAAAGCAAAAGATCTACAAACAGCCTACCTGAGATTTACTTCCATGATTAACGATTACGCTAGAGCAACTACTCTAGACGCAAATAGTTTCTCAAAAGCATGGTCTACCTTTGGAACGGAGAAGGGTGGAGTTATCGGGGAAGTTATCAGGCTTGTTACACAATTTAGAAGTGCTTCTATACAACAGGGAAGGCTTGTATCTAGGATCGCTGGCAGTTTCGAGGATGGCTCTCCAGCAAAGTATAAAGCTCTTACATCTATGATGGGCGCAAGTGCCGTGCTTGGGGCGTTATCTATTTTTTCTAAACAAGTACTCATAAAGGGAGAAATTCCCAGCGTACCGCAAAGTAGCAAAGAGTGGGCTGAGTTTATTCCAAGAGCTTTTGTTGCAGGCGGTGGCGGCGGAATACTCACAGATTTTGCCATGGCAGAATATGACAAGTCTTACAGAAGTATTACAACAGACTTACTTGGTCCTACGGGTAGTTTCTTAGAGCAAGTTGTACCACTAGCTGCGGATATTATCCGTCCATGGGAGCATAACTACGGTAAAAATGTAGCGCAAGGTACTGGTAAACTAATTTATGCAAATACCCCAAATTATCCTATCGTTAGGCCAGTTTTGAACGCATTATTTCTGGATTCTATTAAAGCTATGGGTCATAATTCTAATAGTATGAATAGAGCTATGGAAAGAAACAACACAACAAAAATACTTCCAAGTCTTACTGGAGCATACAATAAATCAGCAGTAGGTAATCTACTAAATACAAGAGGTGAGTAATGGTTACTACATTAAATACAAAAGTTGAGTACAATGGTGACGGTATTGTATCTTTGTTCCCAATTACTTTTGAATATCAAGATTCTTCGCAAATATACGTAGCACTAAAGAATAACGCTACATTAGTTACAGTTATAAAAACACTTGGCCCTGACTACTCACTTGGAACAAGTACAGTTACAATGACAGTTGCTCCTAATGTGGGAGAGACGCTAATAATTTTTAGGTTAACAAATAAGCTTCAGTCATACAATTTTTTACAAAACACTGCCTATCTAGCTGAAGATTTAGAGAAACTATTTGATAGACAGCTCATGATGATTCAAGAAAATGATCCATCCGCCCCTATAATGAATGATAAATATATAAATTTTGAAACCGCGTTTATGACTGGAGCATTACCAGCTAAAAATGGTGGAACAGGTCAAGCAGGTGGGTACGCTATAGGGGATCTTCTCTATGCCTCTGGACCTAATTCTCTTGCTAAGTTACCAGTGGGTGGCAGTGGACAAGTTGTAAAATCAGTCGGAGGACTTCCAACATGGGCAACATTCTCTGGTGGAATTAACTATATATCATCTAACCCAGACGCAGAGGCGGATACTTCTGGATGGGCTACTTTTGCAGACGCGGCAGCCACTATTCCAGCTGATGGCACAGGCGGTAGCCCGAACTCTACATGGACAAGAACTTCTACGTCACCGCTTCGTGGATCAGGGTCATTCCTATACACTCATAACTCAGGAGCATCTAGACAAGGTGAGGGCGCAAGCTTTCTATTTCAAATATCTCCAGCAGATAGAGCAAAAGTTATACAGGTAAGCTTCGACTACATGATAGCAAGCGGTACTTTTGTTGCGGGCTCAGCAGCTGCTGACTCAGACTTAACTTGTTGGGTGTATGATGTTACTAACTCACAACTGATACAATTATCAAATTATAAATTACTAAGTAATAGTGCATCTATCCCAGATAAATTTTCTGCTACTTTTCAGTCAGCTAGCAACGCTTCTTTATTTAGGCTAATTATTTTTAATGGAACAACGTCAACCGCAGCGTTTACTGCAATGTTTGATAATTTTAACGTAGGCCCTTCAAGCTATGTTTACGGCTCTCCTGTAACTGATCCTGTTGCATACACACCGACATTCACAGGGTTTGGAACCGTTGCTAGTTCAAACATTTCTAGCTGGCGTGATGGAGCTTATGTTTTCGGTGAAGGAACATTTACGGCTGGCACGACTACTGCGACTCAAGCTCAAATAACTATGGGTTATGGTGGAGCAAATGCGAACGTCACAAGTTTATCTACAATTTCAGCGTCTTTGGTTGTAGTTGGAAAGTGGTCAAGCTCTACTACTAATCAGCAAGGTGTTGTTTTAGCAGGGCCAAGTAGAAATTATTTAGTTCTAGGTCTTGAATCTTCAGCGACAAACGGTCTTGCCGCAATCAACGGTTCAGTTATTACTACAGGATCGGTTATTTCATTTAATTTCAGATGTCCAATACAAGGCTGGTCTTCGTCTGTTCAAATGTCTGATCAAGCAGCTACAAGGGTTGTTGATTGGGTTGGATATGTTGCTTCAAATCAGGCTGTAACTGCAAACGTCACCAACATTCCACTAACCTCAAGAAAAGATTCTCATGGTGGGTGGGGCGGATCTTCTTACACAGTAATAGTTCCTGGTGACTATTCAATAACTGGAGTGTCTAGCCCAACAACATCCGTTAGTTACTATACTCAGGTTTATGTTAATGGTGTGGTTGCTAGATCGCTTGCATCATCTGCAGGTGGCGCTAATGCATGTGGAGCTACTGTTTTAAATGACCTGAAAGCTGGAGACGTAATTTCATTCAGAAGTGGTGTTACGCTAACGGTGTCTGCAGATGTTGTATCAAGTTTTACAATTACTAGAATTTCAGGCCCCACCACGATAGCCGCAACTGAATCTGTCAATGTTGCTTATGGTTCTACAGCAGGTTCAACAATTGGTGGTTCGTATACTCTTCAAACTTTCACATCTAGTGAAATAGATACTCATGGCGCTTGGAATGGAACTGATACATTTACAGCACCAATTGCAGGTCAGTACTCAATTAGTGCTGGTATTTTAACAGCTGCGGTTACTCTCACAACAATACAAGCAGTTACACTAGTTGTATTTAAGAACGGTGTTGCATACAGGGTTTTAGATAAAGTAAATGGAACAGGTGCATCTAATTCATACCTATTAACTGGTAGTGATTTAATAAGATTAAAAGCTGGCGAAACTCTACAGATATATGCTTCCGGTAGTATCGCAACCTCACAAAGTATTAGTGGCGGTTATAACAAAGTAACGATCGTAAGAGTAGGAAATTACTAAAATGAAGTTATTAATTTTTATTTTATTTTTATCAAGTTGTTCACATCTCGTAATTTCAAAAGATTGCGAGAAGGTTGAAAACAAAAACTTAAGTGTTTGCAAATCACTTTGGTTTTGGGAGTAGGTCTGGTGGAACAGCAAAAGCTTATTGATTGGTTAAAAGACGATGTTCAAGCAGTTAGGTCAGAAGTGAAAGAAATTAATTCGAAGGTCGACGAGCTTTTGAAATTTAAATGGCAGATCGTGAGTGGTTCAGTAATTATTTCGGCAATTGTCGGGGTAATTATACAGGTGTTTTTAGCAATATATAAAAAATAACTGTGGAATTTATCCACACAAACAAGGAGAGAAACATGGATCTATTAAAAATGTTAAGCGATTTGGGTGCAGCAATTACTGATTTACAAAATCAGCTTGAAGCAGCAAAGGCTTTAGCCGTGACAGAATACGACAGAGGATTTGCAGAGGGTGTTAAATCAACTCAAGGCGAAGCATCTGACAAAATCTACTCACAAGCGGAGCTGGATGCAAAACTTGAAGAAGCAATTGATGCGGTTTCAGCAGAAATCGAATCATTAAAAGCAGAGCTTGAGGCAACAAAAGCTTCTGTTGAGCCTAAAATCGAAGAGGCAATCAAAGCTTTCAAAGCTGATTTATTGGCAAAGTACGAAGAACAACAAGTTGCAGAGTCAGAATCAGAAACTGGTTTTGCAGCACTTTTAAAATAAGGAGAGAAACATGGAATTAGGAAAAGAGTTAGGCGAAATCGCTAAAAAACACGGAAAAGCTATGGCAATCGAAATGATTGATCAAGTTCTTTTTATTGCATTGGATGAGGTTGTTACTAAATCAGCAACTCCAATCGATGACGTTGTTTTGGCAGCGTTAAAAGAGCCTCTTAAAAAAGCTTTAAAAAATGCTTTAGAGAAAATCTAAATATGTGGGATGCAGCTGTTAAAAAACTTATCAGTATTGCAATCCGTTCATGGGCGGGCCTAGCAGGTAGCTGGGCTTGGCTCGTGGAGCTTATTGCTATGCGCTTTTATAAAAAAGCAATCAGACCAGCAATCGTAAAGGCATGGGCTCAAGCAATGGCAAAGCTTGAAACAAATAAAGAAATCAATGAAGAGCTAAAGAAATACAAGGAAGTGATCAATGATCCGAAATCAACTGCTGATGACGTTAAAAATTCTGCTCCCGATTTTCTTGGTTAGTTGTGGTGTAAAGCTTCCGCTGGTAACACTCACACAAATCGATGCCACTCACAATCAAGCCAATCCGTTTCATATAACAAAATACGACG
Organism: uncultured Pedobacter sp.; assembly: GCA_938008555.1. Taxonomy (GTDB): domain Bacteria; phylum Bacteroidota; class Bacteroidia; order Sphingobacteriales; family Sphingobacteriaceae; genus Daejeonella. The sequence goes on from CALLKE010000096.1 coordinate 26,055, forward strand.
ATGATCAGTGCAAACTTGATCTTGAGTCAAAAGAATCGTTTTCTTTAGTTGATGACAAGGGAGTTGTTAATCCAAAACTTCATGGCGGAGTTTGGGTGTCTGCTGAAGACTATGCCGAGATCAAAAAGGTCGTAAAGACTGACTGTGAATATAGAAAGAAAATACGTGAAACTCCTTACAATCCTTAAAATATATTTTCTAAGACTTGTAACTCCAATACAAAAAATAATGCAAGAAATTGGCAGAGATGAAACTAGGATAACTAGGGAACAAGTTGACAAGTGTATGTCATCTATCAAAGAAGGAGATATACTCCTAAGCTATGAAAGACAAAGAATTACATCTTTATTCATAAAAGGTTTCTGGTCTCATGCAGCAATTGTATCAAATAAAATGACAGTGATAGAAGCTGTTAAGCCAAAAGTGAAAGAAGTAGACTTAGAAGAGTGGCTATTTAAAAAAGACTACGTATGCGTGATACGACCGTTATGTGAAGAGTATATCCGTAAGATAGCTGCGGCTAATTCACTATACTATCTTGGTAAAGACTACGACTACACATTCTCGCTAGATAACACGCAGATATACTGCTCTGAACTCGTGTACTTATGCTATAAAGACTATGAAGATTTTAATTTAGGGAAAAAAGATGATATACTTCCAGAAGCATACTTAAGAACAGACACGTGCAAACTTATTCTGGATACTCGAGCTCTATAATAGTTTTACTTTTTTCGCCCGCTATTGCTAGCAACTGTTGAATAGACCACTCAAGGTTCTTAGGGTTAACTTCCCATGCGTATCCATGAGATTTGCAAATCTGCTCCATTACATACTCTTGCAATGGATCTGGTTTGTTCTTGCCAACTTTTAACTCCCAGGCCAAAAACTTTCCATTACAGCATATAATTAAATCCGGTATGCCTCGGATAGACTTTTGCTGCGCCTTAAAAAAATATGTATTTGGTATTTTAGATAAAAGAAACTGTACATGCCTACTGAACTTAGTCTCTGGCTTCATTCACGCCTATCTGATAACGAATAACCTATATGGCCAGTTATCCTCATTATTGTATCAGATACTGTAGCATAGAAAACTAACTTCTCAAAATTCAGGACCTCAACTCTATGCTCTTTCATAAACTGGTCTGATACAAATTTTCTATAGTCATTTTTGCCATAATTGGGTTTTTCCTCAAATATTTGGTCTTGGCTTATAAATATACTTAAAGACTTATGTTGCATATCTTTTGTTTCATCATGCTTTTTCTTATTAAATGCATCTATTCTAGTTATCATGGTAACCCCTTTATCATATCTTTTTCAGCTAGTGACTTAAAGCTATACTCTACATCAGTTCTCAGCTTTATGCCATTATTTGATATATACACGCTCTCCATTATATCTTGTATATTTCTAACGTGTGATATCTCTGACATATCAGTCTCTAATACTAAAGAGTCATGCACCGTTAACACCATTTTCATAGATAATTTATTATTATATATGTAATTACCAACACGGCATATTGCTAATTTCATGACATCGGCACCAGAGCCCTGAATTAGATGATTTGGAAGAATATATGCAAAGCTACGGTCTGATATGTGCATCTTCCTCCCCATCCAATTAAAAACAAACTTTCTACTGGCTCCTCGCTCTTTTACAATTTGTATAAATCTCTCAACTTTTCTTAACGTGTAGAAATAACTATCCCTAATCGCTGCAGCTTTTGATATAGGTACTTTTAACATATCGGCTAAAACAGATACTGAGCATCCATAGAGCACGCCAAAATTTACTGTCTTTGCTTGAGCTCTAGATATCCCGAGTAGCTCAGCTGTTGCTTGATGCACGTCATGCCCTGAGTTTATGGCATTAATTAGATATTTTTCACCTGCATAATCTGCCATTAGGCAATACTCTTGCTGGGAATAGTCTATGTTAACGAATAACTTACCATCTCTTGGGACAAAACATCCGCGCACTGAGTACTGAGCTGTATCCTCTTTTTCAACGGAGTCTTTTTTGCTAAGCTGTTGCAAGTTAGGTGAAGACATGGAGAATCTTCCAGTCTCTGTTCCACCTATGTCAATATGAGGGTGAATTATATCATAATCATCTTTGTAGTAGATGAAAGTCGAGTAAAAACTGGATATTCTCTTCTCATGAAATCTTATTCGCTTTATAATATTTGCTAACGGGGAGGCCATCTTGTCTAGCGCTTCTTTATCGAGTACTGGATTATTTTTGTCAGAGTACTCTATCTTTTCCCCTGCTTGCTCAAGCATTCTTATAAAATCCTTCTTGGTGGCCTCATCGTACGCCAAATCAGTTTTTAATAAGAAACTTCCTTTTAGTTCATTAATTATACTCTCTTCATGCGCCCACGCTGTTTTGACATAAGGTACATCTAACTTTATACCAATCTTTTCCATGTTAAATATATGCTTAGTTAGATTCGTATCTACTGCATTTACTCTATCTAAACTGCTGTCATTTGCGAATATCTCTTGCTGTCGATTGTATAGACTTAATGTCGCTATAGTATCCTGAATAGCATATTTTTTTATTAAATATAGCGGAACTTTATCAAAATGTTTTATAGCTAATTCTTTTTGCTTACCTGGTATGCGTAATTTTGTAACTAAATTATTATCTGATATATACTTTTCAACCTCGTCTGATTTCTTCTCTCCAGACTGTGATAATGTATTAAGAGAATAATCTAATAGATTGTTTTGAATAATTCTTTGCTTTTGCTTTGTGCAGTATATACTACCAGCTACAGTTACTCCTAGTCTGTCTAGCTTATGCATGTCAAATTTTGCGTTATGAAATACCCAAGTGTCATCCTTGCCAGAAAAAATTTCTTTAATATCTTCTATGCAGGAACTTATCTTAAGGCCTGTTATATTAATTTCAGGGTAGTCTTTAAAATTAAAGTACCAGAACCTATCTCCATAACCGATAGAGAAAGAAAAAGCGCTGTCAGTGTATTTTAGGCCATATGTTTCAGTATCACATACCTTTACCCTGACACCTGACAGCTCTTTTACTATTTTTTGTATATCACTTGGCTGTACTAGCATTTAGCTTTATATCATTTGCGATTAAATACTTAATTGCTGCTGTTTTTGTCTCAATGTTCTCACGTCTCACTATTTTCACAATATGTGCAATTTCTTTTGAAGTTAATTTCACAAAAAGTGGTGTCTTTTTTACTAATGCTTTTTTCATTATAGATCTCCTAATTCTCTTATTTTTATTTTTTGATTTAACTCTTTTTCTAAAATCTCAGGCAATGCTTTCACTGCTTTTACCCACATCTTCTTGAACGGCTTTGGAGACTTGCGTGTCTTCTCCCAAGAAAATCCTAGGCTTTTTGCAATATCGGCTGACTTACCATTGTCTTCCCATGGAGGCGTTACTTCTGCTGCAAGTACTCTATACGGAGCAATTGAATATCTATGCATCTCATAAATATCGGCTTTTGCTTTCTCTAACATTTTACCCATCAATAGTATATCCCCAGTTGCTCTATGCAACTCGTCTGGATTTACTATAACGCCATAATCAACTGCAAGATGTGACAGCTTAAGGCATTTCTTCCCCTCATTTGATGGAAGATCCTCAATACTGCATAACCACGGCTTCTTAAATATTTCTACAGCGGATATCTTCTTCAATTGGCATTGATTAGATAACATACCAAGATCAAACTGTGCGTTATGCGCTATAATATAGTCAGCCCGAGCCGCAAGTAGTAAAACTTCCTCAATAGCTCTTCTAAGTGATATACCTTCTTCTTTTAATTTCTGAATAGATATTCCGTTAACTTTTTCGGCCTCTGGCGAAATTATATATCCATCTTCATACACTAAGCTGCAAAATGACTCAACTGGTTCCCAGGAGCCATTGTCAGATATATCAAATAGCACAGCTCCAAGTTCAACTATGCTATCTTTCTGTATATCTATGCCAGTTGTCTCTGTGTCAATACCAAGTACTAACATTAAAACTGTCCATTAAATTCTGTAGCATCTTTTTCAACTTCGTCTAGTTTAACTTCTGTATTGCTCATTCGTTTAAACCATTCGTAGGCAAGTGTTACGTGCTCTTGCTTTGTTTTATCAGCTTGCTCAACTGTTGGAACGTAAAATGTTCCTTTGTCATTCTTGGTTTTTGTTGCATCTATTTTTATCTTATATGCGCAAGGCGGAAGCTTAGCTGATGCATTTCTAATATACATCAAGTTAAATAACTTCTTACCTTCTTTTACCGATGTTGACTTAAAACTTATAAAATAAGGCATAGCAGATCCATCCTCTATCTCACTTGGTAGTAGGCAGAAGAAATTATATCGTCTAATACGCTTAATAGAAGTTTTTCTTCCATCTATTTCTTCTGTATCTTCCCATGGAAGGTTGTCATTATATCCTTTTTGCATTGGGTTTTTAATTATCGCGTCTGTTCGATGATATACAAAGTTACCGCTTGGCATTTCTTGGCGCATAATTGTGAAAACTTCCTGGCTCATAAATGGAATAATCTCAAATGGTGAGCTCTCGGCTTTACCCAATAACTTATTTGTAAGAGAGCATCTAAACTCCCCCATAACTGCCTTACCATCGGATACCGCAACTGATAGTCCCTGCATCACAAGTATTTGTGGAATAATTAAGTCATTCTGAGAAACATCATGCGTTCCCCATGCATCCGCTGACATCTCAGCAACTTCTACAACTTGTTGTTTTTTTACTTCTATATTTGCCATTATTTATCTCCTTTAAATCTTATTTCTATGTCTGAGTTAGGTGATTCTAACCCAGGTATTTTTAGACTAGGGTCCTTTTCCATTTCTTTTTTTGCCCAGCTATTTAAGCTCATGCTATTAATTGAAACATAGCTGTCTAATACTTCCTCCCCGTATGTATCTTTTATATACGCAAAAAGCAACTTTTTACTTTGTATATCCTTAGGTGTCTTAAAGCTGAACTTCTCAACTGTAGATACTTGCCCTACCCCATCCACAAAGTACTTTGTTTTACCACTTGATATGAGTGCGTCTCGCACTAGCTTCTCTGCTTTTTCATACTCATGATACGCCTCTGTAGCAATTTCTTTCTTATCTTCGTACTCTTGGCGTGCTTTTCTGTACGCTATCACTAGGTTGTCCATTGCCTGCATGTCCAACGGTTCTTGTTTTGTCTCCCAATCCACTATCTACCTCCACGGTTATTTCCTCTATGTTTATCGTTCGTAACCCACCGTCGCTAACGTATATCGCTAACACCGAGTGAGCTACCGAAACAAAACCTATAACAGATATATCCTTGCTGTGTCCAGTTGGTTTGTTGTACTCATCGCGTATATTTATAGTATATCTCATAATATATCCTTATCTAAGATAAATGAGGCTAGGTCCATTTTTTGCTCTAATGCCTTTGTTATAGTCTCATCTATTGTATCTTGTGTTACTAAATCTATTCTTGTAATGCTCTCATGTATGTGGCTACCGCCCCTATAGTTTCTTGCCTCTGACTGTATATCCTTATTTAAGCTATAATCTTTGCTGTAGTATATGGCATAGCTTGCTGATATCATATCAACACCAACACCCCCAGCACCCTGATTAGCTATCATTACCCGACATTCTTTTGACGAGTTGAACTCCTCTATCGCAGAAAATTTCTCCTTAGCCGACTGACCACCATGCACTTCTGCATATTTTATACCTAACTCTATGCATAACTCTGATATCATTTTATAGTTTTCTACAAAATTAGCCCAAACTATTACCTTATTCGATAGCGTAAGAGTGCTTAGTAACTCACCCAATACCTTTATCCTCGGCACACTGCTAAATCTAACAGTCTCTCCACTATCAGTTATAGCAAACCCTGATACTATCTGCTGAAGCTTCATAGCTTTTGTTAACGCAAGCTGCGCAACGACTGCCTTTGGCTTATCATCACCACTGTTCACACTTAGCCACGTGATAAAATCATTCTTCATCTCATTATACGCACGCAACTGCTCAACACTCATCTCAACATCTACAGTCTTTCTAACAAATGGAGGTAAATCTAAACAGTCCTTCTTCAAGGCCCTTATGGCCTTTGAATACATTAATCCACGAATCTTCTCCTTTGACTCATCCGAACACACATACTTAGGAAAATGATTCTGCCTATGCGCCCATGCGCTATTCTCATCGTAATAATACACCCGTCTAAACGCATAGTAATTCGTTCCAAAGGTTACACCCCTGTCCAATATCCTATACTGCATAAATATATCTGACTCCGTGTTCAAAATCGGAGTACCACTTGCGATATATCTATACGCTGCCTTATCGGCAATCTTCATTAAAACTTTAGCGCGCACAGAGCCGTGGCCCTTGAACTCATGCGACTCATCCACTACTAAAACCTCAGGTCCCCAGATCTCTATTAGTGATATAAGCTTTTTCATCTCAAGACCGTTTGGATTTAATATGATAATTTTTGCTAACTCGAGCCCATTCGCAGTAGAAACAAAATTAGTAAAATCTAGACACCTGTTCTTCTCTGATTTTGTTAAAACTAAAATGTCTCTGTCAGTTAATGCACTATTGTACTCTAGTAACTGCTTCTTCCACTGATTTTGAACTATCTGTGGACATATTATCAATGTTTTTAATCTTCCATGTCGCGCAGTCAACCCACGAAGTATCTCTATTATTGTTCGTGTCTTACCAGTACCAGCTTCATGAAATATGGCTAACTCATTTCTGCCATCTAATGCCATATTTATAGTGGCAATTTGGTGCTTCCATAATGGTTTAGAAATTACTGTCATTTGTGAAATCCTTGTCTGACTTTTTTATAACTTTCACACATCTCCCCTTAGTCCTCGTTCTAATAGTTAGGTTATCTATGTCTTTTATCCCTTCACGAATGTGACGCCAAAAATGCACAACTGATGGCCTATTAATCCCTAACTCGTGAACGCAAGCACTTGTATATTCTTGATATATAGATACCTTAGTCTGCCACATCTTTTCGTCTGCATCTAAGGCTACTTCGTAATTTTCATTAAACCACGTTAGAGCTAAATTTGATTCATTCATATACCTGTTCTTCTCAGCGGTTGCGGCCCGTGGCTCGTTAAATCTACCACGAGCTATTAAATTTCTATACGCTACAACACACCTGTTAAATATCCCAGATAGCTCACCTCGCATCTTCGACTCTATATGAAGATCTTTATTTTTTTCATCTATTAATAAATTAAATGGAACAATCAGCATACGCCTGAAAAAACCATGCGATGAATCGTAGGTAGTTGGCATTGTATTGCAGCTTATTAAAAATTTGGCTCGCGGTATGAATGATACTTTATCTTTGTATAGCTTCCTTCCAACAATAACACCGCCGGAAACTGCATTCTTGAATGACTCTGTATCTCGAAGAGACCTAGTACCTGCCTCATCAGCTATGTTCACTAACTTCCCCATAAGTGATATGTTAGATGTTTCATCACCTATTTTATCAAGTTTTACACTCGAGACGTTATTTGAACCAATTAAAGCTGTTAGTATATTTAGAAAAGTCGACTTACCATTAGATCCATTCCCTATAAATAATATCGCCTTTTGATATATAGGCGCATCTCCACTTAAACAATACCCCATATACTCTAGTAATAGCTGAATGCACTCAGCGTCACCCTTCATTATATCATGTAGGAACTTATCGAATACTGGGCACGTAGCATTTATATCATAACTAAACGGGAGTACTGACTGAAATCTTGACTCTCTAGAGTGAGGATGCACACAATTATCATCCATGTTGTACACCCCGTTTTGCATGTTAAACATATGGCTTGCTGCACTTGTGAAAAACTCAGGAGGAACTACGTTTTTTCTCTTAACTTGATACAATACTTCCTCAATAGTCGCGCTCGTCACTGCTGGGTTAAACTTACTCATCATAAAAGTAATGATATCATCTTCGTAGAAATCATCCCAGTGCTTGCCATTAAATATATACATAAATCTAGAATCACGAAGCGATATATGATTAAACGTATCTAGTATATACTTAACCATACCATGCACGTCTGGCTTGTCTATGTGATGCATCCCAAACTTATCTATCTTTGTAAGCCAAAACCCATTGCTCTCAGAACTAGCCGTTATAGGGTTTTGTATATGCACCGGACTAGTTACCTCACCGTTGTGCTTACAATCAACGCAGCCTCCCCACATAGATGATATATTTCTACATGTTCTAGGGCCTGTTTGCTCTTTTCCACGAAGAGCCTTCTCCTCTGTCTCCGATGCTGAGTACTTCTCATACCCAGAACTATACTCCTGACATAGCTCTAATCCGTTCGGCATCCATATCAATACCGAAAGCATCGCAAACCACTGCTCTTCTGTCACAGACTGCGGCTCTGCCTTACATCTCTGCAAGAACATACAGCCACCTAACACCGCTTCTGTATCCACTCTATAATCTACGGGTAACTTATCAACTCTATCCTTTACGTCTAAAATTGGCATGTCTGCTAGCTTTGCTATATGGTAAACATCCTCTGATATGTGAGAGTTCATCACATAGCTGTTTGTTATACCCTTGCCACGACGAGTTTTATCGTTGATTGTATTCGGATATCGCATAAGCCTAGCGGGACTAAAAACAGACGTATCCGCATTCCCAGGCAAACCCTTTTCTTTCAACTTTTTATCTATCTTCTCACACGCGTATCTGTAGTATATTTTATCGTGATCGAAGTCCAACTTAGACTTATATATCTTACTACTTCTAATAAAAAATTGTATGCCGTTCCCTGTGAAAACAGCTCCAACATTCCTCGAGGATATACCTAACGCATCACATGCAGCATCCAATGTCGCAGGCCCTAGGTCGCGGTCAATGTTGTCTATGTCAAAAGGTAATATACCCTGATAATCTAGCTTGCGCCCACGCTGCTCTAAACAATGGCTAACTGTAAAATAGAGATTATATCTCTCCTCAATTGGAACTTGTGATAAAATAATATCAGGATCTTTTAGTATATCTGAAAGGCTCTCGGCCCTCCATTTATTAGAAAAAAATTTCTCTGCTGTCTTTATTGTATTAGTTTTTTCGTCTAAGTATTCCCTTAAACCAAGTATTTGTATCATCCAATCCCCTCAAGAAAAGTACTTATTCAACTTGACATGAATGACAGTGGTCAATTAATTTCTTTGTGTCTCATCCAATGCTGCGCTCAGTTCTTGTTCTTTCGTTATGGGCGCAGCATCCCTAAACATCTTTTCGCGAATATTATATCCAAGGAAGAAAAAATCGCGGCACTTTTGCTCTTCTATATATCCTGTGAATTTATATTTATATTTTTCTCACCTTCAATTTTTTCTAGAGCTCGCTTAGCTAAAGAAATGTTGCAATTTTCACTAGCTACATAGACAGATGCTCCACCGTATTGCTTCAAAGCATCGACTGCTATTTTCAAGTCGGCTTTCAATTTTTCGTTCTCAGATTTTAGCTTTTCGTTTTCTAACTCTAGCTCTCTCAGCTTTTCATTAACTAAAGTGGCATCCATACTAAACTTAATACTACTGACGTTACCTTTTTCGTAATCGTTTAATAAAACAAGAAGAGCGTCTGATAGCGTTTTATTTTCTCTGTTCATAAACAACCCTCAATAGATCCAAGATGATAGTAGATGTTGTCGATATGCTGTTTATTTTTTAAAACATCGTCAGGCTGAAGCGTCTCTAAAAACTTCTCTAAAGAAATCTGCAAATGAGTGGTTGAGTTATATATCTGACTAGAACAAAGGCTCTTATCTTCATTTTGTCTTTTTGTTTTTATCAACTCTTTGGCCTTGTGCATAGTACGATTAAATTCTTTTTCTAATTCTTTCACAACTCCCCCTCTTCTTTAGTTACAACTTCAACATCAATAGTGATGCTGACCTCAACTGTATTTTTCTTATTGCAATGTGAGCAGACTACATTTTGTAGCATTTGGTACTGATAAACATCATCATCAGTCACATCAAGCTGTGTGATCGTCTCTTTCATGCAATGCTGGCATTCATATTTGATGTTGATCATGTGAAAAACTCTGCATGTTTCTTTTGTGCATAGTTTAAATTTCTTTGCGCAATTAATAGTTTCTTTTTTGCTTCATTTAAATCATTCATCAAACTTAAAATAGCAATATTAAATGTTCGCTCGACAATTTCTTTTTCTATAACTTTAATGTTATATTCTGATGGATCAAGATCAAGAATTTGCACGTCATTTTCGTCCCTATCTACACAAATCATAGACACTTTTTCTTTTGATTTTTCAATAATGACGCCGTCATATAATTGACACCATTTTCCAGGTTTTACTTTTTGGGTAGCTCTATAGAATTCAAATTTGGCTTTGGTTTTCATATTACCTCCATACGTTTATTTTTGATTCTGGATATATTCTGCAATTTTCTAGATATTCTTGTACGAAATCCAATAAACCTTCATAACTGCCCCATCCATTTTTTGGATTTAATTTAACAAGCTCGTCTTTGTTGTTTATTAAATTTTTTAAACCAGCTTCAAGAATAGGAATAAGATCAGAAGCCTTATAAGCATTAATTTCTTCTGGACGCCAAAGAGCCTTATAAACCCCAGCCGCTTCTGCCATCTTTCCTAGGTTGTGAGTAATATTTCTATTAAATACAGAACTCTCAACAAGAGCAGTTAAGCTAACATCTAGACTCATAAAGACACCTCACACTTTATTTCATAAAGTTCACTGCAATTAAAATCTTGTAAGTCATCGCACATCTTAATTAATTCAGGATAGTTTGAAGCATCTCGAATCGCTGGACATAAATGCTCATTCACTTTTGCGTCGTTTGATAAGTGAAGAGCTAGTATCATTTGAATGAAGATCTTGTAGGGAATCATTTAGCCTTCCATCCTTTTAATTTACTATAATCAGGTGTATATCCATAACTTAATAAAATACTTCCAGTCCCCGCATTGCTCATTCTTGTTAAATCTTTTTTTAAAAAAGAGAGTCTGCCTGATAGAAAAAAAACACTGCTCGCTTTTGTAAAGTGATGTTGCATAACACTTGTGTCTGCGCGATTAAAAACCAATGCCGTCCCATATCCATGCGCTGAAAGTTTATCTAACCATATTTTTAGTTTTGAATATGGAGGATTTAAAAAAACTTTTCCATGCCACGCACTTGCCAATCCACAAACTGGCAATTCGTAAATTATTTTAGCTGTCTTGTGAAACTCAAAGCCACACGGATCTAAATCAAAATCACTCCCAAGAGCTTCAATAATATTGAGTGGCGTCAGCCATGAGTCTGACTTAGACGCGCTGTTATCTGTAGATATAAAAGACCTCATTACCAAGGCCCATCCATGAAACAAATCATCACCGCAAGTAATGCTATCAACGCCACAAGCTGCATCTTATCTTTTTTTGTTAACTCGTTTGATTTCATATCACGCCCTCTCATTAAAAAATGAAGCAAATTTATCGCTGTTATACGCACCAGCTGTTATTTTTATTGCTTCAGCAATTGTGTACTCATCTTTTAAATCACGATTAGAGCAAAAATCTTTTGTTCCAATCGAGCACGCGCCTGTTATTGATCTATACGCCTCAATCAATTCAGATAGTGGTTTTTTATCTGTTAGTTTCCACTCTTTAAATTTAGATGTATCTTGGCTCGTGCGTTTAAATATCAAATCATTTTTAGCTTGTTCTAATGTTTCACCGTGAGAGTAATACTTGCCATCATATACAACGAAGTTTATTTCATTCTTTGCAATCTTTTTTGTTTTATAGATTATTAGCGGCCCAGCTGTTTTTTTACTAACTATTGTTTGTAAAATACCGTCTGCAAATAAATAGCCTTGTCTCTCGAAATGCTGCTGAACTAATTTCTTTGGCTCTGTTCTTAATTTATTAATTATTTCTTGTGACGGTTTTTCAGTATGTAATAACGGAGCTTCAAGCTTTGCATCGCTATCGACGGAAACATTACCACCTACTGTTTCTAACTTCGGCGCTTCAAGCTTTGCTTCGCTATAGACGGAAACATAACCACCTACTGTTTCTAACTTCGGCGCTTCAAGCTTTGCTTCGCTATCGACGGAGACATTCCAACCTACGGTTTGTAGTAACGGAGCTTCAAACTTTGCATTGCTATCGACGGAAACATAACCACCTACTGTTTGTAGGGCTTCAAGCTTTGCATCGCTATCGACGGAAACATAGCCACCGACTTTTTGTAGTAGCGGAGCCTCAAGCTTTGCATTGCTATCGACGTAAACATTGCCTCCTACAGTTTGTAGAGCTTCAAACTTTGCATCGCTATAGACGTAAACATTGACTCCTACAGTTTGTAGAGCTTCAAACTTTGCATAGCTATAGACGGAAACATTGCCTCCTACAGTTTGTAGAGCCTCAAGCTTTGCATCGCTATAGACGGAAACATTGCCTCCTACAGTTTGTAGTAACGGAGCTTCAAGCTTTGCTCCGCCATTGACGGAAACACTGCCACCTACAGTTTGTAGAGCCTCAAGCTTTGCATTGCTATAGACGTAAACATTGCCTGTAACCTCAGTCACATCTTTAAAGTCATCTTGATTTTCTTTTGTTATTTCTAAGTTACCGATGTATTTTTTCATAGTTTCCTCAAAACGGTTTAATAAATCCCATTAAATGCATATCACCTTCACCAAAGCGTGATCGCTTAGTGTAAAACACACCATTTCCTTCACGACTCACTGGCTTACTTGGATCAACAACGCCCGAGGTGTTTCCGCCAATAGCAAAGAAGATGCTCTCATCACAATCTAGAACTATCTCCGTATGACCATTCGTCGTCATTCCATGCCGCCAAATTGCAATCGCTCCAGCGAGTGGACTGATCTTAACTTTTTGCTTAAGTGGAGTGCTATTCCATAACGTCAGACAATGCTCAGTGGCCATAAGTGGTGACCTCACTCCTGTTTTAAATTCAGCATAGGCAATCATGCTTTGAACTAGACTCATGCACCATGGAGCGCCATCAGCAACGCCGTCTACGGTCTTCTGTATCAGCTCCACAAGCTTCCCATCATTGCGCCCTGTAAGCTCTTTAATGCCCACGCAAGCCTTGGCTGCCTCTACCATTA
>CALLKE010000097.1 GCA_938008555.1 uncultured Pedobacter sp.
ATTAAATTTATAATATAATTATAACCATATTATGATAAGGGGCGAATTGAACAGAATGCAGATCATATTGATATTAAACCTACTTATTGCGGCTTCGTCTTGCAAAAAAGACCAGCAACAACCATTAAAAGGAGGATCTGAAATATCTACAACAACATCTTCAGCAGAAAATCTCCTATTTACCATTAAGGAAAATGGAGGAGTTACATTTGATGTTAAACGTTATTTTGGAAATATCATCATATGCAATCAAAATACAGGAGCCTCTTCATCACAAGAGAACTCTTATAAAATCACAGACTCTTATGGTAAAGTGTACGAGTTCAACTCGTACACAACTTTCGAAAATTGTCCAACAAATGGTTTTTTTGGGTTAATAAAAATTTTTAAAAATAATGTGCAGATATATCAGGAAAAATACGACACCTCTACTATTTTTCACACGTGTGGCACAATTGATAGTTATACTCCAAATAAATCAACTGGATCACCACAAACAAGTTCCATTGGTGCATCAGATTTCTATTGGACTAATGGAACAACCATAACTGTCAATTTTTTCAATAATGAGGGGGACGCTTTTATCCAACAAGAAATTCAAAAGTATGCTCATATCTGGGAGCAATATGCAAATATCAAGTTCCAATTTGTTTCATCAAGCCAGCCTGCACAAGTAAGAATCGAGATAGCTTCAGATAATTCATCATACACCACTGGAGTTGGTACTCAAATACTCTCTACACCCTCTAACCAACCTTCTATGCATTTTGGCTGGTTTACTGATCAGACAGCTGATAGCGAATTTAGCAGAACGGCAACACACGAATTTGGGCATATCTTAGGGTTAGAACATGAGATGAGAAATCCAAGTGCTCAAATAAATGAGAGCGCTTATTTTGCATATCTCATGCAAACCCAGGGTTGGACCCTAGCACAAGCTCAAGCTCAAGCTGCATTTTTCACTGCTCAGGATCAAGCAGCTCTTGGACTTCAGTACACTGCATATGACCCATTATCCATTATGCACTATCCCGTGCCAGCAAGTTGCACCACGAACGGAGTTGCTGTAGGCATGAACAATAATTTATCTAGCGGAGATATCTCCTTTATTGGGACCGTCTATCCATTTCCTACAAGTCCTACAAACCCAGCAACAACAAATATCATTTACACCATTAACAATAGTTCTGGAACACCTCAGATAGATATCGTCCGAGGCACAAATGGTTTAATTTCTCTTGTTAATCGCCAACCCGGCACCAATTTAAGCTCTACAAGTCAAGAGTATTTAATATTTACACGTACCCAAAATAAAGATTGGTACAATATAGCATACACCTTTTATTCAAATAATCCACTCAGTGCAAACACATCAACTGGCATAACCAACTTTGGCCCTAGCAAAGGACAATCTATCATGATAGAAAGACGAGATCCAGGCCAATCTTCAGGTATTCTACTATTTATGGAGAACTAAAGTTACTCTACCAGAATACAAGCATCTATGGGTCCATCCCTCATGCCTTCGCTCATTTTAGAGATGAAACCAATATCAACCTAGGTATTCCTTCGCGAAACAGCTTTCGCATTAAACTCTTAACCCCGCCCCCATTCATACTCAGTGTGAATAAAAATTCCATCATTAACCTAATAATCAATTATCTATACAGAGATTAATATTTTTTTAAAAACAAATTTGTTGAAAACTTTTTGTGGGATAATGTGGTAAAAAGTGGTAAAAACTAGATATCTTTACGTAAAGAAACAAATTAAAAGTGCAAAATGTCCCATTTTTTAGGAGAATTTGATTGTAAACTAGATGCTAAAGGTCGGATGATGATTCCATCCAACCTTAAAAAGCAACTTCCTAAAATTGAGGAGGAGGGGCTAGTCATTAATCGAGGCTTCGAAAAGCATCTGGTATGCTACACCAAAAAAGAATGGAACAAAATTGTGGATGAGTTAAACAAGCTCAATCCATACGAAAAAAGAACACGTGAGTTTATTCGCTATTTCACACGTGGGGCAACTGAATTGACCCTAGATAGTACCAACAGAGTACTCCTACCAAAACTTTTACTTGAATACGCAGGCATTCAGACAGATGTTGTGGTTTCTTGCCAATTAAATAAAATAGAAATCTGGGCTAAAGATATCTATGAAGCTCAAATGGATAATGAACCAAAGAATTTTGCAAAACTCGCTGAAGAAGTAATGGGTAATGCGGGAAGGAGGACAGATGATTGATTATCATAACCCGGTCATGCTAAAAGAATGTATCCATGCTTTAGCAATCAAACCTAACGGGATATATGTAGATGTAACGTTTGGCGGTGGTGGACATTCCCGCGAGATATTGAATCAGTTGAGTAGTGAAGGTAAACTATTGGCCTTTGATCAAGATGCTGATGCTCGTCGTAATTTGCCAAGTGATGATCGATTCACTTTTATAGATCAAAATTTTCGCTATCTAAAAAACAATTGTCGCTTACACGGGATTAATACTGTAGATGGCATTTTAGCTGATTTAGGTGTATCCTCTCATCAGTTTGACCAACCTGACAGAGGTTTTTCAATCCGTTTTGATGCCGACCTGGACATGCGAATGGACCAATCATCAGTACTTACAGCGAAACAAATTGTGAACACCTATAGTGAAGATCAACTTCATAAACTTTTTGGGATGTATGGTGAGGTTCAAAATGCAAAAACACTGGCTAAAACCGTTGCTACTGCTCGTCTAAACAAACCTATTGAAACAATATCAGCACTTAAAAAAGCTATTGCAGGCTGTATCCCAAAAGGGAAAGAGAATAAATATCTCGCCCAAGTTTTTCAAGCATTACGAATTGAAGTCAATCAGGAACTCGAAGCACTTCAAGCATTTTTAGAGCAGTCGGCCGATTTATTAAAACCAGGGGGGCGCCTGGTTGTGATGTCATATCATTCTCTGGAAGATCGCATCGTAAAAAACTTTATTGCCAAAGGAAAATTTAATGGGGAGTTAGAGAAAGACTTTTACGGTAACCCCATCAAACCACTAGAAGCAGTAAATCGCAAATCGATTACAGCTTCAGAGGAAGAGATTCAAAAAAATAATAGAGCACGAAGTGCAAAGCTTAGAATAGCCATCAAACGATGAAAAATCAATTTAAAGAAGAAGCCTCATCCCTACCCTCTTTCGAGGAAAGGGAGCTCCCAGCTGAATCTGAAGAAAATGATAAAGCTGAGCTTCCTAAAAACTTCTTCACACTGATGCTTGCAGATGGAATTATATCGAAACAAGCGGCTACTGATATGCTTCCATTCATTGTTTTTATTGCACTGCTAGCAATACTTTACATTGGTAATCATCATCATGTGGAAAGCAGCATTCGTAAGATTGACAAGCTAAATAAAGAAGTAGATGAGCTAAGTTGGGATTATAAAACACTTAAAGCTGAATTAATGCTCAAGAGTACGCAAACAGAAGTATCAAAAAAAGCAGACTCACTAGGATTGATAGAGCCACTTTATCCACCTAAACGCCTTACATATTAAAGTTTAAACTAACTAGTAATTGAATTATGCATGCCTAAGCAAAATATCAACATGCTCATGGCACTACTAGATAAATAAAAATGAATATCAGAACCGACATATTACTGCGAACGTACATTGCCTTTGGGCTAATTGTACTTTTTGCACTCGCCGTAATATGTAAGCTGGTGCATGTTCAATTTATAGAAGGAGAAAAATGGAAGGCAATGGCCAAAACTTTTTCTACGCGATTTGTCAATATTGAGGCTTCCCGTGGCAATATTTATTCTGCCGATGGTAGTTTATTAGCAACATCAGTCCCTGAGTATGAATTGCGGATGGATATGTTGGCTGCTGGAATAGAAAAAAATGTAGATTTTCAAGATAAAGTAGATTCTCTAAGCGAAAAACTAGCCTGCTATTTCGGTGACAAATCAGCCCGACAATACAGCCGCATATTGCGTAATGCTCGCCGTAATAAAGTACGCTTTTTATTACTAAAGCGCCGAGTAAGCTATCAACAGCTAAAAGAAATACGCAAATTTCCAATCTTCAATATTGGACGCTATAAAGGTGGCTTGATTGCAATACAACAAAATAAACGCGTGTTACCATTTCAATCCCTAGCAGCTAGAACCATTGGTTATAAAAATGAAAATGTACAGCCCGTTGGACTAGAAGGTGCTTATGCCTCCTATATTGATGGTGAAAGTGGTAAGCGCCTCATGCAACGCATTGCTGGTGGCGTCTGGATACCTGTCAATCATGATGTAGAATTTGCCTCTAAAGACGGTGCTGATATCATCTCGACCATTGATGTCAACATTCAAGATGTAGCACAACGTGCACTACGAAAACAACTCATATTAAGTGATGCTGATCATGGTTGTGTTGTTTTGATGGAAGTTGCAACCGGCGAAATACGCGCCATTGCGAATCTCACAAAAGGTACAGATGGACAGTACCAAGAAGAACTCAATTATGCCATTGGAGAAAGTGCTGAACCTGGCTCAACTTTTAAGTTAGCTTCCTACATGATTCTATTGGATCAGCACAAGATAGATACCAACACACGCGTTGATTGTGAAGGTGGAACATGGAAAATATACAATCATACAATCAGAGACTCTCATCTTGGGAATCAAGTATTAACGGTTAAGAAAGCTTTTGAGGAATCGTCCAATGTGGCTGTAGCCAAATTGGTATATCAGTATTATAAATCAAATCCGCAACGATTTACAGACGAGCTGTATGATCTTCATCTAAATGAAAAACAAGGACTACAAATCCCAGGTGAGGGAGCTCCTCTGATAAAAAATCCAAAAAGTAAATCGTGGAGTGGCTTAACACTTCCACAAATGGCATATGGTTATGAATCAAAGATGACACCTTTACAGATGCTCTCTTTTTACAATGCTGTAGCAAATAATGGGAAAATGATATCCCCACTCTTTGTAAAAGAAATCAGACGGCTAGGCAATACCGTCACTCACTTCTACCCAAAAGTCATCAATCGAAAAATATGCTCCGACGAAACATTAGGTAAGCTCAGAAAAATGTTAGAAGGTGTAACCGAAGAGGGCACAGGACAAAATGTGCTCAAGAATCCACTATATAAAGTTGCAGGTAAAACTGGAACTGCTCAGGTGGCTAATGGCACATTAGGATATAAAAGCAAGAGGTCTTATATGGCCTCATTTTGTGGTTATTTCCCAGCCGATAAACCCAAGTACTCTATGATTGTAGTGCTTAATAATCCGCAAGGAGCTTACTATTCGGCTCTAGTTGCAGGTCCTGTGTTTCGCGAAATAGCAGATAAAGTATATGCAAGTGATCCGCAAATGTTTGATAGTATGGATAAATCCAAATATGCCAACAAGCTGCTACCAAGCACAAAACTTGGTCAAGAAGAAGCTAAACAAAAAGTGTACAAAGCTTTTGGCTTGAAGACCAATAGTAAATTGGATACTCGAAATGATTTTCCAGATCATGGAATCAAATATACAGAGGGTATAGTACCTGATGTAATAGGTATGGGTTTAAAAGATGCACTATTCATGATTAGTAATTCTGGTTTGAAACCAGTGATTACTGGTAGCGGGAAAGTGATTAAGCAATCAATAGATGCTGGCTTACCTGCCGAAAAAGGACAAATAATAGCTTTACAATTACAATAATGAAAAAATTAAGAGATATCATCTATTCAGTACCTCTTATTCAAGTGGTGGGTTCGACAGCGATCGATGTATCCGAAATTTGTTTCGATTCTCGTAAAATCAAGCCACATGTATTATTTGTTGCCATCAAAGGAAACACATTAGATGGACATCAGTTCATCAATCAAGCAATAACAGAAGGGGCTAAGGCTATTTTATGTGAGAATATGCCCGACAAGCTCGATGAAAAAGTATGTTATCTACAAGTAGAAAATTCTGCCAAAGCCCTTGGTATTTTGGCTGCAAATTTCTATGACTATCCCTCCTCCAAATTAAAGCTAGTTGGGGTAACCGGCACCAATGGCAAAACAACAATTGCGACTCTCCTATTTCAATTGTTTCGTGAGTTAGGATATAAAGTGGGGTTATTATCAACTGTCCAAAACCAGATTAATGAGCACATCATTCCATCTACACACACAACACCAGATCCGATTGCACTCAATAGTTTAATTAAAGATATGGTTGACTCTGGATGTGATTATTGTTTCATGGAAGTAAGCTCTCATGCTGTAGCTCAGTATCGAATTGAGGGATTAGATTTTGCGGGAGGTATATTCACCAATCTTACACACGATCATCTTGATTTTCACAAAACATTTAATGCCTACTTAAAAGCTAAAAAAGCTTTTTTTGATGGATTAAGTAAATCAGCATTTGCACTAACCAATATTGATGATAAAAACGGGATGGTCATGCTGCAAAATACCCGAGCCAACAAAAAAACATACGCTTTGAAGAATATGGCCGATTTTAAAGCCAAAATCCTAGAAAATCATTTTAAAGGATTGCTACTAAATATCGATCAACAAGAAGCTTGGTTCAAATTAGTCGGAAGTTTTAATGCTTATAATTTATTGGCCGTTTACAGCACAGCTATTTTACTAAATCAAGATAAAAATAATGTACTGACTATCTTAAGTCATTTGAGTGGTGCAGAAGGACGGTTTGATTACATCATATCCTCCGGTGGGATTATTGGAATTGTAGATTATGCACACACACCCGATGCTGTACAAAATGTATTAAATACAATTCAAGATATTCGCCAGGGCACAGAGCAAGTCATCACCGTCATTGGTTGTGGCGGTGATCGTGATAAAACGAAACGCCCATTGATGGCACAAGTAGCTTGCGATTGGAGCAGTAAGGTAATTTTAACCTCTGATAACCCACGTAGCGAAAAACCTGAACAGATTATTCAAGACATGACCACTGGAGTACTACCCAATAACCAACGAAAAGTTTTATCTATTGTTGATCGTAAAGAAGCAATCCGTACAGCTTGCCACTTGGCCAAACTGGGTGATATTATTCTTTTAGCGGGTAAAGGACATGAAAAGTATCAAGAGATTGCTGGAGTGAAATATCCATTTGATGATAAACAATTATTAATCGAGTTTTTAAACCAGATGAACTGATGTTTTATTATCTATTCCACTACCTCAACAAGTATTACAGTATACCTGGAGCAGGTGTATTTCAATACATTTCTTTTCGCACAGGCATGGCACTCATCTCATCGCTACTTTTAACAACGGTGTATGGAAACCGATTAATCAAGGTGTTGCATACGATGCAGATTGGTGAGTCAATAAGAAATTTGGGTTTAGAGGGGCAAGCACAAAAATCAGGTACACCAACCATGGGTGGCTTAATTATTATCCTGGGAATTTTAGTCCCTACCCTCTTATTTGCCAAGTTGGGTAATGTGTATGTCATCCTCATGCTCGTGACTACTATTTGGATGGGAACAATTGGTTTTTTAGATGATTATATCAAAGTATTAAAAAAAGACAAAGAAGGTCTGGCTGGTCGTTTCAAAATTATTGGGCAAATTATGCTTGGAGTCATTATTGGATATACTATGTATTTCAATGACAATATTGTAATTCGTGAGCCTGTTCTTAATCCATTAGCCAGTAACAGTGCAACCATTGAAATGCACAAAAAAGGCAATGAGTATTATTACACTCAAGATGTTAAATCAACCAAAACCAATGTTCCTTTTTATAAAAACAATGAATTTGACTATTCCAAAGTACTTAGCTTCTTAGGAGCTGGATATGAAAAATATGCATTGCCTGTATTTTTGCTCGCCGTCATTTTTATCATCACTGCCGTATCTAACGGCGCTAACATAACGGACGGTATTGATGGTTTAGCGACAGGCATTTCGGCTATTATCGGAATCACACTCGCCATATTGGCTTATGTTTCTGGTAATACCATTATCGCTGACTATTTGAACATTATGTATATCCCTAATTCAGGTGAATTGGTGATCTTTGCGGGTGCATTTGTGGGCGCTTGTCTAGGATTCTTGTGGTACAATTCGTATCCAGCACAAGTTTTTATGGGTGATACAGGCAGCTTAACTATTGGCGGAATTATTGCTGCATTCGCAATCATGATTCGTAAAGAATTATTAATTCCCGTTTTGTGCGGAGTTTTTTTAGTCGAAAACTTATCCGTTATTGTGCAAGTGTCTTATTTTAAATATACCAAAAGAAGATATGGCCATGGCAGTAGAGTATTGCTCATGTCACCACTACATCATCATTACCAAAAGAAAGGATATCACGAATCAAAAATTGTGATCCGCTTCTGGATTGTAGGTATCCTCCTTGCCATTTTAACCATCGTAACCCTTAAGCTTCGCTAATGGAAGAGCAACGACATATCGTCATATTAGGAGCCGGCGAAAGCGGAGTTGGTGCAGCTATACTTGCACAACAGAAGGGGTATGATGTGTTTGTATCTGATTTTGGCACCATACATCCTTCCTATAAAGAGGAACTAATCCGGCTTGGAATACCCTATGAGGAAGGCAAGCATACCGAAGAGAAGATAGTGAGCGCTATCGAAGTCATTAAAAGCCCAGGTATTCCAGATAAAGCTCCTATTATTAAAAAACTACTTGAAAAACAGACTCCCATCATCTCTGAAATAGAGTTTGCTGGTCGATATACAAATGCTAAAATGATTTGTATTACAGGAGCAAACGGAAAATCAACCACTACCCTGCTCACCTACCATATTCTGCAAAATGCAGGATTAAACGTAGGACTGGGTGGAAATATTGGAAAAAGCTTTGCTAAACAAGTAGTCACTGAAAACTTCGACTATTATGTTTTAGAGATCAGCAGTTTTATGCTGGATAATATGTATCAGTTTAGAGCCAATATTGCTGTAATACTCAACATCACGCCTGACCATTTGGATCGTTATGATTACCAGATGGAAAAATATGCGGCTTCAAAATTTAGAATCACTCAAAATCAAACAGAAAAAGATAGCTTCATTTATTGTGCCGACGATCTTGAAATAATCAATGGCTTAAAGAAAATGAATATAAAAGCCAAGGCCTACTCTTTCTCACTAAAGGAAACAACAGAACATACAAATGCTTACTTAGAGAACAACCAAATCACAATCAATCTTCGCCTACCTAACCAAAACCCATTTACCATGTCAATCACAGAACTAGCATTGCAGGGCAAACACAACATGTACAACTCAATGGCCTCCGGTATTATAGCCAAAGTACTCGAGCTGCGCAATCAATCCATTCGGGACAGTATGGGTAGCTTTCAAAACATTGAACATCGTTTAGAACATGTTGCCAGTATATCAGGTATCGATTTTGTCAATGATTCAAAAGCAACCAATGTCAACTCTACATGGTACGCACTCGAGAGCATGCCCCATGGAGTAGTACTTATTTTGGGAGGCGTAGATAAAGGAAATGATTACAGTATGCTTAAAGATTTAGTTCGAGATAAAGTCAGAGGCATTGTATGCCTAGGTAAAAACAATAAAGCCATACATGATGCTTTTGAGGATGATATCGAATTAATTATCAATACAACTTCAGCTCAAGAGGCCGTACAAATGGCTTACCATCTAGCAAAAAAAGGAGATACCGTTTTATTGTCACCTGCTTGTGCCAGTTTTGATCTATTTGAAAATTATGAAGACCGCGGTAATCAATTTAAAAAAGCAGTAAAGGAGCTATAGTAACATCATCCAATTAGTCGATTTAAAAACACAACCTTAAATTAAAAGATAGCCATGAAAAAAACATTTTTATTAGCAGGTATATGTATCCTAAGTTCCTCTGTATTATTTGCTCAACAAAAATTTGCCACTGTTGATTATAGATCTGACGTCACATATGGCATTAAAGCCGGCCTTACATTTCCTAGAGTTCCTGGACTCAATAAAAATTTCCTTATAAATAATGGAGGGCAAGCCTTTGCTAATTCTGTTTCCATCGATGATCAATCAATCACTTCGTTTTACATGGGAGCAGTCGTTAATATACCCATCAGTAAATCTGCTACTGGAGATTTATATATTCAACCAGGCTTGTCTTTTGTAGGCAAGGGGGGGCAATCGGTTATAACCATGACGAACGGCAGTGCGGGCAGTGCAACCATTAAAGAAACCACTTCTTACCTTGAGCTTCCTGTCAATATGTTGGTTAGCCTAAAGGCAGGCCCTGGTAGATTCTTGATGGGTGCTGGACCTTATTTAGGTATTGCATTCGGTGGCCAGAGGCAAATCAGCTCAAACGGCGCAATGAGTCAGCAACTTGCTATCATTGGGGTTCCTCCTAATGGCAGTACTAACTTACAAACAGGCTCAGGAGGAGATATTAAAACGGTCGATTTCGGATTTGATCTACAACTTGGCTACCAATTAAAAAATGGTTTAATTTTCAATTTAGGAGGCAACATTGGAATTACGAATGTCGACAGCAAAGCACAAAGTAATACGACAGTTACCAATCAATTAATATCCATGGGTTTAGGATATTCTTTCTAAAAAACGGCACCAATCTCACCTCAGCCTTCTCTTTATAGAAACAGCTAGGGAGGTAAGTCCTAATATTAAAACAAAGATCCTCTCCCTAAGAGGAGGCGATCGTACAAGGCTCAGTATGATACAAAGTTTAGCTAAAAATGCAAAAGGTGACCGATGGATATGGATTATTGTAATCCTGTTATCTACTTGGTCATTATTGGCGGTTTATAGTGCTACAGGAACTATCGCGTACAAAAAAGGGGTAGGGAGTGAACAGTTTTTGATTAAACATTTGGTCATGATTGCGGGCGGCCTAGCGCTCATGTATTTCTCTCATTTACTCGACTATCGCTACTATGCTGGTATCTCCAAAATATTAATGGTGATTACGATTCCTTTATTGTTATACACACTCATATTTGGAGCAAACGTCAATGACGCAAGCCGTTGGGTAACAATCCCCGTCATTAACCAAACTTTTCAAACCTCCGATTTAGCGAAACTTGCACTCATTACTTTTTTAGCACGAACACTCACCAAAAAACAAGAAACGATCAAAGATGTAAAAAAAGCATTTATACCCATCATGGGATCCGTTTGCGTAGTGTTTATTCTAATTGCTTTAGCTAATCTTTCGACAGCATTGATGCTTTTTGGAGTAAGCATCTTACTATTAATTATAGGTCGTATCAGTGTTAGACAAATATTAACTGTATGCTTAGCAGGACTTATTCTGCTTGCTGGAGTAGTATTATTAGGACCACGACGAAAAACATATATCTCACGTATTGAAGCGTTCGTTCATCCAGAGAATGTAAATCCAGATAAATCATTCCAGTCCAATCAATCCAAAATAGCACTCGCAACAGGTGGAATCTTTGGCAAAGGTCCAGGTAATAGCATCCAACGAAATTTTTTACCTCACCCCTACTCCGATTTTATTTATGCATTGATCATCGAAGAGTATGGACTTATTGGAGGAATCGTCCTAGCTATGCTATATCTCGCATTTTTATATCGTTGTATACTTATTGTCACACAAAGCCCCAAAGCTTTTGGTGCTTTACTTGCCGCTGGCCTAAGCTTCAGTCTCACGATTCAGGCATTTGCCAATATGGCGGTTGCTGTTGGGTTAGGTCCAGTTACAGGCGTACCATTGCCTTTAGTAAGCATGGGTGGAACATCTATTCTATTTACAAGTGTGGCATTTGGAATTATACTCAGTGTTAGTCGAGATATTGAAAAGAAAAAAGATAAAACAGTTGTAGGTAAAATCCCTGCAGCGGCATAAATATGAAGCAAGGTAAACGAGTAATTATTAGCGGTGGTGGTACTGGAGGACATATATTTCCTGCCATAGCAATTGCTAATGCATTAAAACGAATTGCTCCAGATACCGAAATTTTATTTGTGGGCGCCAAGGATCGAATGGAAATGGAAAAAGTTCCTGCAGCAGGTTATCAAATTATAGGTTTGGATATACAAGGTTTTCAACGCAAATCGCTACTAAAAAACATCTTTTTGCCTTTTAAGATGCTCAAGAGTGTTTACGACTCCATCTCGATCATCAAAAAATTTAAACCAGATGTAGCAATTGGCGTTGGTGGATATGCATCAGGGCCTTTATTGTATGCTGCAGGTAAAATGAATATTCCCTATTTAATCCAAGAACAAAACTCCTATGCAGGAATCACCAATACCCATTTGGGCAAAAATGCAAAGCAAATATGCGTCGCATTTGAAAACATGGATCAGTTTTTTCCTGCAGATAAGATCAAGCTCACAGGCAATCCAATACGCAAGGAGTCCGTTACGATTCTTAATAAACGCGCGAATGCTATTGAGTACTTCGGCCTATCGGCAGATAAAAAAACTATTCTCATACTGGGTGGAAGCCTTGGAGCTAAAACACTAAATAAATGCATGCTCGCTAGCTTATATGAAATTATTAATGCCAACGTACAATTGATATGGCAAACAGGGTCGTCCTACTATACTACAATTGTACACGCATTGCCTAAACAACACCAATGCATCAAAATATTTGAATTTCTAAACCGTATGGATTTTGCTTATGCAGCTGCAGATGTAATCATTTCTCGTGCAGGCGCTGGGACAATTGCCGAATTATGTGCCGTTGGAAAACCTACCATATTAGTACCTTCGCCGAATGTTGCCGAGGATCATCAAACAAAAAATGCACAGGCCCTAGTAGAACACGAAGCTGCATTCTTAATTACTGACTCTGACGCTGAGCAGAAACTAGTAAAAGCAGCCTTAAACCTAATCAGTGATACCCCAAAAAGCACTGAGCTTAGTCAAAATATAGCGAAAATGGCTTTATTAAATGCCGACGAAATAATCGCAAACGAAATATTAAAAAACAGCAAATAGATGGAGCTAAATCATATTCATAGAGTTTACTTAATTGGCATTGGTGGCATAGGCATGAGCGGACTTGCACGCTATTTCGTTAAACGAGGATGCATCGTATGTGGCTATGACAAGACAGAAACTGCTCTAACAGACGATTTACGTAATGAAGGTATCCCTATCATTACCGAAGATCACGTGGATAACATTCCATTAAGCTTTCAAGAACCAGATTCAGAGACGCTCATTATTTATACTCCAGCAATTCCAAAAGACTCTGCTATCTTCAATCATTTTAAGAGCAAACACTTCAAACTAAAAAAACGTGCGGAAGTGATTGGCATTATCAGTCAAAACATGTTTACCATTGCTGTTGCAGGCACACATGGAAAAACAACCACATCTTGCATCATTGCCCATATTTTAAAGGACAGTGGACACGACTGCTCTGCATTTCTTGGGGGCATTGCCAGCAATTACAATACCAACATCTTATTTGGGAAAAACAACATATTGGTGGTTGAGGCCGATGAGTATGACCGATCATTTTTAGCATTACACCCCGATATTGCCATCGTTACTTCTATAGATGCCGACCATCTCGATATTTATGGCGATAAAAATCATTTAACCCAATCCTTTGAACTATTCGCATCTCAGCTAAAACCTGGAGGCAAATTAATTCAACATCAAGGACTTCATTTAACTAATGGCATCGACTATGCTGCAAATGAAACTGCCGACATCAAAGCTTTAAACATTCAGGTAAACGATGGTAAATTCTCATTTGATTTCAAAAACAGTATACATACAATTGAGGATATACAGTTTGCATTACCAGGCCTACATAACATCGAAAATGCACTCGCTGCCATTGAAGTAGCCCTACTTTTAGGCATCCCAACCGATAAAATAAAACAAGCATTGGCCAGTTTCAAAGGTGTTAAGCGTCGTTTTGAATACATTGTTAAAACAGTTGAACATATTTATATCGATGACTACGCACATCATCCCGAGGAACTTAAAGCTTGTATCGAAGCGATCAAGCGCCTGTATCCAAATAAAAAACTAACTGCCATTTTTCAGCCTCACTTATTCACACGTACACGTGATTTTGCCGATGAATTTGTCAAAGAACTTAATCGCATTGATGAATTAATCCTTCTCGACATTTATCCCGCTAGAGAGTTGCCTATAGAGGGAATAAATTCAGAAATGCTACTAGATAAAATTGACTTAGCACATAAGTATAAATATGAGAAGAAAGAGGCTGTCAAATTTGTAAAAGATCGGCAGCCAGAGCTTTTGTTAACCGTAGGTGCCGGAGATATAGACACCTTAATTAATCCTTTGAAAAACGCGCTACAACATGCTTAAACGAATAAACTGGAAAGCACTACTACTCGGATTCACTTGGCTCATTTGCCTAAGTGGCCTTGTTGTGCTGATGAGTTTTATCGAAGATAAAAAGCAAGAACTTACTTGTACCAAAGTAAAAATAGATATCTCTGGAAATCAGCGATACATCGAACGCTCAGAAATAGCCCGACTATTAACCCAGAATAAAGGACAATTAATTGGAAAAGTATTAAATACGCTGCACATCCATGATATCGAAAATATATTAAAAGCCAACCCCTTTATTGAACAAGCAAAAGTTTATACCGATATGGATGGCTCTATTTGGGTTCAAATCAAACAGCGTGAGCCTGTTTTGCGTGTACTAAATGTATTTAATCAAGATTTTTACATCGACAAAAATGGCCTAAAAATGCCTATCTCAACCAATTATGCGCCCAATATACTCGCGTCTAATGGATTTATCATGGAAATTTTTTCGAACAAAGTAGATACATTGAAAACTAAGATTGCGAAAGATTTATTTACAACAGCCTTGTTTATTGAGAAAGATACACTTTGGAGTCAGCAAATAGAACAAATTTATGTGAATGCCGATGCCGAATTCGAACTAGTCCCTCGCGTAGGTGATCATAAAATTATATTAGGAACTGCAGACTCACTCGCAACTAAGTTTAATAATTTGTTGCTTTTTTATAAAAAAGCATTGCCCAAAGTTGGTTGGAATACATACAAAACAATCAACTTAAAGTATGCAAATCAAATTGTTTGTGAAAAAGCAAACGCAGACAGTACAATGAATAAAAATGCTGCTCATCTATCAGCATCTACTGGTTCAAAAACTACATCTCAAGATCAAGATACAGTAAACACATTAAAACGATAGGTATGGAAAAGTCAATCTCTACTTCAGCCAAAAACTTGCCCATAGTAGTAGGTTTGGATATAGGAACAACAAAAATATGCGTGACCGTTGGACGTCGTTGCCCTAATGGTAAGATTGAAATTTTAGGAATTGGAAAAGCTGATTCTGCTGGCGTAACCCGTGGAGTAGTTTCTAATATTCAGAAAACAGTTCAGGGAATTGTGCAGGCTGTAGAAATTGCAACCTCACAATCAAATGTAGATATTAAAATCGCGAATGTAGGTATTGCCGGTCAACATATTAAAAGTCTTCAACACCGTGGCATTTTAACGCGCAAGGAACTCAATACCGAAATCCAACGCAAGGATATCGACAAGTTAGTTGAAGACATGCATAAGCTATTGATGCCTCCTGGCGAAGAAATTATTCATGTATTACCACAAGAATTCACAGTCGATAATGAACCAGGGATTAAAGATCCCATAGGTATGGCGGGTGTACGTTTGGAAGCAAATTTTCACATCATCTCAGGCCATGTCAGTGCCGTGAAAAATATTTTGAAATGTGTGAATCAAGCGGGCCTTGAAACTCAAGAATTGATACTAGAACCACTCGCTTCCTCTGAATCAGTATTAAGTGACGAAGAAAAAGAAGCAGGCGTTGTACTAGTTGATATTGGAGGCGGAACCACTGATTTAGCCATTTTTCATGAGGGAATTATTCGACATACTGCTGTTATTCCATTTGGAGGAAATAGTGTCACTGAGGACATCCGAGAAGGCTGCTCAGTCATGCGTAATCAAGCCGACCTATTGAAAACTCGCTTTGGTTCTGCACTTGCTGACGAAAATAAAGAAAATGAAGTTATTTGTGTCCCTGGCTTGCGCGGACGTGAGCCTAAAGAAATATCTGTCAAAAACCTAGCGTTTGTGATTCAAGCTCGGATGGAAGAAATTATTGAGCACGTATATTATGAAATTAAATCATCTGGCTACGAAAAGAAATTGATAGCTGGCGTTGTCATTACAGGTGGAGGTGCCCAACTAAAGCATTTACCACAACTGGTAGAGTACGTCACAGGCCTCGACAGCCGTGTAGGATACCCCAATGAGCATATTGCCAAAAATGAAGTGCTTCCTAAAAATATATACGACGAATTAAAAAGTCCGATGTATGCAACAAGCATTGGATTATTAATCAAAGGGATTCAAAAGGCAGAAGAAATTGCCCAAAAGAGCAAACAAATGCCTATATCCGTTGAAAAAGAACGTACACTAGAAAAATCAAAAAAAGGATTTGGATTATTTGATAAACTATTACAAACAGGAGCAAAGTTTATTAAAGACGATATTAAAGATGAAGATTATATCAATTAGCTATAAATACTCCAAAATCAATCACTAAGTTTTTCACAATGATCATTTTTTCCACAATTTGATCCGTTATGAAGAACAAATAGGTATTTTTGTTATAAGCTGTTTTTAAAACTAATTTAGGATTTACCTAACTGAAGATCAAGGTTATGCATTTTGAAATGTTAAAAGAAAAATCATCAATCATCAAAGTGATTGGTGTTGGTGGTGGTGGCGGAAATGCCGTTAACCATATGTACAGACAGGGAATAAGCGGTGTAGATTTCATTATTTGCAACACCGATGCACAGGCTTTAGAATCGAGTCCTATACCCAATAAAGTTCAACTAGGGGCTAGTCTAACTGAAGGAATGGGAGCTGGATCGATCCCAGAAGTAGGTAAAAATTCAGCCATAGAGAATATAGACGATATTAAACAAATGCTGGGTAGCAATACTAAAATGTTGTTTATTACGGCAGGTATGGGTGGCGGAACAGGAACGGGTGCAAGTCCAATTATTGCAAAAGCTGCCCGAGAACTTGATATTCTCACCGTTGGCATCGTAACAACGCCTTTCTCTTTTGAGGGAAAGCGCCGTAAAATGCAAGCCGAAGATGGTTTAGAAGAGTTAAAGAAATATGTAGACTCTTACCTCGTCATTTCGAACGATCGTTTACGCGATATTTTTGGGAACTTGACACTAGGATCAGCATTCGCACAAGCCGATAACATTTTAACAACCGCAGCTAAAGGAATTGCCGAGATTATTACTATTCCTGGCTATATCAACGTCGACTTTAAAGATGTACGCACCGTCATGAAAGAAAGTGGTGTAGCGATCATGGGTAGCTTTGCTGCCGAAGGTGATAATCGAGCCTTACGCGCTGTTGAGGGAGCCCTGGCATCTCCACTATTAAAGGATAATGAAATTGAAGGTGCTAGTTATATTCTGCTGAACATCAGTTCAGGAACGAAAGAAGTGACAATGGATGAAGTAGCTATTATCACTGACTTTATACAGCAGGAAGCCGGCTTGTCTGCAGATTTAATTTGGGGAAATTGCACAGATGATTCATTTGGTGATAAATTATCCGTCACTATTATTGCTACAGGTTTCCAAACATTGGAACAACGTCAAGTAGAGAAAAGCCAACAGCGAAAAGTATCTCTATTAACACCTGAGGATGCCCCCATGATCAGGCCATTAAGTACTAACTCTTTCACAGCAAGTGTAGAAAAGAGAACAACAGAAACCACAACTAGACTAGCGGAAGATAGTCAAACAGATCTTTTTACAGGATATAATACTCAAGCATCAATCACTTCACAAAGTGATCAACAAATATCTGCTCCTGAGAACACAAGATACTCATCATCTGAAGAACCACCACAAGTGAGAGAGTTTGAAACAAAATCAACATTTGAATTTGAACTAAAGCTGGCAGATACGGATCCAAAGTTTCAGCAATCAGACTCTAACAATATAGAACGCATGGTACCGATAATAAATCCAGATGAACAGCGGTCAGATGAGTCTATCGAGGATCAATTAAAAAAATCAAAAGAACGTATCCTACGATTAAAAGATCTAAGTCTAAAGTTGCGCACGGCTAATGGTCTTCAAGAACTTGAAAATGAGCCTGCATATAAACGCAAACAAATGCTGATGCAGCAAACACCACATTCATCAGAATCACAAGTATCTAGATTTACACTATCAAATGAGGATGGGATTACTGAAATTAAACCCAATAACTCATTTCTACATGATAATGCAGACTAGTTTTACCAAAGCTTCACTTATAAGAACGAACAAGTAATAGGTTTGTGGTGGGAACCTATTACTAAATATTGCCTCATCTCAAGTGATAAGGAACATGTAACAAGACAGAAAATAGATATACTGGAATGGAAACTACAGTGTAAATTCTAGATTACACTGTAGTTTCCAGCGAAGCCATATTATTTAAAATGTATAATATGGCGAAATCATCCAATAGACAATTACTCCAGTTAGTGTTACATACAACCAAATTGGGTACGCAAACCGAACTAGTTTTTTATGACTTTCCACTTGCATCTGAAAGCCTTTTTGGAAGCTTAGAAAGACCAGCGGCAAAACTACTGCAGCAAGAACAATATGAGTAATTAGAATAAAATAGTAAATCGATCGTATTGCCCCCTCTCCACCATAAGTTGTCTTAATACCTGTCGCGTGGAAAATAATATAGGAAACTAGAAATAGAGACGATAGAATAAACGTAATCACATTCAAACGCTTGTGCATCTCAATCTGCTTTCGTTTGATAAAATACAAGGATACTAAAAGCAGTACACTACAAGTTCCATTCAGTAAAGCATTCAATCGAGGTAAAAAGAAAACCCATGATGGGATCACTGTTTTATCAGGAAAAATATTCAATATGTTATTCTGTAATATAAAAACCACTGCAAAAACAAAAATAGAAACAGCAATAATTAGTCTAAACATTAATTTATCATTCATACTTATATGTATTTAGAGTTTAAATTCTAGGAAATAATGGTGAAGGGGGAGAGAAATCTCTAAGATCATCGAAGTACCAACACATTTCAGGATACAGATTTAACATGCACTACACTCTTTTTACCGATCCTTTACATTTCGCAATTCTTCCGCTATTAGCACTCTAATCTCATCAATCAGCCGATCAACTTGTTCTTTATCTGTTGAGTTATAACAGCCCCTTATCCGTTTCTGAGGATCTAATAAAATTAACATTGGACTGTGAATGATATTATTATTTTGAGTAGTATCTCTTAAAACATCTACCAAAAAATCTTCCTTAGCCAATTTGTAGATCATTGCTTCATCTCCAGTAAGGAAGTTCCACTTATTGGGCTGATCCTGGTATTGTTCTGAATATTTTTTTAACTCTCCGGGTGTATCAAAGTAGGGATCAACAGTAATCGATAAAAACTGAAGTAGTCTATTTTTTCGATAGATCCTAACGACTTCCGCCATTTTGTTATTGATATCTGAACAAACTAGCGAGCAACGTGTATAAAAGAAACAAACAACAGTTAACTTATTACTATCGGATGGAAAAGAAACGGATTGGTTATACTGATTAGTCAGTTTAAAATCACGAACAGTGTGATAAATCGTATCTGGTATTTGCCTACCTTTTTTAGTATGGAAGGTAGATGCGACAACCTTTGGGCCAAAGATACCCAGAGGATGGTATCTATTTTTTCCTTTTTCTTGTAATAAGTAGTACAGCAAAGCTGGCATAGTCAAAATAACTGCCAGAATCACTGCTTTCTTTAACGAGAAATTTTTCATTAATGGTTCATATGCAAATGCATATACGCACCTTCAGTTAGCATCAGAATAATAAAATAGATAATTAATATTAACGATACAGTAATACTTGCTCTAAGTGCAAATTTCTCAAACTTCAAGTGCATAAAGTACGCCACGATATAGAATGCTTTCACTAAGGTCAATGCTATATAAGCAAAGTTACCTACATGTTGACTCATCATTCCTTTTGGGATGAGGTACAAGGCAATAAAAAACTCAATAGATGTAATGCCCAATAGGTAAAAGAAAACATGCCATATTTTCTTTTTGGTCATTGTTTCTGTATGCATTTCAGGTTCTGGGTGAACTTCTTGCCATCCCACATTCTCCATAATTGGATTTTCCATAACTGATTTTATTACAATAATCTTACTAAACTAAATAGAAGAAGGTAAATACAAATACCCAAACTAAATCCACAAAATGCCAATATAAACCCACTTTCTCCACCATCAAATAACTGCCTCTTTTTTCAAAGACGCCAGTCAAGGTCATAATCATAATAATAATATTGATGATCACGCCTGTAAAAACGTGAAAACCGTGGAAGCCTGTTATCGTGAAAAATAAATTTGAGAATTGTAGGGCACTAATAGTTTCAATGCCTTTATAAAAATCAGGGAATCGTCCCCACCAGTAACCTTCGTGATGCAAATGAGTCCATTCTGCCGCCTGACAACCTAAAAACATTAACCCACCAACAATGGTTGCCAGCATCCAGCCTACTACCTCTTTTTTAGCGTGACGATGTCCAGCTTCTACAGCTAATACCATCGTGACAGAGCTCATAATCAAGATAAAAGTCATGATACCCACAAATACTAAGGGATATCCCCCATCTGCAATCCCCGGAATAGATTGAAATACTTCATCTGGATCAGGCCAGGTTATTTTACTGAAGCGCTGAGCTCCATAGTAAATTAAAAATGCAGAGAATGTGAAAGCATCTGAAAGTAAGAAAAACCACATCATCAGTTTACCATATTCTACAGCAAATGGTGATTTTCCTCCATTCCAAGCACCTGTCTTTATTTTATCTAATTGTGATATAGCAGTACTCATTTATTAATGTTATTTAAATTATACTATTGGCCCAAAAGTAAGAAAACATATAGATAAATCCACAAAACATCTATGAAGTGCCAAAAAATAGATCCTACTTCTAAACGAAATACTGTTCGATTTTGTGGAATATTTTTGATAGTACCAATCAACGTATAGATCAATATGCAAACCCCAAAAACGATATGCAATAAGTGAGCTCCTGTGAATATGTAGATAAATGACTGAGATGCATTAAAATTAACAAAGTACACCCCTTCTCGAATAAGTGTTTGCCAAGCAAGAAGCTGGAATATAAAAAACAACGCACCTAATAAAATTGTCAGTATCAAATATATTTTTTGCTTAGCAAGCTGTTCTTGTTTTCCTGCGAGATATGATAAGTGCATGGTTACGCTGCTTAAAATAATTGCTCCAGTGCTCAGCCTAAATATATGAGGCAAGACTATCTTCAGCCCTCTATCAGCACTCCCTGCAGTGTATATGATAAACCCGCTTGTGAGTGCGGCAAAAAACATGAATGAGGATATTATAAACAACCACATCAAGAATTTCCTTGCTCGCAAGGTGCGAATATCTTCTTCATTCAATAATCGTCTCATTTCTTTACTTTATAACAAAATCAAATAATAGGGCTAATTGGATAACTGGCAGATATAAAAAAGAGCTATACATCACCCTTTTTGCAGCAATGCTGCCTTGTGTCTGATATAATTTAAATGCTTGTCTTAAAAATAGAAGTCCACAAACAGTAGCTATCACTACATATATATATCCAGCAAAGTTGTAAAAAAAAGGCATCATGCTTATTGGTATCAAAATCAATGTAGATAAGACAACTAAAAGAGCGCTCACCTTATCTTTTTTCGTAGTTGGTAATAAGCGGAAGCCTGCACGTTTGTAATCATCGTCCAAAACCCAAGCAATTGCCCAAAAGTGAGGAAACTGCCAGATAAATTGAATCAAGAAAAGTATAATTGGGATCCATGATATATGAGGGTTCTCAAATGCTGCGAAATAGCCAATAAGTGGTGGTAACGCTCCCGGTATCGCTCCTACAAATACTGAAATAGGCGATTTGCGTTTTAAAGGTGTATAAACAAACGCATAAAGAAATATTGAAAAAACTGATAGCAAGCCAGTCAATAAGTTTAATTTAACCAACACGAGTGTTCCTAGGATACCCATAAATAGGCTCATCACTAAGGCTTTCCCTGTTGTCATCCTACCGGATGGTATAGGTCTATCCTTTGTTCGATCCATTAACTTATCTAAATCTTTTTCAATAATTTCATTAAAACCATTTGCTGCTGCAGTAACTAAGAAGCCCCCCAAAGTGAGTATCATCCAGCACCTCCAATTGATATCACCCTGCTCTTTACTCCCCATCAAAAAAGAAACAGAGGCAGAAAATACAACCGTAAGCGTAAGTCTAAGTTTAATTAACTTATTAAAATCTGAGATAAACACGTTCATACGAATTGTTGATTATGTATTTTATTTTTTTCCCAATAACAGCATTAAATAAAACTGCCCGCCAAATAATAAACTGCCTAATGTAATATGTGCTGCTTGTGCAATAGGTGGTAAACAAAAGTACGATAGTGATAAGCCTGCTATAATTTGTAGCACGAGTATGAAAAGGATAGATACACCATATTGAAATTGAGGGGTATTCACTACATACTGTCGTTTGATCATCAAAAATAAAAGGACATTGAACAGAACGACCAATATTGCTAAATCTCGATGTAGGTTGAAGCTAAATCCAATCCTTGACACCCACTCCCCCCTATTCAACTGATTCATTCGTGTGGCTATTGCATCTAATTGCTCACGCACCTCGGTTCCTAATGTAATTTGTACGGTGGTTAAAAGTATAGCTAAAATAGCTACCCCTTTCAATAGCCTGTTCACATTATTTGCTGAACTATATTGTGCTATCAATAAGCGTGCTTGAAAGTAGGTATAGATGCTGATCGCTAAAATGAGCAAAGCAACAAGCATATGTACCGTAACTACCCAAGCCAACAAATTAGTTGAGACTACCAAGGAACCAAGCCAAGCTTGAAATACAAGTAGGAACAGATTGAGTAAAGTCAAGAAAAATATTCTCTTGCAGGATTTAATATAAATGAAAGAAAACCAAAAGCATCCTAACATCAAAAATCCACACACTACCCCAACCAAACGATTAATATATTCTGTCCATGTTTTAACTGCATTAAATTCTTCAGGTTGCAGAATACTCTGATCATTTCGAATGTGATATGCCATTTGGGTGTATCCCAAAGTAGCTAATATTTTAGCGAAGCGTTCATTTTTAGCGACCCTCTTGGCTACATATTTCGTCTGATAATCTAATGGTAATTGAGAAACTTGAGAAGGGGGAATATATTGATCAAAACATTTGGGCCAATCAGGACAACCCATGCCTGATCC
This sequence comes from uncultured Pedobacter sp., assembly GCA_938008555.1. Taxonomy (GTDB): domain Bacteria; phylum Bacteroidota; class Bacteroidia; order Sphingobacteriales; family Sphingobacteriaceae; genus Daejeonella. The sequence continues at coordinate 23,345 of CALLKE010000097.1, forward strand.
AGAGCTACGTACAATACCTCCCGCTAAGATCACTGCAAAAAGACTAATAATAGTGGCTAGATTTATTGTTAAAAACCGCTTCTCACTGGATGAATGCATCTACTTTCTTAATTCTTTAATTCCATCTTCTGATATCAGCCTGATTCCTTCTTGATCAAATTTATCTTAGATGGTAAGTAGATAAATGATGCTGTTTATGATGGCTGCTACAGCTTAGTAAAAATAATTCTAATACTTTTTTGATCGGTCTTTTTTTCACTCTTCTTTTTCTAAAGCTGTTACTTTAGAAATCCTTCTCTTAAAAAAATCAAAGCCCAAATTTAAACATTACGAATGAGAAACAAACTCAAAATATAGCTTACCAAATTCTTCAGTGACTTAAAACTAGCGTTAACTATTGTTTTTTAATTCCTCAGCAGGGTTCGAGAATGGCCGTTTATAATCTAACTTTAAGAATATTTAAACTACAAAAAGGCTGTTAGCATCTTTCCTAAAGTAGAAATGATGCTGCAGCCTAATCAATTTCAATTATTAAATTTTAAAAAGTGTTTAAAAACTAGCTTTTAGAAACAACTCCATTGTTAGCTTCCCAATTTTTTTGAATTTGCTCTGCCTCCATGTCCCCTTCAAAATCATGAGGAAGATTGGAGCTCATTGTTTGTGAAAATGGAGTAGTTTGCAAAATAAAATCCTCTTTCTCACCAGGCTTGCTATAATCATAAGGCCAACGATGTACTGAAGGAATTTCACCTCGCCAGTTACCATGAAGATGTTCAACTGGAGTCGTCCATTCCAAAGTGTTTGCATGCCATGGATTTGCTACCGCTTTTTTGCCATAGAACATCGAATGAAAGAAATTGTATAAGAATGCTACCTGAGCTAATGCAGCCATAATTGCTGCCCATGACACGAACTTGTTAACAGTTAACCATTCTTTCATAAACTCAAACTCAGTAAACGCATAATATCTACGTGGAACACCATCTAATCCCATAAAGTGCATAGGAAAAAATACAAGGTAAGCTCCAATAAAGGTTAGCCAAAAATGCAGATAGCCTAGCTTCTCATCCATCATACGGCCAAACAGTTTAGGAAACCAGTGATATACTCCACAAAGCATTCCAAAAATAGCTGCAGAACCCATCACCAAATGAAAGTGCGCCACTACAAAATAGGTGTCGTGTAGATTTATATCTAATGCAGAATTTCCTAAAAATAGTCCTGTTAAACCACCCGAAATAAAGAATGAAACCAAACCAATCGCAAATAGCATCGCCGGAGTAAAACGAATATTACCACGCCATAGTGTAGCCAAATAGTTAAATGTTTTTACGGCTGATGGGACCGCGATTATCAAAGTTGTGATCATAAACACTCCACCTAAGAATGGATTCATTCCTGTGACGAACATGTGATGCCCCCAAACAAGAAACGACAACAAAGTAATACCAATCAAGGAATAAACCATTGCATGATATCCAAAAATAGGTTTACGCGAGTTAACAGATATTACCTCAGAAGTAATGCCCAGAGCAGGCATAATCACAATATAAACTTCAGGATGGCCTAAAAACCAAAATAAGTGCTGCCATAAAATTGGGCTTCCTCCTTGGTTTGGTAAAGCTTGGCCTGCAATAACGATATCCGACAAATAAAAACTAGTGCCAAAGCTACGATCAAATATAAGCAACACCACTGCTGCAACTAATACAGGGAATGATAGTACACCCAAAATAGCTGTTAAAAAAAGAGCCCAAATAATCAAAGGCATTTTCCACATATCCATTCCTTTCGTACGCATATTCAATACGGTACTAATATAATTTAAAGCTCCTATCAATGCAGATGCTACAAAGCATACCATACTAATTAGCCATAAAGTCATACCAATACCGGAACCAGAGATAGCTTTTGGCAAAGCCGATAGTGGTGGGTAAACAGTCCATCCTGCATTAGCTGGGCCAGCTTCTGTGAAGAATGATCCCATCATGATAACACATGCCAGAAAGAATAACCAATAAGATAGCATATTCAAAAAGGGAGATGCCATATCTCTAGCTCCCAATTGTAGTGGAATTAACAAATTACTGAATGTTCCACTTAAGCCAGCTGTCAATACAAAAAACACCATCATCGTACCATGGATAGTCACCAAGGCCAAGTAAAAATCAGGCTTAATACGGCCTCCTTCAGCCCATTTGCCTAAGAACGTCTCTAAAATTGGGAAGCTTTTATCGGGCCATCCTAACTGCAAGCGAAATAATATCGACAGGATCATCGCAATAACTGCCATCAAAATACCTGTAATTAGGAACTGTTTAGCGATCATTTTATGATCTTGACTAAATATATACTTTGTTATAAAAGTATCTTTATGATGATCATGATCATGATGCGCTAAGACAGTGTGATCAAGTTTTGTTGCACTTACCATATTATTTATAAACCTCCTTATTTATTGCCACCTTATTATTCTCATATACCTTTACTACTTGCCCAGCCATTTGTTGCATTTCTTTTTTTACATCATCATTATAATACAAAGGCTGTTTTGATAACCACTCTTGATATTCGTTTTCAGTGACTATCCTAACCTTAGTTTGCATATTGTAATGTCCTGATCCACATATTTTAGCACATAATAAGATGTAATCAAAATTAGGGTCATTACGCTTTTCTCGCATCTCTGCAGTGGTGTAACGAGGTGTAAATTGAAAATAGGTTGGCATTCCAGGAACAGCATTAATCTGAACACGAAGTGTGGGAATATAAAAACTATGTGATACATCCTTTGAGCCCACGGTTACTCTTACAGGCCTATTGACAGGAATAACAATTTCTCCACCCAGTCTATCATCCCAACTTTTCTGATCCTTAAAATTGATTCCTAAGCCATTCGTCGGAGAAATCAATTTGTAGTTTTTACTTCCCAATTGATTATCACCACCAGCATAGCGAATATTCCATTTAAATTGTTCACCCACTACTTCGATACTAAGCGCCTTTTTTTGATCTTGCTCAGAAACATTTGTAATACCTCTCCAAGTAAAGAAACCGAATATTACCAGTATAGTTAATACGATAGCAGGTACAACTGTCCAGATTCGCTCTAATGCATTATTATGGGGATAAAAGTGAGCTTTTTTACTTTCGACTCCTCTGTATTTATATGCAAAACCAAAAAGAACAATATGAGTAAGAATAAATACAATACTAGTTATGATCAAAGTTATGTTAAACATAAAGTCAATACGCTCTCCATGTACAGATCCTGACTCATGTATACTCATTGGACCATGAACTGTGTAAGACCAATAAACTCCATAGAGACCTATAAGTAGAGCAAACACAAACAGTATTCCTTGTATACCTCTCCAATTAATAGGGTCTTTTTTGCCTTGCATTTCACGTGAAAGCTCATAAACCTGTAATACTTTACCAACAATAGCTACAAACACACATACTAAAAAGAATAACATGAAATAGTAAGTTGCCGATTTATACATGGGCGATTTATCGGCTTCAGGTTTTTTGACTGTGAAATCAGCAAATCGCGCATTTGTATCAACTGCTGTGCTAATTAAAGGAGTTGCCAAAGACTTACTTGACAAAATATCTATTTTATTAACAGCACTATCGGTAGCGATGGTAGTTGAAACCATTGTTGAGTCCTCTGTCTGTGCACTCAATGAAATCGCACTCGAAATAAGAATACATAATCCTATAAATATCGTGATCGACCTGACGCTAAAAATTTTTCTTAAATCCATACTTTATCAAACAATACGTCTATATTAATTAGAGACACAAGATTTATATCTCGTCATTCTATATATTTTAAATGCTGAGCGAACTGATTTCCGCTCGGCTACATCACACATTATATCTGGTGATGTAAGCTTTCCTCTAGAAATGGATGATGAATAGGGGCCATTGCTCTTTTACTCAAATGAGAAAGCATCAAAAATGTAAACAAACCTACAAAACCAATTGCTGTTCCTATTTCAATAATTCCGAAACCACGATGCCCCTCAACAGTACCAGGCATAATCATCATATAGTAATCCAACCAATGACCACACAATAACATAATGCATACGTACATTAAAGTCTTTGACTTACGCTTAGCATCTCGTGTCATCAGAATTAATACCGGAGAAACAAAATTGATCACAATGTTTAACCAAAACCAAGGCAAATACTCTGGCTCCCAACGACGGTAGAAGTAAACTGTTTCTTCCGGCATATTTGCATAATAAATCAATAGAAACTGAGCAAACCATACGTAAGTCCAGAAAATAGAAAATCCAAATATGAGTTTACCTAGGTCATGCAAATGATTTTCATTAATCCAAGTTAGATGACCTAATTTTTTTAATAAAATAATTGTTAAAGTAATTGCACATAGACCACTCACCCACATCGCGGCAAAATTATACCAGCCAAACATAGTTGAAAACCAATGAGCTTCTAAAGACATAATTGTATCAAATGCCCATATTGGTGTAGTGAAGCCAAAAATAACAAGAAAGATAGCGGACCATTTAATACCTTTTTCATATCCATTCACTCCCCCTTCCAGATCTTCATTAGCAGAAAGCTTTGTAAGTAAGAAAGAAAAAATACTATATGATCCTAAAAAAATAACCAAGCGACTCAAGAAAAAAGGTACATTCAAGAAACTAGATTTACCGGCAATAATAGAATCAAAATTGGGGCTCTTGGGATCTGTTAATCCTTCACCATTCCAGTGATGATACAAGTTATGTGTGAATAGTCCACCTGCACAAACAATGATCAAAAGTAGTGCAGCAACGGGCAATACTTTAGCAAACGCTTGCGGAACTCGTAACAAACCCGCAGACCAGCCTGATTGAGCAACATGCTGTACTGCGAGAAAGAAAAGCCCACATGCTGCTACGCAGGTTATATAATAAGACATGAGCAAAAGATTAGCGAAAGTACGCTCGGCATGGTCCGTTAAAAAGCCATACCCAATCGAAAAAACTCCAATGAGGATTGCTGTTAAACTCCAAATTCTAGGTTTTCCTGAAAATTTAAAATATTCAGAAAAATTATGGCTATGGTTGTGATTATGATTTCCCATCTAATTAGCAATTGTCTACTGTAATTTTTGTAATTCGTGAACATACATCACGATCTTCCAACGCTCTGTTGGTGTTAGTTGATATTTGTGTGGTCCCATCAAATTAACACCATATGTGATTGTATGAAATATTTTTCCATCCGTAAGATCTTTCATCGCTCCCCCACGAGAAGAAACTCCTGTTGAATAAGATGGTGGTGGTGGAAACTTTCCTAGTTTAACGATAGATCCATCTCCTTTACCTTCAAAACCATGGCAATGTGAGCACATATTCACATACAAACTTTTTCCTTCTATCAAGTTTGCCTGCGTTATAGAAAATGGATTGCTTAAATTTTTACTTGCAGACTCGTATCCTTCCAATGTATTGGGATACTCATCCTCTACTCGATCAAAGCCAACTGGCGTAGTTCCATCCGGAGGTAACTGAGCTGTTTTACCGTCTTTAAAATTTTCATTGGGTTGATCTGGGTCAAATGCTTTATGTTCATACATATTGGGGGCGTATTCCAACCCTGTACTCCGTTTATCAAAACAGAAGTACATCAAACCACCCACAATCACAAGAATAAAAATGATACCAAGACCTATTAGCTTATTCATAACTTATATATTTTCTGTCGTTGTGCATAACTTCTACAGCTCCAGCATCTTTTAAAAGACTATCTATCTTACCTGGATGTGGGTTTTTCTTTACATCGATGGCTATTACAAAACGATCGTTTGTTGCACGAAGATCCATCACACGGGGTGCTCGCCCAGGAAATAAATGATTTCTAAAGAAAAACATTCCAACCATTCCAAATGCGCAAAAAAGTACTGTTAATTCAAACATGATTGGAATAAAATCAGGAAATGCAAACGAAGGTTTACCACCTATATCAATCGGCCAATCATACACAAGCATGTAATAAATCATAGAAAACGCCGTAATAGTACCCGTCAAGCCACAACAAAAAGCAACTATTGGCAAACGTGAACGCTTAACACCAAGTTTAGCTTCTATTCCATGGATAGGCATGGGTGTAAAAACGTCATATATGCTTATATCATTCGCTTGGAGCTGATCTATTCCATGCATCAGATCATCTGGATCTTCAAAATGGCCTAAAATATATTTTGTGTTACTCATCTTTAATTTCCTGTGTACTCTACTTTTTGTGAAACACTATCATACTTCTGCAAAGAGTTAGTATAAAACTGAGCTTGTGCTTTATCTACAGTACCCTCTTTAATTAATTTTTGCTTTGCTTGATCGCTAGAGCTCTTCAATAAAAGTTTTACTTCAGCCATTGCAATCCCAGGCAATACCCTTAAAAACAATAAGAATAAAGTGAAGAACACTCCAATTGAGCCAATAAAAACACAAACATCAATTACCGAAGGATAAAACATAGCCCAGCTGGATGGCAAATAATCACGATGTAATGATGTTACGATAATTACAAAGCGCTCAAACCACATACCTATGTTTACGACAATTGAAAGTATCCATGATGCCGCAATACTTGTACGTATTTTCTTAAACCAAAATAATTGAGGAGAAATCACATTGCAGGTCATCATGCTCCAATATGCCCACCAATACGGACCACTCACACGATTTAAAAATGCATACTGCTCGTATTCTGCACCAGAATACCAAGCGATAAATAGCTCTGTGAGATAAGCCACACCTACTATCGATCCTGTTAGGATGATAATTTTGTTCATTGATTCGATGTGAAACATGGTGATATAGTTCTCAAAGCCCAACACTTTACGTGCTATTAACATGAGTGTTTGCACCATCGCAAAGCCAGAGAAAATAGCTCCAGCCACAAAATATGGAGGAAAAATTGTCGTATGCCAACCAGGAATTACAGAAGTAGCAAAGTCCATCGATACAATGGTATGTACAGAAAGTACAAGTGGTGTAGAAACACCTGCTAAAATGAGTGATACAATCTCAAAACGTTGCCACGTTTTAACAGATCCATTCCAACCGAACGAACAGATTGAATAAATTCGACGACGTAAACCAGTTGCTCTATCACGGATCGTGGCTATATCTGGTAATAAACCAGTATACCAAAAAACAAGTGATACAGAAAAGTATGTTGAGATTGCAAATACGTCCCAGACCAAAGGTGAATTAAAGTTAACCCATAGAGAACCAAATTGGTTTGGAAGTGGGAAAACCCAATAAGCCAACCAAGGTCTACCCATATGTGATATAACATACGTTGCTGCACAAATTACAGCAAAAATAGTCATCGCTTCTGCTGAACGGTTGATGGAGTTACGCCAGTTCTGTCTAAATAATAGTAAAACTGCTGAAATCAATGTTCCAGCATGACCAATACCTACCCACCACACAAAACCAGTAATATCCCAAGCCCAACCCACTGTCTTATTTAGCCCCCAGGCACCTATACCAATCCAAAAGGTATAACTAACAGCAAATACCCAGAGCAAAGCCCCAAGCACTGAAACTATAAACCCTATCCACCAAGCCTTATTAGGCATGTTTTCTACGGGGACTAAGATATCCTCTGTTACCTTCGCATAGGTAATATTTTTACCTGTAACCAAGGGTTCTCGAAGTATGGATTCGTTATGAGATGACATTGTTTATAAGATTTGAGTATTGCATATCATGTATTGAGATTTAAGGCAGTTGATAACAAAAATTAATCCGGCACGCTAGGCTCAATACTTATTATTTAAAACTTCTAAATATTTCTAACTTTTGTTTGATACCCTATACTTGGCTTTGTACTAATTTCCTCTAATACATAGTAAGTACGCTCACTTTTCAAAGCTTTATATACTTCAGATTCGGGATCGTTAGCATCTCCAAAAATGATCGCATTAGTAGGGCAAGTTTGCTGACAAGCCATTTTGATATCTCCATCTTTCAGTGGACGTTTTTCTAGTTTAGCATGCAGCTTTCCAGCCTGAATACGCTGAACACACATAGAGCATTTTTCCATTACTCCACGTGAACGGGCCGTTACATCTGGATTAAGAGCGAGCTGAGTGAATTCATTATTCAGATAATTATCAAACCTAGAATCGTTCCAGTAATTAAACCAATTGAAGCGGCGTACTTTGTATGGACAGTTATTTGCACAATAACGTGTACCTACACACCGGTTATAAGCCATTTGATTTAATCCCTCAGAAGAGTGAACTGTCGCTAATACCGGACATACTGTTTCACAAGGAGCATGGTTACAATGTTGACAGAGCATCGGTTGATAGACAACTGATACATTATCCATGTTTTCAAGATGCTTGATCTCATTTTCTTCAGTTACTGATTTTCCATCTTCTTCCTGAAAACTGTAATAACGATCAATACGTAACCAATGCATTTCACGACGACGACGAACCTCATCACGCCCAACTACTGGAATATTATTTTCGGCATTACAAGCAACTACACAAGCACCACAGCCTGTACAAGCGTTTAAGTCAATCGCCATTACCCAGCTATGTCCTGGTCGATCATATTCCTTCCAAAGATCAACTTTGTTTTCAAAACGGCGGCCTGTACCCGCACTTGGATTTTTCAGATAATCTTTTAAAGTAGTTTCACGAACGATGTTTCTACCTTCGATGGAGTAATGTGTCTGTGTTTGTGCCAGTTCATACCTTCCACCTACTTTATTAATTGTGACTGAGCTTGCATTTTGAAATGTACCATTTACAAAATCTAAGAATGGAAAAGCATTTTTCCCTACTTCAGATCCTGCTTTGCCTGCTTTTGTGCGCCCATATCCCAACGCAATAGAAATTGTTCCACTAGCTTGACCAGGCTGTAACAAGGCAGGAAGTATGACTTGATGTGTAGCAGATTTAACTTCGATCAAGTCAAATTCTTTGATTCCTAATTTTTCAGCGTATTTAGGTCCAATAGCTACAAAATTATCCCAGGTTACTTTGGATACTGGATCTGGTAATTCCTGCAACCATGGATTATTCGCCGTCTTACCATCACCTATAGCCGTATTCTCGTAAAGGTGCAGTTCAACTATATTTTCACCTTTTTTTCCTAAAGTATTGCTCCTGACAGCAATCGTTTGAGCAACAGCATTTAAGTCATGTGTGAAAGTATATGAGCTTATTTTTTTCTGCCCTGCGTATACAGAGCCTATTTGCAGAAGGTGCTTCCAGCTTGTGCCACCAGCTTTTGAAAATATATTTTTAGACCAGTTGTTTTGAACATACTGGTAATAATCCTTCACAGCGGCATCAGACCAAATCAAAAAGCCTTCTTCAGCATAGCGTGTACTACTCACAGGATTAATGGTAGGTTGAGTAATCGTATAATACCCTTCCACCGGATTTGCATCTCCCCATGATTCTAAATAATGATGATTAGGAACGATTATTTGGCATAATGAAGCTGTTTCATCTTCTCGATCTGCAAAAGAAACGCGAAGTGCTACCTTAGCCAAAGCATCAGAAAACTCTTTTGCATTTAAATAGTCGTAAGCTGGATTTGTATTTAAGAAAAATACAGCACCTACCTCACCCCGCTTCATTTCATTAATAAATTCTACATACTCAGAATCATTACCAGCATATTGATATGAAGGATTATCTAGATCAATCGTTGTGCCATAACTTCCCAGTAAAGAATTGATAGCATTTACCAAAATCTGAATAGAAACGTCATTAGAACCACAAACAACTAAAGCTCTACCTTTAGCAGCACTCAGCTCTTTTGCAACCAGTGCAATTGCTTTATCAGCATTTGGATTATCCACCAAATCTTTAGATATCGGCAAAGATCCACCTAAAGCATTATATAGTTTGATTAAGGCAATACCTTCTTCAGAGGGTTTTAGAGGAATACGTGTATCTGCATTGGAACCTGTCAAACTCATTCCAGCTTCGAAGTGGATGTGTCTAGACATCTTTTTATTCTTCAACGAGGCATTATCACGATTAGATGCGTAATCACGATTAAACTCGAGATGAGAGATCCATGTTCCTAAAAAATCGGCACTAAAACTAACGATGACATCTGCTTTATCAAAATGATATCGCGGCAGAACAACCTTCCCAAAACTATTTTCATTAGCCTTGATAATGCCTGTATAAGAGACAGCATCTACCTGAATATGTTTTGTATTGGAATATTTCGCAGTAAAATCAGCAATTACAGCCTTTGTTGAAGGGCTATTCACTGTTGAAGAAATGATTCTTATTTTTTTATTAGAAGATTGAGCTTTGGATAGTTCATTTTTAATAAACTCGTCTACCCGATTCCATGTCGCAGGAGAGCCATTAAGCATGGGACCTTTTAATTTAGACACATCGTATAAGTCTAAAACAGATGCTTGCCCCTTGGAATCCAAGCTACCTTTACTCAAGATGCAGTTTGGATTTCCTTCTACCTTAATGGGACGACCTTCACGTGTTTTTACTAAAACACTATGACCGTTAAATGTAGAAGAATAGTAATTAGGTATACCTGGAACAATCTCCTCTGGTTTTACTAAATAAGGTATTGATTTGTGAACAGGTACTCGTTGACAAGCTGCCAATGTAACAGCACCTAAGCCAAAACCCAAAGCCTTTAAAAAGTCACGACGCGGAGTCACTGTACTTAAACCAGCTTCATTTAACACTTCCTCGATAGGAAGAGGCTCCGCAAATTCATGCTTGCTATTTTCAACAAAGTCTTTGGTATTATGCAGCTCTTCTAAACCTTTCCAGTATTTCTTATTGCTTTCCATTTAAGCTATATAAAATTATACGTTACCCTAATTCTTAATAATGGCATTTGCCACATTCTGTTCCACCTAATACAGCAGCTGTGATCTTTTCGCCTTTTTTCAGCTGTTCGTGTGCTGCTATGATACGATCATAATAGGCGTTTCCTTTGTGATTTACTTCCGTTTCACGATGGCAATTGATGCACCATTTCATTGTTAGTGGAGAATATTGATAGACTTCCTCCATATTTTGAATAGGACCATGACATTTTTGACATTTAATGCCTGCTACCTTCACGTGTTGTGAATGATTGAAATAAGCAAAGTCTGGCAGATTATGAATACGAACCCATTCAATTGGTTTAGTATCTGGACCATACTTTTTGGTAGTTGGATCATAATCCAAGGCGCGATAGATTTTCTTGATCTCTGGAGAAATTTCACCATTATACTTATCCGTAGCCTGAACATAGCTATGGCAATTCATACACACATTCAATGATGGAATTGATGCATTTTTTGATTTGTAGGCACCTGTATGACAGTATTGGCAATCTATTTTGTTAATACCAGCATGTAGCTGATGAGAGAACTTAATTGGTTGTACTGGTTGATATCCTGTATGAACATCGGTGTCCCACATACCGATCCAGCCCATTGTTCCTAAGATGGAAACAAGAATCAGAACAATGAAGAACATTCTTTTCTTGTTATTCAGAAGTGCATTCCAATGCTCTAATCTAGATCGAATACTGCCACGTTTTGCTTTCTCTTCTTCGATCACTCCCCCTTGCTTCTGCAACAATAAACGTTCTAATGTAGCAATCACACGATTCAGAACCAAAATAACAAGGAAGGCAATAATGATCACAAGAATTAAACCACCTAGCATAAAATCATTAACCTCGTCATTGCTACCTGATTCGCCAGATTGGCCACCGGCTGATGCATTTGCCGCAGCGGCTGGTTTATTACCCTCTTCCTTAATATACGCTAATATGCTTTTGATATTATCTGGCGTTAATTCCGGAAATGCCGTCATCACATTAGGCTTGTATTGATTAGCCAGAGCAACTGCTTTCGCATCTCCGGAGGCAATCATCTTCTGGGAATTCTGAATCCACTCGATGAGCCAAGCTTCCTCATGACGTTGATCAATATCTTTCAATGCTGGTCCAATCACCACCCGATTAACCGCATGACATGAAGTACATTTTTGCTTGAACAAAGTTGCACCTTCAGTCGCACTCTGCGCGTAAGTACCTTCTCCAATAAACAACAGAGAAAGAATCAAAAATAATGTTTGCTTAACGCCCTTAAAAAACAATGAGATGCTCCTCATACCGAGTATTTTATACTTTAAATTGATCTTGACAAGGTTTAAAACCACTATTTGTAGCTTTATTTTACGTATTCATTTCGCTCTTTAAATTGACATGATGCTATCACAGCCAATTTTTATCTTAACCTGTGTTTGATTTTGCACAGGTATTTGAAGAGTTTCTTTGCTTGATTTCATCAGTGTTTCATGAAAACTAACTCATGATAATTTCAAACGAATTTCTAATTGGCAAAAGTATAATTTATTCGCCGAAGGATGACATTCAGCTGACAATTTTTAGAATTTATAATCATTCTAAATTAGAAACAAAAATCCACCAATAGAGATAACGAAGCTCCTGCAATTATTGCTTTAGCACCCATGCAAATATGAGTGGAACCACAATGGTTGCGTCTGATTCCACGATAAATTTAGGTGTATTGATATCGAGCTTGCCCCACGTAATTTTTTCATTTGGAACAGCCCCAGAGTATGAACCGTAAGAGGTTGTAGAATCAGATACTTGACAAAAGTAGCTCCAGAAAGGAATATTCTCCATCTCCATATCCTGATATAGCATTGGCACCACACAAATCGGGAAATCCCCAGCAATCCCACCTCCTATTTGAAAAAAACCAACGCCTTTTCCTTCTGAATTTTTCACATACCAATCGGCCAACCAAGCCATGTATTCAATTCCGCTTTTCATGGTAGAAGCCTTCATCTCATTTTTAATCACATATGAGGCGAATATATTGCCCATAGTTGAGTCTTCCCATCCGGGAACAACAATAGGTAAGTTCTTCTGAGCTGCTGCTAACATCCATGAATTTTTCGGATCAATTTCATAGTACTGCTCTAGCTCTCCACTAAGCAGCATTTTATACATAAACTCATGTGGAAAATAACGCTCACCGGCTTCATCCGCATCTTTCCATACCCGATGAATGTGTTTTTGTAGCCTACGAAACGCTTCTTCTTCGGGGATACAGGTGTCGGTCACTCGATTGTAATGATTTTCTAAAAGATCCCATTCATCTTGCGGGCTTAAATCGCGGTAGTTAGGAACACGTTTATAGTGAGAGTGTGCTACTAAATTCATGATATCTTCCTCCAAATTGGCACCCGTACATGAAATGATATCCACTTTATCTTGGCGAATCATTTCAGCCAGTGAAATTCCTAGTTCAGCCGTACTCATCGCACCAGCTAAGGTGATCATCATTTTACCACCCTCAATCAAATGAGTCTCGTAGCCTTTAGCTGCGTCTACCAATGCAGCTGCATTAAAATGTAAATAGTTTTTTTCTACAAAACGGGATATGGGTCCTCTCTCCATGTTCATAAATTCAATTGTATTAGAACCGCAAAATTAAAATTTAGTATTGAGTATTAAACGCTCGTATTCATAATTTATCATGTTAATACCTCATCATCATTGACAGAGTAATCACTCTTCAATTTATTTGCCCTGGCACAATATTATCCACTCAGATAGGTTTGTTCCATAACAAACAATACTGAATTATTTATTTAACAAACAAACAAAATGAAAAACAATTTTAAATTTCTATTGTACGTATCCTTTATTTATTTAGTTGGGACAGGATGTAAGGAAAACGACATTACACCACAAGAGGCCTCTTTGAATAAATTTACCGTTGAATCTAGCACGCTTAATCATGACCCATATGGAATAGGCTTTGTGGGAAGTCTTTCATCACCTCAACTATCATTTAAAGACATACCCAAAGGCACCAAGCAATTTATAACGGTGCTGGAAGATAATGCAAGCTTCCTTTATTGGAGTGCAGCCATATCGAGCACTGTTACAGATTTAGAAATTGTACATAGTGGCACTGCACCTCAGTATCATCATTTAGATGTCATGACAACTATAAGACACTACAGAACGCCTCGCATGATAAATGGTGCAACAACTTGCACATTAAGTATTTTCGCATTAAATGCCCCACTGACAGAAGATGAGTGGGCAAAAATTAAACGCCCGGAGCAACAGATAAGTCGGGAAGAATTTATCAAAATGCTTTCAATCACCAATAACAATCGAATTTTAGGTTTAGCAAAAGCCGAATACCCCATTCAGGTTCTACAGACGACCAGTAGGCACTCACGGTAAAAAATGAAAAGGGATTTGATCCTCACTAAATCGAATCCCTTTGATATTCTCTTTTACAAAAGAAACGAAAAAACAATTTGCACATGAAAACCAACCCACAGTTTTTATTCTGCACAATACTTGTTTATTCACTTATCATTGGGTGTCAAAAGGGAAACATCGAAGCTAGTGTGTTTAAAGTTCAATCTGATACTTTTAAGGATGAAATCGTAATTAAAGCGGGTGACAAACCAGTAGAAGACATGATATCTTCACCTCAGTTATCATGGGAGAATGCGCCTTTGAACACTGCACATTTTATCATCATCATGGATGATAATAATCCTGCAAAACCACATGCTTGGTAGATTGCTTCTGTATCAAACACAGTAAGCGGTCTTGTCAAAGTAAAACTTAATAAATCAACTCTTCCAGACCTCATCCTCATGGTAATACCTTTTACAAAGCCACTCATACCTTTCTTCTTTCCAGATCCCAATCAGGGAGCTTTAACCAATATCATGCATTATTTTGAGGGCAATATATGGAACACATCCACCTTTTGTACATTAGAGCTATTTGCACTGGGGTCTTTATTCCAGGATGCTGATTTTTCCGAATTCAAATCTCAGTGCTATTCGATGAAAATGACTCGAGAAAAATTCAGAACATTTTGTAAAAATGTATCCGTAGATATTTTGGATTCAGCAAAGATCACCTATGCCGTTAAACATTTGAGAACACCTCCACCAGTTATACCTATACGGCAATAAGAAAAGTATTCAAGTGCTACATAACGCCCATATAGTTCGGAGATTAGATTAGTTCAAACCTCCTCTAAACAAAAAAGAGGTGCCTCCTTATGGAAGACAACTTTTCTTGTTTTTTATATTGGAAAACTCAAATAGGTCCAATATTCTATTTTTTGAATAAGCAAAAGGGAATTAGCTTCAGCTAATGTTCAGTCACTAGCTTTCTTAGCTCACCCTCTTTGTATTCATTTGATTTTGAAAATACTGTGTTAGACTACACAGTACACACTCTATAATCAGCCTTATTATACTGCAGAAGCTTTTACTTCACCTGTTGGAGCTGCAGGAGCTTTTACTTCACCTGTTGGAGCTACAGGAGCTTTTACTTCACCTGTTGGAGCCGCAGGAGCTTTTACTTCACCTGTTGGAGCTACAGGAGTTATTGTTGGACTTACTGCTCCTTCTTTTTTGTTTTTGTCCTCTACTTTTGCTTCTGTTTTTTGTGCAGTAGCAGCAGGTTTCTGATCATTTTTTTTGCAGCTTGTAGCTGTAGTCATTAAAATAGCAGCAGCAACAGCTGGTAATAAAATTAATTTTCTCATGATTTTTTAATTAAAATAAGAAGTAACTATTATGCGCAGATTCAACTCGCCAATGCAACTTTTTGATTCAAATAACGGAAGAAAAGATC
>CALLKE010000098.1 GCA_938008555.1 uncultured Pedobacter sp.
GATTATTGTTTTGTGATGGCCGATCAAATGGGGCTTTCGGTGCGCATCGATCAAATCCCGGGTAATCAAGCAAATGGTTATTATTTTAGCAGTATAAGCGGGAAAACCAACCCACTGACTGAGGCTTTGCGCAATCTTGGTTTATACAACAAAAGCTCACCGGAAAAGTTTATCCCGGACATCTATAAGCGTTCTTCTCAAAAAGTACGACAAGAGATTTTGGCAGGGTTGCTTGATACAGACGGTCACATGCTCCACAAAACCTTTGAGTATACGACTTCAAGTAAGCAACTCGCTCAAGATATTGCGTTTGTGGCCCAAAGCTTGGGTTTGATGGCGCTGCCAAAAGAGCGAATCGTTGAGGGGCAAATCTATTATCGCTTTTGTATTTACGGTGATTTTAAAGATATCCCACTTCGGGTGGGACGTAAAATTCCGGGTCCAAGGGTACAAAAACGTCATGTCCTTCGAACCGGATTTACTGTGCATCCGTTACAGCCGCAGCAATGCCTTAGATTAGTTTTACAAGGGCCGAATAACCTTTACCTGAAATCTGACTTCATGGTGATGCAAGGAGAGCAGCCATGAACGTTACAGGAGAAATACTACTATGGCGGGCTGTGATTGATAGAGCCGCGCGCGATGCCTTTGGATGCACCGATTCAAATCTTTATAGGCACCAAGCGATGCGCTGGTTTTTTCAAAAATCACCTCAGTCTTTTTGCTTTGTTTGTGATCTTGCCGAGCTTGATCCAGATGCAGTACGCGATCACTTCTTCAAAGCGCTCATGACGAAAAATATTCAACATCTTCAAAAGGTACTCAAATGGTCATAACATGTCAAAAAATCAAGAACCGTGGTGCGCATTCTGTCACGGTAAAGCCGGCGGTTTTGGATGGTTTTATTCACCCGAAGGGCGGCGCCAGCCAAACAACCATTATTCGAAACATTGGTGGTTTTGCAGCAAAAAGTGCCAGGATGCCTTTAGCAGCTGGCGGAAGCGATTCCCACGATTCCAACCGGAACAAAGGGAGTGTTACTTCCGTCCCGAATCATATTATCCGAAACGCCCAGATCCTCTTCAATCATCTGGCGAAGCACGCGAATCTGGCAGCGCCTATCGGAAGCCTTACCGCCCTTGATTTAATCAAATGGTGCCAAATCATCGATGAGGCCAGCCATGGAGAATAAATTAGCAGCGATGCTCGATAGCGCTATTGCGCGTGAGCATCAGCAAAAGCCAAAAAGGTCCTATCTTGGCGCCTCTCGTTTAGGGGAAAATTGCGCTCGTAAATTACAGTATGAATTTATGGGAGCAGAACCTGATCAGCCTTTTTTGGGCAGGCAACTGCGGACTTTTGCAATGGGTCATCACCTGGAATCGTTAGTGATCTCGTGGTTGAAAGATGCCGGGTTTGATATCAGAACTCACAATAAAGACGGTCAGCAAAATAGCTTTTCAGTCGCAGGTGATCGCATAGCTGGGCATATTGACGGCGTGATTGTAGCTGGTCCCGATGGGTTTCTTTATCCGGCACTTTTTGAATGCAAAACACTTAACAATAAATCCTGGAAAGATCTTGAAAAGCATGGACTGGCTGTAAGCAAGCCAGTCTACTACGTGCAGATTCAGCTTTATATGGCTTATATGCAGCTAACAGAAGCGCCGGCCTTATTGGTTGCGCTTAATAAAGATACTTCAGAGCTTTATTTTGAGTGGGTAGCTTTTGATGAGGCTGTGGCGCAAAAATACTCTGACCGCGCTGTGCAAATATTACAAGCATCAAGCGCTTCTGAGCTATTGCCTCGTCTTAGCCAAGATCCCAATTACTTTGAGTGTAAATGGTGCCCTTACCATAAAACCTGTTTTGGAGGGGGCGTATGAGCAATGTCATTGATATGAAGGATTTCTTTAACTTCAACACAGCCATCCCACAGAACTGCTTTGAAAGCGCATCGCCTTGGGAGCCATCGGAACAAGTATCAGAGCTAAAAGCCAGATTACTCTACAGCCTTAAATCCTGCTTATCCTATTTGTTACCCGGCGGTGTTTTTCAGCGCAATAAATTTTATGTGGGTGATGTGCAAGGTAATCCCGGCCAAAGCTTAGTTGTCGAGCTTGAAGGTAATCGCATCGGTATGTGGCATGATTTTGCAACCGGTGAAGGAGGTGACATTATCAGTTTATGGGCAGCTGTCACCGGCAAAGATACGCGTTCGCAATTTCCTGAAATTTTAGCTGATATTGCTCAGTGGTCCGGTGAGCGCACCAAAAGCGTATATGCCATGGTTTCTGAAATTAAGAAAAAGCACGAAGCTACACAAGAGGAAGAAGGGCCTGAACTGCTCGGGGCCCCCACAGCTAGATGGGATTATTTTGATGAAGCCAATAAACTGATTGCCTGCGTTTATCGCTATGAAACAGATTCAGGTAAGCAATATAGACCGTGGGACGTTAAAACCTGCCGTAATCGAGCGCCAAATCCAAGGCCGCTTTATAACATCCCGGGCATCTTAAAAGCCAAAACGGTTGTGCTTGTTGAGGGGGAAAAATCAGCAGATAGCCTCATTAAACATGGCATTACCGCAACTACTGCCATGTTTGGTGCTAATGCCCCCATTGATAAAACAGATTGGGAGCCGCTTAAAAACAAACATGTGATCATTTGGCCAGACCATGATGAGCCAGGCCGACAATATGCCGATAAAGTGTCATTAAAACTCAAAAATCTAGGTGTAGCGTCTATTCAAATCCTTCAGATTCCTGAGGATAAGCCTTTAGGTTATGACGCAGCAGATTCTGATGCAGAAGGCGTTGATTTAGAGAATTTTATTGAACTTTGCTCGAAAAAGACAATCAGCATCAATAAGATGGTCCCGGCTTTTACCTTGGGGCAATTACTTCAGGATGATTCACCCATGCCTTGTGATGTGATTGCCCCGCGTATTGTAACACCCGGTGGGCTGCTGATTTTTGGCGGCGCACCCAAAGTCGGAAAAAGCGATTTTCTTATCAGCTGGCTGGTGCATATGGCAGCAGGCAAACATTTTTTGGGAATGCAACCCGCAAAGCCCTTGAAGATTTTTTATCTACAAACAGAGATTGGCTATCATTATTTGCGTGAACGTCTTAAACAACTGGAGCTTGATAATGATGTGCTCGAGCAAATGAGCAATAACCTTGTGATCACGCCTCAAACCAGAATGCTGCTAAATGATGAAGGTATTGCGCAGATTGTGCAAACCATTAACGACTTTTTTGATCCAAAAACCTTGGATTTAATCGTTATTGATCCATTGCGCAACATCTTTGATGCCGGCGATCACGGCACAGAAAATGATAACAACGCCATGTTGTTTTTCTTACAAGATAGACTGGAGCGTTTACGTCATTTGGTGAATCCCAATGCCGGGATGATTGTTGCCCATCACACCAAGAAGATTACAAAAAAGCTTTTGGAAGAAGACCCTTTTCAGTCTTTGAGCGGTGCCGGCGCCCTCAGAGGTTTTTATACCACCGGCATGATTTTGTTTCGGCCTGATGAAACCAAAACACCGCGGCAATTGATTTTTGAGCTGCGCAACGGTGAGCGCATTGATAATAAATGGGTCGATAAAATAGCCGGCAAATGGTCCGTTCTCGAAGAAGAATCAGAGCGTCTAGTGAATAAGCATTACGGCGAGAAGTTGGATGCAGAACGCAGACGCAAGCACGATATCATTTTACAGCTGATTTACGATGAAGCACGCAAAGGCAAGCTTTACACCGCAAGTCAGTTCTGCAGAACCTTTGAAAACAGATCAGGCCTTGGCGGTCAGCATTCCATTCGAGACCGCATTGATGTGCTTTCTACAAAGGGTTACATCAAATTCTGTAAAACCGCAGCCCGCAAATCAAAATATGGTTTTTTATGCGTGGAAGCTATGGATTTAAAAGAAACCAAGGTTGATCCTGAAACAGGCGAAGAAACTACGCACTTTCAACCTATTTTACCAACCCATTATAAGTCTGCTGAAGATGGGACGATTATCCCTTTAGAAAACCCTTCGATTTGGTCTTATCACGATTAGCTATTTTGTAAAAACCAGATTGAAAGGGTTGAGCCGATAACCATATTCCTGCTTTTTAAACCCGGGCCAGCCAAGAGTTTGAATGATATCATCGCGTTTAATATTAACGCCCAGC
>CALLKE010000099.1 GCA_938008555.1 uncultured Pedobacter sp.
ATTCGAAATGAGTACCCTGGAAGTGGATTGGGATGGGGCGATGAGCAATACCAAATAGTGGATCAAAACAACAATGTTTATAACATTGCTGCACGTAATGTATTACCCGAAGTGACAGTAACAGGATTAATTGGTGGAATTGTGATATACAAGTACAGTGGTGCCAACAATAATAGGACTGTCATTTTTAATAATATGCCAGAACCAGCAGCACCATAAAGTTTAAGCTTTTAAAAGAGCGTATTTTTTGATCAGAATAAGAGTAGATGTTGAATCTTCATAAAAAAGGTGAATCAAGCTTTATCTTGATTCACCTTTTTAGTATCGTCGTGCAGAAATCTTACAGATGAGTTGGGGCCTCATCATTTCAAACTAATATTCTTCAATTACGACACCCATCGAGCAGAACTTATCAATACGTTCGTTGATCAAACTCTCCGTGTCTCTTTTGCATAGAATATCTAAGTCTTTGATGATTTGTTCTTTGATAATCGCGGCCATTTTTACAGGATCTTGATGGGCACCGCCCAGAGGCTCTTTAATAATTCCATCAATAAGTTTGTTCCTGAACATATCTTCGGCTGTTAGCATTAAGCTAGCTGCTGCACGTTCTTTAAAATCCCAGCTTCTCCACAAAATAGAAGAGCAAGATTCTGGCGAAATAACAGAGTACCATGTGTGTTCGAGCATATACACACGATCTCCAATCCCAATACCTAAGGCACCTCCAGATGCCCCCTCACCAATTACAAAGCAAAGAATTGGCACGCTCAGTACGGACATTTCGAGCAGATTTCGAGCAATGGCTTCACCCTGCCCACGTTCTTCAGCTTCTAAACCAGGGAAGGCACCAGGCGTATCAATAAAGGAGATTACGGGTTTATTGAATTTTTCTGCAAGCTTCATCAAGCGTAAAGCTTTTCGATATCCTTCAGGATTAGCCATGCCAAAATTTCGGTATTGTCTTGTTTTGGTATTTGTGCCTTTTTGATGGCCGATAATCATCACTGTTTGACCACCAATGGATGCAAACCCTCCCACAATAGCTTTGTCATCCTTCACTGTCCGATCTCCATGCATTTCAATGAAATCGTCGCATATCATTTCGATATAGGATAGGGTGTAAGGTCGTTCGGGGTGACGAGATAATTGTACTTGTTGCCAACCGCTGAGGTTTGCATATATCTCTTGTTTGGATTTTTCTAATCTATTTTCTAGCTCGGCTAGTGTTGCTGACATGTCTATTTTTGTTTTTTCGGCAACCTGTTTTATCTTTTCAATCTGCTGTTGCAAATCAGAAATAGGCTTTTCAAAATCAAATGATGTACTCATTCTTCCAAATTAATTTAGCGTGCTAAAATAGAGATTTTAAATAAGCTATTCTGAGCTTATTTTTATGCCCATACCTTTCTTGAATTAGAATGAGAGGGAAGATTAGCTGTATTCGGGTTTTATGCCTACACCCTTTTTACTATTCTAGCGATTAGTCTCTAGTTAGTTCGCCTCGAAGATCAGTTTCGAGCAGACCAGCAATTTCTCGATTACTTTTTCTAGTACCTAATAAGTGCATCAGTTTGGTTACAGCGGCTTCGAAAGTCATATCGTATCCACTAACAATACCGATATCTTTTAGTTGATTGCTCGTTTCATAGCGACCTAGTTCTACGCTACCCTCTTTGCATTGTGAAATATTCAGAATCAATTTGCCTTTGCGGGTAGCTTCTCGTAAAAGATCGAGAAACCAACTTTGTGTAGATGTATTCCCTGATCCAAATGTTTCCATGACGATTGCCTTGCAATCTGCCTCCAAAATAGCATGCACAACTGTAGGGCTAATTCCAGGATACAATTTTAGAATGCTAATTGCACTATCCAGCTGTGTATGAATTTGCAGTGGTAATCCTTCGGGTTTTAAAATATAGTTTTTGTTAAACTTCAAATAAACGCCTGCTTCAGCCAAGATGGGATAATTGGGAGAGCGAAAAGCCTCAAATTTTGCTGAATTATATTTAATAGCTCGATTTCCTCTAAACAACTTATAATCAAAATAGATGCAAACTTCTGGGACAGCTGGTTTCCCTTTTTGTTTTGCTGCGGCAATTTCCAAGGCTGTGATGAGATTTTCCTTTGCATCTGTTCGAATACCATTAATAGGTAGTTGAGACCCTGTAAATACGATGGGTTTATTCAAGCCTTCCAGCATAAAACTTAAAGCAGATGCTGTGTAAGCCATCGTATCGGATCCGTGTAAAACCACAAAACCATCAAATCGATGATAGTCGCGTTCAATGAGCTTTGCTAGTTCTATCCAAATGGCTGGAGTCATGTTGGATGAATCAATTAGTGGGTCGAAGGAGTGAACCATCAATTTATATTTCAATCGCTTTAACTCGGGCACATTATCGATGATTTGTTCAAAATCAAATGGCATCAAAACACCTGTTATCGGATCGGTTATCATACCAATCGTGCCACCGGTATAAATAATTAAAATATTGACCATGTATGAAAGAAAAAATAGATATCAAATCTAATACTTAAACTTTAGTAGCTAGCACTTCGCAAGAGGTAGTCAGCATAGCTGATTAAAAAATATCGACACTTATTGTATGATGTATGCTTTAATAGATATGATGGTGTTATAGCCAAATCTAAGTGTGCATTAGTTGTGTTAAAATAGGCCATCCTTTAATAATGCATCTGCACAGTTGATTCCATCAATAGCTGCTGAGATAATGCCTCCAGCATAGCCAGCTCCTTCTCCGCATGGGAATAAACCTTTTATTTGTGGATGTTGCCACGTCTTGGGATCTCTTGGAATTCGAACAGGAGATGAGGTGCGAGACTCAACGCCCACCAAAATAGCTTCATTCGTATAATAGCCCTTCCCACCTGCACGAGCAGACATTTTCTTTCCAAAAATAGGTAGCGCTTTCTGCAAACATTTGTAAATGAAATGGGGAAGTACTTCTTCAAGTGGAGCACTCTTGGTGCCAGGCAGGTATGAGTTGGCAGGTAGGTTAACAGAAAGTTTTCCTTCTACAAAATCGACCATTCGTTGGGCTGGAGCTACTAATTTGCCGCCACCAGAATGAAAAGCTCGTTTTTCTATTTCAGCCTGAAAGTTTAATAGCTTAAAAGGATCTGTATGAGATCCTGTAACATCTTCTAAATTAACCTGTACCACAGTTCCAGAATTTGCATATGGATTATTTCGTTTTGATGGCGACCAACCATTGACTACAATTTCATCGTGATTTGTAGCACAAGGGGCAATAATTCCACCTGGGCACATGCAAAATGAAAACACACCTCGTCCACCTATTTGTTCTACTAAGCTGTAGTAAGAGGGTGGAAGGTGTGGACTACGTATGGAGCAATGATATTGGAGTTCATCAATAATTTGCTGAGGATGTTCTATTCGTACACCTAATGCAAATGGCTTAGCCTCGATATGAATCTTATTTTGATGCAGAATGTGATACACATCTCTAGCGGAATGTCCCGTAGCTAAAATGATAGCTGATGCAGTGAATGTATTGCCATCAGCAATTTTTACACCTTTGACTCGGCCTGCTTGGATGATCAGGTCGACGACTTTATGATCGAAATATATTTCTCCTCCTGCGTTTAAAATGCTTTCGCGTATGGCAGTAATAATTTGAGGTAGTTTATTGGTCCCGATATGTGGACGCGCATCAATCAAAATATCTTCGGTAGCACCATGAGCGACGAATGTTTTTAAAACATGTTGAACATCCCCACGTTTGTTTGAGCGTGTATATAGTTTGCCATCCGAATAGGTCCCTGCCCCGCCTTCACCAAAGCAATAGTTAGACTCTGGATTGATTAATCCCAATTTATTAATTGCTGCTAAATCGCGACGACGCTGTTTTACATCCTTTCCTCTCTCTAGGATGATTGGTTTCAATCCATTCTCAATGCATTTTAAAGCAGCAAATAGTCCAGCGGGCCCAGCACCAATAATTAAAATCGGCTTTTTAGTGCCAACATGGGGATATTTAATGGAAAAAACTTCGTGCAAAGGTTGCTCATCAATATAAATTTTAATCTTGAGACGATAAAGTATCTGACGACCTCGAGCATCAATCGAGCGTTTTAAAACTTGAATATGAGTGAGGCGTTGTTGATCGACTTGGAGGATGTCGCTAGCTGTTTCCCTGATAAAAGCCATGTTTAGATGTTCTTCTGGGAGGACTGCTAGTTCGATCTCTTTTATCATAAACTTGTTGGATTCTTAACTCATTTTTTACGCAAATGTATGGAAATTGGATACTATAGTGTAAATTCACCAATAAATTTAAATAGTCATGAAGAAAATAATTTATGGTTTAGTTGGCTTTGTCGCATTGCTTTCTTTGAGCTCTTGCGGCTATAATGGGATAGTTCAATTGGATGAGCAGGTACAATCACAATGGGCACAGGTCCAAAATGTATATCAACGTCGTTCAGATTTGATCCCTAACTTGGTTAATACGGTAAAAGGTGCCGCCAATTTTGAAAAATCAACACTGGTTGAGGTAATGGAAGCACGTGCAAAAGCTACTTCAGTTACAGTTGATCCAAGTAAATTAAGTCCAGAGTCAATTCAAAAGTTTCAATCAGCTCAAGGTAACTTGTCACAATCACTTGGTAGGTTGCTTGTTGCTGTGGAAAATTATCCTCAGTTAAAATCAAACCAAAATTTTCTGGAGTTACAATCACAATTAGAGGGTACTGAAAATCGGATCACTGTGGAACGACAACGATTTAATGAAATTACGCAAGCATATAATGCGAAGATTCGTTCGTTCCCTGATAACTTAACTGCCTCTATGTTTGGATTTCAGAAAAAAGGATATTTTCAAGCCGAAGCAAATGCTCAAAAAGCTCCGCAAGTTCAGTTCTAAGATGGCAGCCTTATTTAATGATCAAGAGCAAATGCTCATCCGTGAAGCAATAGAAGCTGCCGAAAATTTAACCTCAGGAGAAATTCGAATATGTGTGGAGAAAACATGTGAAGAATCAACTCTTGACCGTGCTAGCAAGTATTTTAAAAAACTAGGGATGGGCAAAACAATCCATAAAAATGGGGTTCTCATTTATTTGGCTCTTGAAGACAGAAAATTTGCGATCATTGGCGACACAGGAATCAATCAATTGGTTCCTGTGGATTTTTGGAATACCATTAAAGAGGCGATGGTTGGTCTTTTTAAACAAAATCGCATGGCAGACGGTGTAATTATTGGAATTCAAATGGCTGGAGAAAAACTTAAAACTTATTTTCCTCGTCTTGCAGATGATCAGAATGAGCTATCCAATGATATCGTTTTCATGGATGGGAATTAATATGTTGATGTGAATTTTTCTACTACTTGTGATTTTTAGCGAAACTGTGATGCTCTCAAAACCGAAGAAACTAATTTGCCTGCTCTGGCTGATTTTCGTTTCGCATTTGTCATTTGCTCAAACTTTTCCTGAGAAGCCAGATCATCTGGTGACAGATTATACAAATACTTTATCTGGTCAACAGGCTGCCCTTTTAGAGCGAAAGCTGGTTGCTTTTGATGATTCCACCTCGACGCAAATAGCAGTTGTGATTATTAAGTCGCTGGACGGCTACGATGTTGCTGATTATGGCGTCCGTTTAGCTCAAAAATGGGGAATAGGGGGTAAGAAAAACAATAATGGTATTCTATTATTAGTATCCTTGGGAGATCATAAAATAACCATCCAGACTGGATATGGAGTGGAGGGCGCGTTGCCAGATGCGATTGCTCGACGTATTATTGAGAATGAAATTAAACCTTCTTTCAAAGAGGGGAACTATTATCAAGGATTAGAGCAAGGCACTGATGCACTGATGTCCTATACTAAGGGGGAATACAAAAATGATCAACCTCGAAAAAGAAACGCAGGAAGCAACAGAGGCTTATTTCTTATTATTCTGATCATCATTGTAATTGTGATTATTTCGCGTATCAACAAAGGTGGTGGAGGTAGTCAAGTAATTGGCGGTGGTGGGCAGACAAGCCCGTTCTGGTGGATTTTGCTAGGATCCATGTTAGGTGGTAGAGGCAGTAATGGTGGTAGCTGGGGAGGAGGCTCTTCAAATGATGGGGGTGATTTTGGTGGATTTGGTGGTGGTGGATTTGGGGGCGGTGGTGCAAGTGGAGATTGGTGAGGGCACAAGCTACTAGCATATTTTATTTTATAAAATCATGAACAGCGTTTAGATGATGAGTCCTATTGTTCTTATAACTGGTGCAACCTCTGGCTTCGGGAAAGCGATAGCAGAAAAATTTGCATCAGCCCACTATAACTGTATTATAACAGGCCGTAGAGAAGCCTATTTGAACGCTTTTGCAAAAGAGCTTGAGCAAAAATATAAGGTTGAAATACAGCCTCTTGTATTTGATGTTCAAAACAAGCAAGAGGTATTTGATGCTGTCAAGAGAATACCACCCACATGGCAGCAAGTTGATATTTTGGTGAATAATGCTGGACTGGCTTTGGGCCGAGAAAGCTTTGAAAATGCCAATATTGACGACTGGGACACGATGATTGATACCAATGTAAAAGGGTTGTTATATATGAGTAAGGCAATTCTCCCTTACATGACACCATATAAAAAAGGGCATATCATCAACATTGGTTCTATTGCCGGCAAGGAAGTATACAAAAATGGGAATGTATACTGTGCCACTAAAGCCGCAGTGAATTCCATCAGTGCTGCTATGCGCATAGACTTACTATCCTATGGAATAAAAGTGACAGCTATACATCCCGGTGCCGCAGAAACCGAATTTTCGCTTGTTAGATTTAAGGGAAATAAAGCGGAAGCACACCAAGTATATGAAGGCTATACTCCCTTATCCGCACAAGATATTGCAGATGTAGCTTACTATTGTGCGACACTGCCTGCTCATGTTTGTATCAACGACCTGGTTGTTACACCTACTGCTCAAGCAAGCCCTCATTATATAAGCAAACATCATTAATCCTTCAAGAATTGGCGATATACTTAATTCTAGACCCTCTAGGTAACAGTCAAAAAATGAAGTTTTTGTTTTCTTTTTGGGGGGCTAGATACTCATCTTGAAATTTCCCCCCCCCCCCACACTCGTGGCACCAATAACTCTGCGTGTCATTTTTTTTACGACCATTTTTTACCACTTTTGCACTCAAAGAGTGGGGGTAATCAAAACACCGTTGTATTTCCATAGACACAACGTTCACCCTTATTGCTTTTTTCCCAAATTCATATCATTTACTCAAAAACACAACCAAATAAGACTATGTGGATGCGATCTATAGAATCTCTTGTTGCAAGAATTATTGCCAGCTTTGAAAGATTTCCATTAGCTATTGTTGCTGCAGTAGTGGGTTCTGTGACTTTTTGTTTGATGATACATCTCGATTGTGCTAAATCGGATGTTATGGAGCGATATATGCGTGTGCTCATGACATGTCACTCCGGTATGTTGTTATTTATTTCAGTGAGTTTCTTTTCTGAACGAATGAAGCTATCATGGATTCAAAATAGCTGGCTTCAAGCGCTAGCTGTTGCTTTGGTATTACTTTATTTTCTCTTATTGCCTGCTCATCTTCATACATCAGTTTATATCCGTTTTGGGCTTTATACCATTGGCTTATTTTTGCTGATCTCTTTTGCGCCATTTATGATAGTTGGTGGTGTAAGTGGATTTTGGCATTTCAATAAGGCTATGTTGTTGAGATTCCTTACAGCTGTGATATATTCTTTTGTTTTGTATGTTGGTGTTTCAATCGGACTATTAGCTGTTGACAAGTTGTTTAATGCTCATATCGACAGTAAAGTTTATCTTGATTTATGGGTTGTAATTGCCGGTATTTTTAATACTTGGTTTTTTCTTGCCGGGTTACCATCAAATTTTGATGAGCTAGAAGTGTCAACTGCTTACCCAAAAGGTTTAAAGATATTCACACAATATATTTTATTGCCGCTGGTTTCACTGTATTTACTTATTCTATATTCCTATGAAATCAAGATTCTTTTCACTTCGCGTTGGCCAGAGGGATGGGTTGTTTATTTGGTGATTTACTTTAGTATCTCGGGTATACTATCGCTTTTGCTTGTTTGGCCTATTCGAAATGATGAGGGACAACACTGGATAAAGAATTTTACACGTTTTTTCTATCTGGCACTATTTCCCTTAATTGTGCTGTTAATCCTGGCGATTTATAAACGGATTTCACAGTATGGAATTACCGAATTCAGGTACTTTGTGCTGCTGCTTGCCTTATGGTTGATATTTATTGCATCTTACTTTCTCATCTCTAAAGCAAAAAATATTAAACTAATTCCTGTTTCTCTTTGTTTGATTGCTTTCTGCTCGTCATTTGGACCATGGGGAGCATTTAATGTTTCTAAATTCAGTCAATTGAAGCACATGGAAAGCATTCTCATTAAAAACAAAATGCTCGACTCCAAAAACCATTATATATCAGGAAAAGAAATCAAGTGGAAAGATCATTTCGAATTAAGTTCTGTAGTCCAATATTTAGTTGAGATGCATGGATTTAAGGCTATGCAGCCTTACTTACGCTCAAACTTAGATTCTCTTTTAAAGAATGAGCTATCCCACTCTTCTGGGTATTCCCCTGAGTGTGCTGAAAAAATTCTCAGGTCAATGGGGCTAAGATATGTTAATAAGTGGGATCAGCGTGAGGTGAGCAACACTGAGTTAATAAACTTCAAAACTGCTCATAACAAGGCAGTGAATATTACAGGATATAATGAATACATCTCCAGTCTGTATCTCAGTTCTTATGGCTCTAAAACAGATACGACAATAACTACAGGCTGTATGCTTGATCGAGATTCAATGATTGTTTCTTTCAATACGTCGAAGCCTATTATTTACGTATCCTTTTACAAGAAGAACCAAACACTTTCACTGAACTTGACGGGGTCAATAGATTCTCTTATAGACTCAGGTACACCAAAGAATAATATTCCGGCAGAAAAAATGATTTTTACTGCGTTTAGTAGTAATGCCGAAATTAAGCTTAGAGTTAATGAGCTTGATGTACAAAAGGTATCGAAAAAAGAAACCCAAATTCGGAGTATGAATGCAGATATCTTGATTCGGTGGAAGTGATAGATTGAGACTTAGTCGAGAGAGGGGGGGAGGATGATGGGCCCCCTCTCTAAGAAAGAGAGGGGTTAAGAAGAGATTTTTAGCTCATTTTGAGCTTCTTTTGAATATCGGTTACATACGACTTGAATTTTTTATCGGTCTCAATCAGGTCTTCTACCGTTTGACAGGCGTAGATTACCGTTGAGTGATCTCGGCCACCAAAGAAAACGCCAATTGATTTTAAGGAGGTTTTGGTGTGGCTTTTGGCTAGATACATTGAAATCTGACGAGCTTGAACAATTTCGCGTTTACGTGTTTTGGATTTGACCATTTCTATAGGTACTTCAAAATATTCGCAAACTAGTTTCTGGATATACTCGATTGAAATTTCCTTTGAAGAATTTTTGATGAAATTCTTCAACATAGACTTAGCGAGACTAAGATCAATATCTTTTTTATTGAGTGTTGATTGGGCAAGTAGGGAAACCATTGCACCTTCCAATTCACGCACATTGTTGTCAATATTATGTGCGACATATTCGATCACGTCTCCTGAAAGATCAATTCCATCCGAATATATTTTCTTTTTGAGGATGGCCATTCTGGTTTCTAGGTCAGGAACTTGTAGATCCGCAGATAGACCCCATTTAAAACGGCTAAGCAGACGTTCTTCCAAACCTGTAAGATCTTTGGGTGGTTTGTCAGAAGTGATAATCAGTTGCTTTCCGGATTGGTGAAGATGATTGAAAATATGGAAGAAGATGTCTTGTGTTTTTTCTTTGCCAGCAAAATTATGTACGTCGTCCATAATCAAGACATCCATTGCTTGATAGAAGTTGACAAAGTCATTGATATTATTGTTTTTAAGTGCATCTACAAATTGTTGTGTGAATTTTTCGCAGGATACATATAGTACAAGTTTATCATTTTGGAGACGTTTGATCTCATTACCAATCGCTTGAGCCAAGTGTGTTTTTCCTAGTCCGACAGCCCCATAAATCATGAGTGGGTTAAAGGATGTGCCCCCTGGTTTGTTAGAAACGGCATATCCGGCTGCACGAGCTAAGCGATTGCAATCACCTTCAATATAGTTTTCGAAGGTGTAATTCTGATTTAATTGAGGGTCTACTTGGAGTTTTTTTAATCCAGGAATGACAAATGGGTTTTTGATGTCTTTATTGAGGTTGATGGGCATTGGTATTGATTGATTCTTGCCCTCGGCCCCATTGCCATTGGATGGCATATTGGTGGTGTATGGCTTGTTGTTGGAAGATTTCTCGACAACAATATTATATTCTAATCGACCATCTTCTCCTAGTTGTTTTTTTACTGTTTTTCGTAAAAGGCTTACATAATGTTCTTCAAGCCATTCATAGAAGAACAAACTCGGTACTTGTATGGTTAGTATATTGCCCTCTAAGCGTAAGGCTTTTATTGGATCGAACCAGGTTTTAAAGCTTTGCGTGGGTATATTGTCTTTGATGATTTGGAGACAATCGTTCCATACACTGGTGCAAGTTTTTTCCATATGTCTATTACTGATAGTGCTAATAAATTGATTTACAACAAGTGGAGTATTTACTGTTGATATCCATTTGGGAGTATCGAATATTCGAAAAAAAATCTATTTATAAAACTAAAATGCTGAATTTAGTTTCAACCGGTTGCGTATCAAAACAATACATTTGCTGTACATAGGATCATGCTTCCCACTTTAATTTTTGGATGGTATGCTATCCTGGCGATCTTGGTCGAAAAACTGTTGAAATAGATCGTCTTTATCTTCAGTATCGTTGTCTAATGATGTGGTATCAACCTTGGACACTTGTTTGCGTAAACTCTCTTTTAAACGTACAGCGTAAAATCCATAAGCACTGGTGTCTGGCTGGATCATTCCGCGACGTGCCATTAAGCCACCTATCAGTTTGAAGTAACTATGTAGTCCGGATCGTAAATGCCCATCAGGTTCAAATGAATGCAGTCCTGATTTGGGATGAGGGACGATACTTGTTAAAAAAATACTTTCCCCGAGGTTCAGATCTGCAGGGCGTTTCCCAAAATAGAAATGAGATGCTTCTCCAACTCCATAGACATTTGTTCCCCATTCGATTAAATTAAGATACACCTCAAACATGCGCTGCTTGCTGCATAAACGCTCATTCTCGATCATCCAAACAATGAGCATTTCTTCCATTTTTCTTGCTAATGTTTTTTGTCTGTTTAAATATGCATTCTTGACTAATTGCATTGAGATGGTACTTCCCCCTCGTTTGAAAGCCTTTTTTTGAAAATTAGTAGCTATGGATTTACGGATAGATTCTTCTTCGAATCCTTTATGACTGAAGAAAGAGGGGTCTTCAGCTGTGAGAAGTGCATTTTTAAGATTGGGTGATATCTCATCAATGGGAGTAAAGTTCACATTCTGAGGACCAATGATGATGTTTCGTATAGGCTTGCCATATTCGTAGGGTGTGTATATAAATGGGCTGTTAATTTTTTGGAGATCGGTTTTGCCCCACTTTAAGATTCTGAAATTCGTTTTACTGAGATTGGACTCAAACTGTACATGATCAGGTTGTTTGCTGTCTAAGTATAAATTTAGGCTGTACTGTAACTGCCCGGATACCTTTGTCCCCTCTAGTGATTCGAACATCCCTTTGGGAAATGCATCGAATAGTTGTTGTGCATCTATTTTTGCTGTGTGTAGTTTGAGCTCGTAAATTTTTTGAGGATATAGGGTGTATCGGATAAAAGGGTTTGCTGTTAAATTTTTGAGATGAATAACAGATGAGCTATCCAATGCGATAGCGCTTTTTCCGATACGCATGTCTGCGTCAATGGAACCATTTTCGATAACAATATCATGATTGGCAATTCGGGGGTTATTAATTAATAGATTTTTGATAGCCCAGGATCCAGATATTTTTAAATCATCCCCATCGCGTTCAGTATTCCTCATTTGGGTTCGGACTGTATCAAAATTTAGTTTTAATCCAAATTTCTGCTGTATATATGGTAGCTCAACTTTCTTCCCGTCTGCAAATAATGCTAAGTCTAATTGTTTTTTTTCTGGATAAACTGATCCGGTGACGTGCCACATGGCGTGGCTCTCATTTACTTGTATGGTTGACTTTAATTTATTGTGGGCAATGTTAGCGGTCGTGATATATAGATGGACGGCTTGGGTGTCATCTTTGAACTTGATTTCAAAGTTTTTGATATCCATGTCATCTGGGATTTTATAAAAAACTTGATTCAGCAGATTGCCGGCAAGCTTTGAGAGATTCATTTCGCTCGGCTGATTGTTCCCTTTTTTGCGAAACAGAAAATCATAATTGGAGATACTATCTTTCCGAACAAGGTTGATCTTCCCATTTTCAATAACAATCTGCGATAGTTTAACGTCTCCCAATAGGAGTGGAAAAAGCCTGATCCCCACCCTAAATCGACTGATATTGGCAAGGCTATCTCGATGGTCAGGAATCAAGGAGATGCGTTCAAAATCAATAAAATGTAGTCCTGAAAATGTGGCTTTCTTTATTTTAATATTTAAGCCATATTCTCTTTTCGCTTTCTGAGTGATACGTTCAATAGCAATGTTAAACAGTGCTTCACGTTGGCTATAGGCCACTAAAATGGCTACGAATAGCAGGATGACTGTGCTAATCAGTATCACTCCCATTATTCTGATGTATTTGCTCGATATCCGTTTCATATTTACGAAGCGCCTAAGTTAGAGTGTGCGAAATAAACTCATTTTATAATGGGCTTAAATTTAGTTTCTGAGCTAGTTCGTTCAGGTCGGCTACAACAGCATCAATAAGAGGAATGCCATGAATTTTTCGTTTTTTCTCTTCTTCAAATTCAGGCTCCCCCGGGATAATTACTTTTTGTTCTTTTGAAATAGTCTTGGCTGATTTAAAACGTTCAATCCAATGGTCCATGTGATATTTGAACTCGTCTATGGGCCGAAATCCGTCAACTCGTAGTGCTCCTATGAAATGACCTATGCCTTTTCCTACGGGATCATTAGGGGGATCCAAGAAAGAAACAAATGGGGGGACCCAAGGACCATAATTTGCTCCAGAGAGAATGGCCGATAAAATATCAACTGTTGCAGATAATCCAAAACCTTTATGACTGCCATGATCTCGATCGCCGCCTAAAGGAAGTAATGCACCTCCTTTTTTTAATTCATGTGGATCAACAGACAAATTGCCTTCGGTATTTTGTATCCAGCCAGCGGGGATTGTTTTATTCATTCGTTGTGCTATTTCTAACTTCCCATTGGCTGCAGCTGAAGTAGCCATGTCTACAACAACAGGAGGGTAGCTACCCGCTGGGAACGCATAACACATCGGATTGGTTCCTAGTAAGCGTTCATTGGCAAAAGTAGGAGCAACAAGGGGGCTTGCATTGGTCATGGCGAAACCAATCATGTCATTTTCGACTGCCATTAGGGTATGATATCCGGCTATTCCAAAATGATTCGAGTTTCGTACCGATACCCATCCAGAGCCATACGCTTTAGCTTTTGCAATGGCTACATTCATTGCAAAAGGTGCCACCACCAAACCTAATCCAGCATCGCCGTCAACAGTGGCGGTAGTAGGTGTTTCGTGGATAATCTGAATATGGGGTGTTGCATTGATTCGTCCCTTTTCCCATAGTCGTACATAACCACTCAGTCGGGCAAGACCATGTGAGTCAATTCCTCGTAAATCTGATTTGATGAGTACGTCGGTAGCTAAATCAGCATGTGCGGCTGAGCAGCCCATCTTCTTAAAAATGGATTTGCTAAAATGGCGTAATGTGTTCTCAGAAAAAGTATGATATGTCATTTATAATTAATCTTGATGCTAATGAGCATGAACTGGGCCCATATTGTGCTACCCCAAAAGTATTCATTTCTTATTTGGTGTAGATATTTAGCGACTGCCATGTTGAATAATGAATTTTAATAAAATATTTTCGCTCCATTAATTGATAGTGATAATCGATTCTGAAAATTTATCTATTATTTATTTAAAATAAAAAATCTAAAAAACAGACATATTGGGTATGTTGAATTTGCAAGAGCTAAATCCTACTGAATTATTATTCGTTTCTGGTGGTGAAGATCATGTGAGTTTTAAGCTCACTTATGACAAGATGATGTCCATCCTTGATGAAAACGGATCCGAAATCCCATTTATGAAAACTATTATTACAATTGGTTATTCAGGATCAAGGAGTGCATTCTCAGGCATGTTAACAGAGAATCGATAGAAAAGATGGTAGTGTATCAAAATGTATAATGACCTCTTTTAGAGCTAAAAAATGGTGAAATATTGGACTCAACTTATGCCTTAACTAGCCTCAAATAGGGTTTTTAAAATTC
>CALLKE010000100.1 GCA_938008555.1 uncultured Pedobacter sp.
AAACCCCTGCAGTAGATTTAGATATCCAAGGAAAGTATCTTCGTACTCTTGGATTACAGAAAGACACTGATGGAACAATTTTTGCTATTTTGAGAATGTCTGATGGGCCTTATGGTTCTGGAAGCTATTACCCATACTTTGCCAAAAAAGATACAAACGGTAAATGGAGTTATGTAGATAAAAAATTGTGGCTAGGAAGTTCAAATAGTAATACTCTAATTGTAAATCCTGATGATTTTAGTCCTCCTTCTCCTCGATTACAAGATCAAAAGTTTGTGGTGTACGATGATAGTTTTGGTGTTAAAATTGCTTTAGCTGCTAGTATTAACGGGCTAGATTGGAATGTTCTTAATGTAGGCGGCAAGCCTAAAGAATTACTTCCTTCTGAAAAAGCAAAAGACAACCCACAGTTTATGTCTGCTGTAAAAACACCAAATGCAACACACATTATTTATGCAAATTGGTCAAATTCAGAAGCATCGGCAACTAATCTTGTACATCTGTATTCTGAAAATGGAGAAGATTTTTGTGTTTTGGACTCAAATTCAGCTACAATGAATGGGGCAAAAGGGACTACACTTTACTACGATGCCGACAATAAAGAGGTGCATGCAGTAACTAATGGAAAACATCTTGCTTTCAAGGATCAGAAATTTTCATGTCCAAAATAATTAGTGTAGAATCTTATGTAGATTTAAATAAAGTGCTTGTACTTTATCCTTTCGGGAAGTTACTTCACTTTAGAACAGGGAAAAATAGTTGGGTGGGGTTGTATAATCGTGTACAATTTCATTGGAAAGACAGGCTCTAATGACGATTAGGGATAAGCAGTAAGATTCCCGTTGTAAGATACGGATATCGGCGAAGTTCTGCAAACAGACTACTTGGTCGCCTTAGTAGTCTCCTTATTTTGAAAGGAATAAACGGTGTGTGGCGCAGCTTGGTAGCGCAACTGCTTTGGGAGCAGAGGGTCATACGTTCAAATCGTATCATGCCGACCATATTATATGAGAAATATAAAAGTTAAGGAAGATTTGAATTATTGGTAGATTCAAGCGGATTGCTAATCCGTGGCCGTTGGTTCGACCTCAAGGTTCGATTCCTTGATCTTCCGCCAGAATATAGGAGAAGTTAGCCGAGTTGGCCTAGCGGCAGTCGCCTTGAAAGCGAAAGGCTCTGGATAAGGGTGTGTGAGTTCGAATCTCACCTTCTCCGCCAAGTTACGAACGGGTGGTATGTACTGTGTATCGTAAGCACAAGAGGACCGGGATTCCTGTATCGGCAACACCGATTACTATATGATGTGTAGAATTGTACAAATAGCGTAACTGCAGCGTGTGTTATATGCAGTGTCGTGACAGCTTTAGTAGGGAAGTTCGCTAAAGTAGTAAAGAGTGGCGTTTAGTCGTTATGTTCTTCCTTGATTTTCGCGTGCATAGTTTCAATTGGTAAAACTACGGTCTTCCAAACCGAAGTTCGGAGTTCGAGCCTCCGTGCCCGCACCATATAGCCCGTTAGCTCAGAGGTAGAGCACCGCCCTTACAAGGCGTGGGTCGTAGGTTCGATCCCTACACAGGCTACCAGTTTAGCCGCATTAGCTCAGTGGTAGAGCAATCGCCTTGTAAGCGATAGGTCGTTGGTCCGATTCCTAACATGCGGCACCATATATAAGGAAACATATGCCAAAAATTATTTGTGGAAGAAAGTTAATAACTATCCAAAAACAAGGTACAATTTTAGCTGAAGATATTCCTAAAATGACAACAGGGGTTTCCTCTTTAGGATGGTTAATTGCTGGAATCGAGGTATTCCATACAGATGAGTATTATGTCAGTACAGATGAGTTTTGTTCAGATATTGACGGTGCAATGCAATTATTCAAACTAAGAACAGGGCTAAATGGACGTATTTATATTTGCTCTTGACAGATGTGATATAATATAATATACTAAGATTTACTTTAGCAGTACAATGAAAAGGCACACAGAAAAATATACAAAAGAAGTATTGGAGGACGCCTGTAAGAATTCAACCAGTATTATGGGTGTACTAAGATATTTAAATATACCAGAAGCTGGTGGAAACCACGCGCATATCAGTAGAAAGATTAGATCGTTCGGCATAGATACTTCACACTTCTTTAGGTATTCTGGTCAAGGAAGGGTGTCTAATCTAAGACGTTCCAAAGAAAGTGTGCTACAATTACGAAATAGTGGCGGGAGACAGAAATCTTATTTACTTCGCCGCGCAATGCTTGAATCAGGAATTGAACTAAAATGTAATATCTGTAGTCAAGGAAATAATTGGATGGGGTATCATTTAACACTTGATGTAGATCACAAAAACGATGACTGGCTAGATGACCGACTAGAAAACTTACAGTTTCTTTGTCCAAATTGCCATAGCCAGAAAACTAGAAATAACGCCCGTGTGACGGAATAGGCATACGTGTCTGACTTAGAATCAGAATTTTAGGGGTTCGACTCCCTTCTCGGGCACCAGTTATTGTAAAATGTGAAAAGTACCCTTGAGTGGGTATACGTTTCAGAGCGTGAAAGCGGGTAGTTGAAAATGTAACGGACCCGAGTGATTTCTGATACACTTATAGTTTATTGTAAGTTAGCTCAGTGGTAGAGTAGCGGCCCGATAAGCCGTTGGTCATTGGTTCAAATCCAGTACTTACAACCAAAGTTTTATTCCGAGATAGCTCAGTCGGTAGAGCGGTGCCCTGAAAAGGCATGCGTCGAAGGTTCAAGCCCTTCTCTTGGAGCCAGTTTAGTTGTGCAAAATGTACCATAGTGATATGCGTATGCTAAAATTGATATCTGCTACGAACTGTCGATTGTGTCGTAGAGTTACAGTGTATTACTAAAAGTTAAATCGACTGCACAGTACGCAACTAATTTATTACGGGCTGTGGGACTGCTTGGGGTGGTCGCTGCACTTGCAATGCAGATAGCAGGAGGGTTCGATGCCCTCATAGTCCACAATTATTTTAATAGCGTCAATGTCCTTGTTGTGTTAAAATCGCGTAACAAGATGACGCTAAAAATTCGCAGGAGATAATATGCCTCGTGTGTTAAATAAAAAAGTAGATGGCGTACCAGTGAATGCTATCTATGTTGGTAGGCCTACAAAATGGGGTAACCCTTTTTCACATTTTAATGGTACATTGGCTATGTATCGTACAAACAGTCTTAAAGAATCAATCGACCAGTACAAAATATGGATTGATAATATTTTAGAAAAAGACCCAAGTGCGCTTCAACGCCTGCAAAAAGAACTTAAAGGTAAAGACTTAGTTTGTTGGTGTGCTCCAAAAGCATGTCATGCAGATTATTTATTATATTTAGCAAATCAATAATTTTAGGAGAAATAGCCATGTGTTATACAAGTTATACCCTTGGCTTCGGTAAACCAAATACTACCGAAGTCTAAAAGGGTCGGTAGTTTAAAGGCGGAACAGTTGGCTTTTAACCAACACGGAAAGGGTTCGATTCCCTTCCGGCCCACCAAGCGACTAGAACGCTTAATAATCTAAAAGATTTTATACGTCCTTAACTCAGCGGAATCAGAGTATTTCCCTACGAAGGAAAGAGTCGGGAGTTCGAATCTCTCAGGGCGTGCCAATATTGCTTTCCTGCGGAATATTCTATACAGTTCCTTCATTCGCTGTACAGCGAATAACCCATAAGGCATCCGACCGGCTTCATAAGCCGGGGTTAAGCGTTCGAGTCGCTTTCCCGCAACCAATCAAGATAACTATTGTGTATGAAAAAGTTATCGCCGCCAAATGGCCCCGTCAGGAACGGTTAAGTGAAATTACATATGTGCCTGTTGGCTGAGTGGACGAAAGCAACGGATTGCAAACCCGTAAAATCGTCGGTTCGAATCCGACACAGGTGTCCAAATTTACGCACTGGTAGCTCAATCGGTAGAGCGTCGGCCTCCAAAGCCGTAAGATTGCGGTTCAAGTCCGTACTGGTTGCGCCATAATAAAGCGCCAGCTTTAGGCTGTCGCCAAACAAGACGTAGTCGCATGTTTGCGTCTACTGCCAGTTTCTCAGGGATGGGAAATTCTTCGTGATGATATGCCTACGAAGTAAAATAAAATACGTTCCGAGTGACACACGTAAATTGTCAAATATTCTTAGCTTCCAGCCGTAAGGCTTGGAGGCTTTTTGCGTTTTCAAATTGGAGAAGTAATGTTTAAGAAAACAACCCCGGATGGAAAAGTAGACCCAAATATCAATGTTGCAGGTCGTAAACCAAAAGTGGATAGTGATGGTAATAAAGTATTAACTAACAGAGAGATTAAGTCTAAAGAATTACTTAGTATCCTTCGTAAAGTAAAGCCACACCTATCACAAAGTATTATGACTGCTGCTGATATTATGAAAAATAAAGAAGCAACACATCAAAATCAATTAAAAGCTGCTGTTATTCTGCTCAATGCCTACCGAGAATTAGTAATTGACCTGTACGGCAAAGATGTAGATGGTAGCGACGAAGGTGAAGAAATTCAACCTACAGCTACAGTTTCGTTTATCTATCACGGTGACGAAAAAGCTGCATAAGAAAGGATATAAATGATCCCGTATATCGGACCTGCATCTAAAAAACAAGAGATGTTCTTAAATAGTGATGCAGATATTACATTAGCTGGTGGGGCGGCTGGTTGCTTTGACAAAGATACCGAATATTTGTCTCGTACCGGCTGGAAAAAAATTAATACCTATTCAGGAGAAGAGATTGCTCAATTTGATCCGATTACGAAAGATATTCAATTTATAACTCCATTAGAGTATATTAAACTTCCTTGTAGTACATTGTCGAGAATGTCTGCTAGAGGATTAGATATGTGCCTCTCTGATGAACATCGTGTCCCTTATTGGACAGTTAAAGATTATTCTAAGTTACCAAATGTTATTTCTTTTGGAGAAGTTAAAAATAGACACATATCTTCAAAAACAAAAGGGTGGACTGGAAATATTGGTACAGTATTTAAAAATTCATTTGAAGATGCTGATATTTCTGATGGGGAAATCCGATTGCAGGTCGCTGTACAGGCGGATGGTCGTGTAGTTAAAGAAGGAAAAGATAACTATACACAGATGAGATTTGGAAAGGAGAGAAAATACAAAAGACTCGTATCTATTTGTAAAGAATACGGATTGCGCTACAAAGATAACGGATGTAAACCATGTCCAAAAAATAGTAGTGGAGTTGAGTATGAAGTTATTGTATGGCCGTCTTTTCCAACAAAACTTTTCGATGATTTTTGGTGGACACTATCTGCAAGACAATTAAAAATTGTCGTAGAAGAAATTGGTCATTGGGATGGAACATTTGTTAAAAACAACGATAGTGTGACTATTAGGTACTTTACTAATAAAATACAAAATGCAGATTTTATACAATACGCTTTCCATTCTTGTGGAATGAATACTTCTTATGTCATTGATCGAGACAATGTAATTACGGTTAATGCTACATATTCTGGAAAAGGTTTTCGTTGCTTTGCAAATAAAGACGCAAAGGTCAATATTGAGAATTATAAAACTTTAGACGGATACAAGTATTGTTTTTCTGTTCCATCTACATTTTTGGTAGTACGAAGAAATAATAAAATATATATTTCAGGCAACTCTGGAAAGGCTCTTAGGCATGGAGAAAAGGTACTCACTACTAATGGATTTAAAAATATTGAAGAAATCCAAGTAGGCGAGTATATCCGCACACCAAAAAATACCATTGAGAAGGTTGAGGGAGTCTTCCCACAAGGGGTTGTTGATATTTACAGAGTTACTTTCTATGATGGAACATCTATTGAATGCTGTGGGGATCATTTATGGGAATACTCAATATCCAAATCAGGTAAAAGCGGGTTAGTCAGTTCCACAAAAGAATTAAAAAATCTGATTGATAGGGGGACCAGTGTAGCCGTCCCTTTAACAAACCCAGTAGAGATTTCCGACAATACTTACACATTGCCAATTAAGCCGTACACTTTAGGAGTTTTGCTTGGTGATGGGAGTATGTCTACAAATTCAGTTAGTTTTATAACTAATGACAATGAAATCTACGACAATGTAAAAGAGGACGAGTATTCTCTAAACCGATGGCAACCAAATGAGACAAGAACAACTGCAAAAACATACGGAGTTCTTGGTGTTCAACAGGCACTGCGAAACCTAAATCTTCTAGGTACAGTCTCAAATAATAAGTTTATCCCTGAAGTTTATAAGAATTCATCAGTTAGTGACAGATTTGAGTTAATCAGGGGATTAATGGACACAGATGGATATGTTGATGATCGCGGTAATACAGAATTTAGCACAGTGTCTCTACAATTATCTCAAGATGTTCGGGATATTCTGCACTCTCTCGGATTCACTGTAACTATAACTACAAAAATTCCAACATATACATACAATGGTGAAAAACGTAAAGGACAAAAATCCTATATTTTATATATTCGTGGATATCACAGAAAAGAGTTATTCAAGTTAACACGGAAGGCGGATCGTTGTAAATATAGAAAATTTTCAAATAAAATTGTTTCTATTGAATTTGTCGGTAGAGATGAAGCTACCTGTATTAGCGTAAGTGGACCGGATAAACTATTTATTACAACTAATTTCATCGTTACTCACAATACTTACACAAGCCTATTGATTGCATTAAAATATATGCAACATCCAAGAGCTACCGGGATCATTTTCCGTCGTACTTCGGTGATGCTGACTTCTCCCGGATCAATCTGGCATGAAGCTGTTTCACTTTACAGTCAAATCTACCCATCTGGTTTAAAAATCAGAGAGAGAAAGCTTGAAATTGTTTTCCCTAATGGAGCACTTTTAAAATTCTCTCACATGCAGCATGCTACCGATATGTATGATCATAAAGGTGGGCAGTACTCTTTAGTTATTTTTGATGAAGCAACCGATTTTACAGAAGACATGGTTGTTTACTTATTGTCGCGTATGCGTAACGCTTATGTTGATTATAAGCCAAAAATGTTTATGATGACTAACCCGCACTATGATAGCTTCTTGCGTCTTTGGATTCAAGACTATTATTTAGATGCAAGAGGAATCCCTATTCAAGAGAGAACAGGGAATAAGCGTTGGTTCTTCAGACAAGGCAACACAATGCTTTGGTATAACTCTAGAGAAGAGGCTGTTAAAGTTCATGGTGAAGGTGCTGATAATGGAGTTTCCTCTTTCACTTTCATTGGTGCTACTTGTCATGACAATCCGCCATTGCTCAAGGCACAACCGGGGTATATTACAAATCTCCTGAATCAACCAAGGGTAGAGATGGAAAGATTGCTTCTCGGTTCTTGGTTTGCTAGATTAGAGGCAGCAGGGCACTGGAAAAGAGAATGGATTACAGAAGTTGATGGTCCGAATCCATTAGCAAAACAACGAGTTAGAGCTTGGGACTTTGCTTTTACAAAGCCATCAGAATCTGCGCCAAACCCAGACTATACTCGTGGAGTACTTATTTCTAAAGATATACATAAAGTGTATACCGTAGAAAATGTAGTGTCAATGAGGGACAGGGTTCACGAAGTTGAAAAACTTGTCTTTGAGACAGCAAAACGTGACGGAACTGGTGTAGTTATTAGTATCCCTAAAGACCCTAATGCGCAGGCCGGTGCTTACGCGAGAGACTTGCAACGTAGACTTGGCGAACGTGGCTATATGGTGCGTCTATCCCCTCCGGTTAAATCTAAGCTGACTCGTTTCGCTCCTTTTAGTAGTATTTCTCAATCTGGTTTTGTTCAGGTTGTAAAAGCTGACTGGAATAAGGAATACTATGAGGAACTTGAGGTATTCGATGGAGAAGGAAAATCAAAAGATGACCAAGTTGATGCAACATCAGATTGTATAGCTCTTTTAAATAGAGAGATTGTGTTGCCTAATAGTATGAGCTTACCAAATCTTAGTACAAATGCTCCACCAACTTTTAATTTCAATCAAGGCCAAAATATCATTAGCCTGCCTACTTTCAATATTTAAGGAAAATTAATGAAAACTAAAATCGAAAAAGGGATTGATAAGGCCCCTGAAAGATTTAAGCTTGGAGAAATGGGGTTCAACGGACTCCGAATTTCTCATGGTGTTAGTGCTGATGAATTTGATAGGGATTTAATCTCCCCAAATAATCTCAAGACATTTAAAAAAATGACTGAGCACAGTACTATTAATGGCAGCTTAAATTTCTTCAGTGTAATTATCTCTAAAGCCTCTTGGAAATACAATCCTCCTGATAAAGCCTCTGCAGAAGAAATTAAACAAGCAGAGATAATTAATCAAATGATGAATGACATGGAGCATTCTTGGTCAGAGTTTGTCACAGATGCTTTGTCTAACATGATTTATGGATTTTCTGTTCATGAAAAAGTTTATCGTCGTAGATACAAGTCAAACGGAAGTAAATATGACGATGGATTAATTGGTTGGAAAAAGCTTGCAATTCGTTCACAAGAATCTATTGAAAAATTTGTGTTCAGTGATGATGGTAACGATATTATAGGTGTAAAACAGAATATTAGTCGTATTGCTGACGCCTATAATCAGTATGGAAACAGGGCTACAAATGAAGTGATCATTCCTTATTCTAAAGTTCTTCATTTTAGAACGGGCCGTCATCGCGGTGATCCTTATGGTAAGTCTCCTTTACGGGATGCTTACTTAGCTTGGAAGTATCTAACTTATCTTGAAGATTTAGAAGCTACTGGAGTCGCTAAGGATTTGATTGGTCTTCCTGTCCTGTATCTCCCTCCGCAGTATTTATCTGCTGAGGCAGGTGATTCTGAAAAAGCAATTCGTTCTTATTACGAAAATTGTCTAAGAAATTTACAGATGAATGAACAATCAGCAATGATTCTTCCTCAAATGTATGATCCTGAAACAAAACAACCTTTGTTTGAACTTGAACTACTTTCAGTAGATGGTAAAAAGTCTTACGATATCGGAAAAATCAAAGAATGGTATAAAAACATGATTATGATTTCCTTATCGACTGACATTCTGACAATGGGGCAATCTGCGGTTGGTTCTTTTGCCTTGGGTTCAATTAAAAACTCTCTTGCTGGCACAGTTGCAATGTCTTTTGCCGCACACATCGCTGATGTCTTAAATCGTAGTTTGATTAGACAAACTTATGAATTAAATGGATGGGATGTGTCTAGAATGGGCACAATGGATATTGACCAGTTAGTAGAAGTTGACCTTGAGTCATTATCGAAATATTGGCAACGTGTTGCATCTGTTGGCTTGGTTGAAGTTGATCGTGAAGTTCTGAATGTTGTTCGTGCAGCAGGTGGAGCAGACGCGAAACCTATAGATGCTCCTGTAGATAAGGAAGCTTTATCAGGAAACCAAAGCAAAGCTGGAGAAGGGATGAAAACAGCCGGAGAGGGAACAAGCAAATTCCCGTCAGGACGCGATACTTCAAGTAGTAATGCAGATAATTCAGCATAAATTAGGGGGCTTCGGCCCCTTTTGTTTAAAATTAGCTTGATTTTTGAATAAAATTATGCTATAATTATTGATTATAAGGAAATTATGAATATTGTAAAATCCAAAAACCAAGAAAAAAAGCAAGTTACTTTTGTAGTAATGGTTCCAGAAGAAGTCGATGCTCATGGAGATATCGCTTCTGCTGAAGAAATTGCTAAAGCTTGCCACAACTTTAATACATTTTGTGGAGTAGCTAATCTTTTTCATATGGTTGAAACAGACACATTCGATATTGTTGAAAGCTATATTGCTCCAACAGAATTT
This sequence comes from uncultured Pedobacter sp., assembly GCA_938008555.1. Taxonomy (GTDB): domain Bacteria; phylum Bacteroidota; class Bacteroidia; order Sphingobacteriales; family Sphingobacteriaceae; genus Daejeonella. The sequence continues at coordinate 9,798 of CALLKE010000100.1, forward strand.
ACACTTGACGAACATCTTGTTAAACAAGGGACGTGGCTTCAGGTATTACAAGTTAAAGATGATACCCTGTGGGAATTAATTAAATCAGGGGAGATTAACGGACTATCTATTGGTGCTATCGGCACTGCAACAATTCTAGGAGATGATAATGTCGCAAGCTAAACGCAGATTGACGGACATCAATTTTAATAAAGAAGGCGCGCATGTAGCACTTGTTAGCAAGCAGCACGGCGGTCCTGCAAACGGTCATGACTACTCGATGCTTATTAAAGCAACTAATTCAAGCGAAGAATTCCTTAAAAAAGTACAGCAAATTCGTGTAACAATGGACTTACCTGAGTTCTTGTGGCGCTTTTTCGGTATGTGGGAAGATGATGCAGAACTGCTCGCAAGTATTCTAGGCTATGTTGATGAAGAGGATGCTAAAGAACCTACTGATCCAATAGACCTAAGTGATGTATATGAATCAGCCTATGCTTCGTATATTAAAGAAAAATTAAAATCTTTTGAAATTTTGAAATCTGCCTACGATGCGGAACAAAGCGCTGACAGTGAAGAAAACGCTGCTAGTGTTATTTCAAAATGTTCAGAAACAGAGTATTTAAATGTACTCAAAGATCAGGCTCTTTTTGAAAAAGCTTTACGCAAAAAAGAACGAGCAGATCAAAAACTTGAAAAACAACGTGCTAAAGCTGGCTATGCAGCGGAGGCAAATTCAATGGAGAAAAAATCAGTGCAAGACACTAAAGATCAAGTTGACGTTGCTACGCTTCAAAAATCTCTCGATGATACGGCTGCAGAGCTTCAAAAAGCAACTGCCCTTATCGAAGAATTTAAGAAAGAAAAAGCAGAAGCAATTGTTAAGAGTAAGACTGCTAAAGTCACAGAAATCGTAAAAGATTCCCCAGAAGCTTCAATTATTGTAAAAGCTGCACTTGCACTAAGCGACGAAGATTTCGATCCGTTTGTTGCTGCTGTGCAAACTGTTTATACACAGATTGAAAAGAGTGCTCTATTCCGTGAAACTGGTGCATCAGCAACAGGCACAGATAAGCAATCAGATTCTGGTGTAGGTTCAATTCTAAAATCAAAATTCAATAAGGAAAACAAATAATGGCGCTGATCGCAACCGATACATATCGCCTGAGTAACTGGCTAAAAAGCGAATATGCCCCAGAGCTTGCTTTCTGCCGTGCAGTTGTTACTGTAAATGACTCAGCACAAACTCTTGCTACTGGCACAGTACTTGGAAAAGTAACAGCTACTGGCAAATACAAAGTATGCGTACAAACAGCAGTTGACGGTTCACAAACCGCTGACGCAATCGTTATGGACGCTGTAACAATCCCTGCAACTACTGACACTAAGGTGCTTGTACTTCTACGTGGACCGGCCACTGTCAGCAAAAATATCGTACTTCATGCAAGTCACGATCTTGACGCTGAAAAGCTGGCTATCTACACTGCGCTGGAAGCTAAGAACATCCAAGTACTAGACGTTGTTTAATAAATAAGGAATAATTAAAATGCCTATTATCCGTAGTTATACAAGCGCCTTTGAGGTAGTTGACTATACAAAAGAACTGGCAGTTGTACCTAATAAATGGACACTGCTTAATGAAGTTGGACTTTTCCAGCCTGAATACCTTAGCACACACACTGTCACTTTCGAACAACAAGATCACGCTCTTGCCCTGATCGGCGATCAAGTTCGTGGTTCTAAACCTCAGGCAAACCAAGATGAACTGCGTAAGATTTTCTCTTATGCTATTCCGCACTTTCCGCTTGCTGACGCTGTGCTTCCACAAGACGTTCAAGGTAAGCGTGCTTATGGTTCAACTTCTGCTGCTGAAACAACTGACGCAGTTCTAGCTCGTAAAATCGAGCGTATGCAAAACAACTTCGATGTGCTAAAAGAAGTAGCCCGTTGGAAAACTCTTGCTAACGGTTCGATTTACGCACCTAATGGCACTGTTGCTGGTAACTTCTACACAGACTTTGGTATTTCACAAACATCTATTGACTTTGCACTTAACAACTCAGGAACAGATGTCGTAGCGAAGGTTGAAGCTGTTATTGCAGATATGCAAGATAAAGCAACCTCTGGTGACATCATCACAGGTATCATTGGTTATGCTTCTCCTGAATTCTTTGCTGCTCTTATCGCGCACGCAAACGTAAAGGACGCATATCGTTACTACAGCGCAACTGAAGGACAACAAATTCTTCGTAACCGTGCAGGACAAGGTTCTGCTGGACAAGCTGGTGGTCTATACCGTGAATTTATGTACGCTGGTATTCGTTTCATCGAAGTCCGTACTGTTCTTGTTGGACAACGCCTAGTTGCCGTTAAAGAATGTTTGTTCGTTCCTGTCGGAACTCAAGATGTGTTCGTTACATATTTCGGTCCTGCTAACAAATTTGACTTTGTTAATACAATCGCTGAACCGGGTTATATGTGGACATACCGTGATCCGAAGGGTGAGCGTATTGATATCGACGCTGAAACCAACTTCGTTAACGTGGTTCGTCGTCCTCAACTCGTGATCAAGGGGACTACACCCTAATTGACGTAGACTAATGAAAGCCCCTTCGGGGGCTTTCCTTGTTTTTATAAGGAGTCCTAAATGGCATTGACCAATATTGAAAAAGTCCGAATTGAATTGCAGGACACTGAAATTGGACTACTTCTTTTGTCTGATGATGAAATACAGTATTTTTTAGACAAAAATAATAATTCAGTTGCACGCGCTTCTATTGATGGAGCAAAAAGTATTCTTCTAAAATTATCTATGCGTTCAGATGAAACAGTAGATATTTTTAGTATCAAAGGTTCAAAAGCAGCAGAACAATATAGAGAGTCATTGAAGCTGTATCTGCGCGATCCATTCCTAAATCCAGTCCTGACCAATGTTCAAGGATGGGTTGGTGGAGTAAGTAAGAAAGAAATGACAATAAATGATGAAACTGCCGATAACAACTATGTTGATCCAATCGGTAATAGATATGTAACAATTACTCCTGAATACTTCTAATGTCATTACAGTTTTTTAATGCTTCAAAAAGAGCAATTAGCAGGCAAGGTGTAGATTGCACATATATGAAAGCTGTTTCAACTTATGATGCAAACACTGGAGTTAATTCTACTACAAATACTACTCAAGTAATCAAAGCATACCCAAAACAAGAGATCGCAACTCAATATAACTATCCAGACTTAATTGGCAAAGAGATAATCTCTTTTTATATTTATGAGTTGACTCCATCTTTGAACGATAAGATCATCTATAAAGGGAATACCTATACAGTTTCTCAAATTAAAGAATATGTTGGTGGACAGCTTATTTGTTTTTTCAAGGTAATTGGAGTTAAATCGTAATGATTACTAGCAATTCTGATGAAATTTATAAAGAAATTCTGAAATACAAATCAGAAGTAAAACGTAAATTAGAAGCAATGGTTCGTGGATTTGCTCTAGATATCGTTAGAATTGCTGTAAAACATACTCCATTGGGTGATTCAAAACAATATCCTTTATGGTATCAGCGAAGGTACTCAGCCGATTCAAGATTCCTTCCTGTGGAGGGATTTGCACAAGGATCATGGCAGATACAATACAGAGACAATTTCCCTTGGCAATTTAACTTCGCTCCTGATCAAGATATAAAAGCGCTTATGCGTGCTTCTTTATCATCAGAACAATACAAGTTAGGTAAAGATATTTGGGTTGGAAATGCTGGTCCTTATATTGCTAAATTAGAAGCAGGGAAATCTACTCAAGCTCCGTCAGGGATTATGCAACCTACCTTAAACGAAGTAATGCAGGTTTATCAATTAAATTTAAAACAATATTACGATAGAGGATAAAATGTCAGCGATTGATATCACAAAACCAGTCTCGGGCAATCCTACAACGCAATCTGTTCGAGATAACTTCGCAGCAGCAGCGGCTGAAATTGACGCTCTTGACACGGCGGTTACAATACTAGAAGCGACTGTTTCTGGATTTGATAGTCATTTAACTGCTACAAATAATCCACACAGTGTTACAAAAGCTCAAGTCGGACTAGGTAACGTAGATAATACTTCAGATGCAAGTAAGCCGATTTCTACGGCTACGCAGTCAGCCCTTGATGCAAAACAAAATGCTTTGGGGTTTACTCCTGCAAACTCTACGGACTTGACTAGTCACACAAGTAATACAAGCAATCCTCATAATGTAACCAAATCTCAAATCGGTCTTTCAAATGTAGATAATACTTCGGACCTGAATAAGCCAATTAGTACAGCTACGCAGGCTGCATTGGATGCTAAACAAAATACGTTAACAAACAGTGACGGGCTGTCTGAAGGAACTACTAACCTGTATTTTACGGGTGCAAGAGTACTCTCTACTCTTTTAGCCGGTTTATCAACAGCAACAAATGCAGTAATTACAGCAAGTGATTCTGTGCTATCGGCCCTTGGTAAATTACAGAAACAAATTAGTGATAATTTAACTACATTAACTTCTCATACAAGTAATACAAGTAATCCTCACTCTGTAACGAAGACTCAGATTGGTCTTGGGAATGTAGACAATACGTCAGATGCAAACAAGCCTATTTCTACGGCCACTCAGATCGCCTTGAACCTTAAAGCTGACTCATCTACGTTGACTGATCATGTAGCAAACTTTAATGCTCATAAAGAGACTGGTCCTGCATTCACATATACTTCTG
>CALLKE010000101.1 GCA_938008555.1 uncultured Pedobacter sp.
GATCGCTGTAGTAATAGAAATTCATCAGCATATCTTGTTTGTTCATATAGCGGGGATGAACACTCAAGTGCGAAGGTGCATAATGAGTTACGACTACTTTTTTATCTGCTGTGCTGTTTTTTAGTGCTTTATTTAACCAAATCTTACTTTCTTCATGCCAAGTACAAGTATCTTTGGATGAAATTTTTCTGTAGTTCTTGTCAGAATTACGAATTTGACGATAGTCATTCATAACATAGTGTGCTGCTTCTTTTAAAACAGGATCACCTTTATTCATGTCTGTCCACATTGTACAGCCAAAGAATTCTAGCACAGATTCGTTATCTTGGATGAATTTAAATGTGTCTTTTTCAAGATAATGCAAGTTGCCCCAAAAATCCAGTTTCTCTTTTAAGGCCATGTGCGCTTTAGGAAAACTTGCTCCGTATCCTTCATGATTTCCAGAAACAAACACAGTTGCGCCAAAGGTATCGCTGCATTTGTTGAGAAAGTCCGAATGCCATTTGTAATTGTTTAGCTCACAAGTATCTCCTGCCACTACAAGAACATCAGCTTTTTCATTAAAAAAGGTATCTGAAACATTTGCAAAATCTAAATGCAGATCAGATACGAGTGCGATTTTAGTTGACATATCTCTCCTTTAAAAATTCATTAGCCTCTTTAAGAGTGCCGAGTTTTCCAGTTTCTCTTCGTATTCTGCACATAGTCGCAGCTTGTCTGGCTGTAATTTCTACAGCACCGCAGAGCACAGCTTTCTCTCTGTATGATAATGAAACATCATAATGTGGATTCCTTGTGTTTTGAAACCAAAACACGTTTTAGACCTATTTTAGCAGCAAACTGATGAAGCTCCTCTTCTGAATCAGCGATCATGTGGCACATCTTCATTCTTCCATATTGCGCAAAGAAATCATCTATGTAGACCATTTTTGTTTACTTTCTAGTATTTGTTGTTCTCTATTTAAGAATGCTCTTAGGTTGTCTACTGGGTAAATGTTCTCTTGATTTTTAAATAAAGCATAACCACAAATACCCTGCTTAACCCAATACAAGGACATACTCTCTGAACTAATGAGAAGAGTCAATTTTCTTTATTACTGTCCGAGAAAAATATCCGCAATCAGGGCATGTCACTTCTTCGTACTCATAAACACAGTACTCTGTAGGCATAGTATAGCTTTTATTCACGATCTTATTTGGGTGAGTACAAGTTGCTTGTAGAACACTTAACTCTGCACCAATTCCACGAAGTTTTTGGATAATAATAGCTTTTCGCTGCATTAGTTTTTCATACTCATAATAAATTTCTGTTTGTGTCATTTTCATCAATGAATCTCCGCTGCTGTTTTACCAATTTTATATTCACCTGCTAATGGAACTTGCATACTAAGCAATTCACCAGCATCAACAATGCATTGTACCAGCATTTGCCCTACTTCTTCAGAAATTCCTTCGTCAGTCACGAAGTCGCCCTGATCATGAAATGCTGCACATCGAGCTACATACTGCCCTTTATAGGTGTAGTGCGGGCGGAAATTTTCATCCATTTCTAACCAACCTAAACGATTATCCATCAAACAGAAAGCGTATGTCATTACCGTAGCACCAAGATTTTGACCTTTTAGGTTTACTAGCAAGTGTTTACTACGCGCAGACAGAATCTTCCCATCTCTCCCGAGGATATATTTCTTTAATCCTTTGTTCTTCCATTCATCTTCGCATGCCAATTTGAATGCTTTTAGTCCGGGGTTGCCATCCCAATAGTTGTCATACGCGATTTGTCCAGCCTCTTCGCTAACACCCAAGGTTTTGGCAAGCTTTTTATAGGATGCTCCATACGCCAATGCATAACCACCGTTTTTAGCCTTATTTCTAAATGGCTTAAACTTAGGATCATCTTTCGAAAACTCCGGTGACGTGATATCGAACATCGAAGTTTCTTCTGGATAAAAGAGAGTAGCATTAAATGAATGTGAATCGCCATTCAACACCAGTTCTGCAAACTTACCATTATCGAATTCAAAAGTGTAGTCCGATACTGCCCTGTTCTCTAGTGCAGCCGCATCTGCTGAAACATAGGCTCGTCCTTCATCAGCTTCAAAAAGATCACGCATTTCGAACCCTTTTACAACTTCAGGAGAAGCTTTCGGAAGGTTCACAATTACATTATGCTTTACTCGGAATGTAGGTGTATACCCTGTAATACTTGCACCAATTTTACCATCAATTGCTAGACGTGGATTTTCAAGCCAGCCTGTAACAACTGAAGCTCGGTTCCTTAGTGACAAAAACTTTACAATCTTTTTAGGTAATTCGCCGTCAATTTCAAGAAGATTAGGACAAATCTTCCCTGCTTCCTGTATCTTAGGAGAAGTTGTAATAACTTCTCCATCTGGACCACGCATGGGTTTACCTGTCTCTGGATCACGTTTGAAATTCCAAAAAGTTGGAGACCATCCTTTACCCATTAGCCATTGTTTAATATCATCCCCATCTTTGACTTCCATCGGAAGTTTAATATCCATAAGAAAATTACTAACAACAGGCCAATCTCTACCATAGCAATTTACAGTATTTTCTTCTGCATTGAATACTGCAGAATGCTTTGTTAACCATTTCTCCATTGTCGAAGACAAACTACCGTCTTTCTTAAACGGTTTCGCTGGTAATGAATAGTGCTTCTTTTCACCCTCTTTAAGCTTACGCGGAGGCAACTGAGGAAGTACTTCATCTTCAAGGGCTTTCATTTCTGCCGCGCAGTCCTCAAGCAATTTACGAGCCTTATCTTGATTAAATTTGATGCCTGTAATTTCTTGAGCAGCATACAAATAATAATCTTTGTGTAAAGCCCGTAGTCCTGCTTGATAAGGAGGATTGTCCTCATCATACTCTTCTTTGTAAACAGAACGGTACATCAACTGTAACTTATTAACTAAGTAGTTAAATACTTTCAGTGTCAGTTTAACGTCCTGCTTACAATACGTCAGCATTTCATCAGAATATTGATGAAAAGCATCAAACTCAATCTTAGGATCACCGAATTGTTCACCATAAGAGGCAAGCGAATGCGAAGGACGATCAGGATCAATCATCTGAGATAGAAGAAGCAAGTCAATAATTTTTACTGAAATTTCTCTATCGAGCCAATCTTTCCCTCCTTTTCCAATATGGAAGGGGATATCTAGGTACTTCCAAAGCATCCAGTGGTCGTACCCTACACCATTAAAAGAACTTACAATTGCGTCAGGGCCAAATGAATTATGCCAGTCTAGAAACTTCCTTTTTGCATCTTCTTTCGACTCTCTGAAAGGAAATAAGGTAAATTCCCTAGTACCGTCCAGAGAGATTGCATGTAAAATCCAAATTTTTGAACTATAGATGTAGAGGTTGTCGGCTTCGATGTCATAGACATATCCTTGCATTTGTAATCCTTTATTTTTAAATTATACATTTTGTGGTTGCTTCTCAATGAAGTAAGTTTCTTTATCATGAAGCGTGTGCGTAGCCCCATCATAATAAATTTCTCCTGCTGGTCCAGTTTCGCCTTGAGAGCGATTCTTAGACAGTGTTAGAATTGTAGTGTTACGAATGATATCATCAGCATTGTACTTATCTCGCTGCATCATCACAATCCAAGAAGCTCCTTTCATAAGAGTACTGCTCCCCATAATTGCTTCCTCCGGGATGAATGCCCCAGTACTTGCTGCATCCTTATTATTGCCAGATTTACGGATATGCGCAATATGAATAAAAGTAATATTATAATTTTTAATCATACTCTTTGTCCACTTATTAAATAGTGCTTGCTCATCATTAGAAAGCCCGTCCATTAAATCTGAAACAGGATCAAGAATAATAATCTTACATCCACAAGAAATGACAAGTTCTTCAATCTTATCTTGAAGAATACTCAGTTGTCCGTCTCGTTCATCAATAACCATAAAACGGTCATTTCCTTCAGTGTCATAAAACAATTCCATAGCTTTAGATTTAATTACATCTCTTCTAAGAAATGCATTCTTTTCTTCATTGTCTCTAATAGATGAGATACGTTGTTGAATATGCCGAGAAAGCAAAACCTGACCATATTGAGCACAAGTAAGTTCTAGCGACACTACACCAATTTTATGTGGCGAATTAAATAACCAAAAATATAAAAGTTCATTTACAACGGAAGTTTTTCCTGCACCTGTAGCTGCTGCAAAAATACCGATACTTCCTAGTTCAACCCCGCCCAACATATTATCCAATTTCTTCATAAACGGGGGCAAAGGGACTCTCTCTACCAAAGCATACTCCAGCATCTTGTCATAGAGTGCTCCACTACCTACGATACCATCAGGAACGTATGTCTTGGCCTCAAAATAAGCACTAATGAATTCTTTTTGCCTCCCTTGAGTCAAGTACTCATTTGGGTCTTTGAGTTGCATACGAATGATTTTAACCTTACCCTTGGGCAAAGCTTTAATCGTATCTTCCAGTGCAGCTTCACCAGCTTTATCATTGTCTAAACAGACGTAAATACTGTCAAACATATCAAAGAATTTATATTGTGCAGCAATTTGAGCATAACTGGTTGCTCCAGTAGTAGCCGATACACAGGGCACATCATAATGCATACCACGACCTTCATAATAGTCTCTAAGCATTTGGTAAGCAGACATGCAATCTAATTCACCTTCACTTAGTAGAATATTCTTTCCACCGTGCTTGAAATTTCGTTGACCGAATAGGTCGCATTCTTTTCCTGTAGCTCCAATACTATAGAATGTTTTGGGGACTACACGTACCTTGTATCCTGCTGGTTCACTATTTTTTGTAATAGGGTAAAATTGCTCCTCTACTTGTCCAGTAGATTCTGAGAATTGATGTCGTACTCCATATTTCTGATATGTTTCATCCTTAATCCCTCTAAACTTTTTCCCTTGAACAGAAGTATTCTCCACAACGACTTCGATTTCATTTTCTGTAATTAACTCTTTACCTGCCAATTGCATCTCCCTGTACTCGATTTTTGAAACCGACGATTTTACCACAGATTTTTTCTGTTCTTGAACTTCTTCTAGATACTCATCAGAAGCTTTTGTTGCTCTGCAAGAAAAACAATGCCAAGAACCGTCGTCATAAACGGCCTTGGCATCAGAACTTCCACATTTTTCACAACTTTCATGCCGAATAAATACGGCCATATGTCTCCTTATTTTGTAAGTTTTACAACAGCGCGATCAATTAGGTTAAAGACTTCTTTACGGCTTTTTACTTTGTCGTCATTCCAACCTTCGACTGAATTAATTTTAAATTCTTTTTTCAAAAATTGTCGGATTTCTTTTGTTTCAGAAGTATCTGTTGAAAGATCGTCTCCGGGCTTTCGCTTTGTTGTAACAGCATTACAAGCACCAATCATACAAACTGGCCCTGAAGATTTATACCCATAATCCTCCTGAACCCATCCATGACGCTTAATATAATTTTTTGCTCTAGTCAGAATTGCTGCAATATCTTGATTAGTTAGTTTAAAAGATTTATTCATTGTTTTGCTCCTTATTGGCTCCGTTAGTTGATGGTTGAACTACCCCATAGAATAGCTTAAAGATTTTATCAGTGTTTGGCAATGGAATCCATGCTTTTCCTGCATTGCCAATCTTTTTATTGTAAGTTGAAAGTCTTGTGCTCATACTATTTCTAATTATCTTTCTTTTGACAAGTAAAAGCGTACATCGCAGCAAGTAGCAAATGCACTCCTTCATGTGAAAATGTTTCTCCATTAAACCGCCCATTTGTATTCTTGTTATAGTCTTCTAAAACAAGGCGCACAAAATCAGACTGTTCTTGAGTACCTTTGTAATTATCCATAAAAGTATCCATTTCTTTTAGAACACTTTCAGTCAATACTTCTAGTTTTTTTCATTACAACTCCTTTATTCATTTTTCAATAACCACTTGTTTGAAATTACCTTAAAGCTCTCTTGTCCAAATTCACTTTTGTAAACAAGTCCTTCACGCGGGATATTAGCTAATGCACTAATCCCATCAGCAAATTCAATTTGCTCTTGCATTGTAGCACAAACATTAGCCCATGTTTTGATAACAGGAACATACTCTAAATTACAAGCATGGGCAATCCAACGGGCGTCATAGGTAGAAACATACTCCTGTGCATCAATATCGAACACATCATACACGAAAAATCTGAAATTGTCAAATTTGTACTTATTCCCTTGAATACCTGGGCCGCACAACTCTCCTTGTACTGCGTAATTAGAAGTTGGAAATGCTTTTCGCATATTCTCAATAATGTTCAGCCGATTAGCAGTGTCCCAAAAAGCACCACCTTCATTCTTTAATTCAAGATTACGACTACAAACACCTGCTGTATCTCCATTGACATACACAGTCATACTCGATCCATCAAGTTTTTCAGTAATTTCCCATTCACCTTTTTGGAAGTCACTTTCAAATTCTCTTGAAAGATTTTGTACACGTTCTTGATCAGTTTTACGCAGGAAATACGGAAAGTTGCCTTTTGCGTTAGTTGCACGAAATTCCTCTGGTTTCTCCCATTTCTGAATTCGCAATACCTCAGAGACATCATCGCCAATCGTAACAGGTACAAAGATATGTGAAGGTTCTGTGCTGATGTATGGAACATCATCTGAACTTCTATTTACAGGAAGCAATAGTCCTTGGCTAATTTGACCACGGAGTTTGATTGTCTTGAGTCTTTCACCCTGAATTCCGTTAAATTCTTTAGGTAAGTGCCCCGGCTTAGTCAAGAAAGGAGCGACTGTACTAGGGATGAATGAATCAATCTCAAAATAAATTGCCATAGAATTCTTTACGAATTCACCTTTCTTGACTACTACCTTCCACCCTCCAACTACTGCAACTTCAATGGCATCTGCTCCTTCAATCGGCAGAATATCATCAACTAAGCGAATAGTCGCCATTGCACGATCTGGTTTTACATATGCTACTGGTTGCATTATATACTCCTTAATTATTCCATAAACGATTACGAATCGTATCAAATGATTCATCTACAAGAAGTTTACCATCTTCAAAGACAGTTTTCAAACATCCTTGTTCTTCTTGCTCCTTAGTCTGTTGTTCATACAGAACAAAATTACCATCCTCAAATTCTACACGAAGAAGACCTTTTGCAGAATTTTTCATACCTGAGTCGGTTTTTGGTGCTTTGAATAACTCATAACCGACGCCATTAACCTCTTGATACGTTGCCTTCACAGCGATACCAAGACTGTCACGGGTATTGTAGTTCATTGTGTAGCTACCAACACCAAAAACAATAACCGATTCGTAACCATTGTCATATCCAGCATCATATCCAGTGATCATACCCAACACCGTATCCTTCTTGCCTTGCATCAGAAATGAGGTCTTCGATTAGGGCTTCGATTATTAAAGCATTATCTTCGATTATTAAAGCATTATCTTCGATTATTAAAGCATTATCTTTGATTATTGAAACACTGTCTTCAATTTCTTTTAGCAGTTTTCTAATTTGTTCCATACTATCTCCTATTTAACGACTTCAGACTTATCCCTGAAACATACAAATGTAGGGAATCTTGGTTTATCCTTGACTCCTTGGGGGAATGTCTTAAATTTGATAACTTTGCCAATAATCTGATCTTGGTTACTCCAGTAGAATTTACATTCATCTTGTGTCATTTCTCCGGGCGAGACTTGTACTTCTAGTCCTTCCTTGAAAAGAATATTTCCAGTGACCGGGTGAACAACATCTTTCAATAGTGTACCAATAATTGTACCAACTTCTCCATTAGGCTGCATATTTTCTTGATGTGAACTACGCTCAGTACGCCCAAGTTCATTGACTTTCTTTTCGTTGTTATTCTTTGAACCTTCAAGAATAGAGGTTACAAGAATCTCTTCTTCAATAAATCGTTTGATTCTCCAGCATTGCATTTTGCTGTCACTACGGCCTTCTTTATAAAGACCATCAGGATCACGAAGAATTACTCCTTCATATCCCATATCAAGGCATTGACTTTCATAAGCCAACAATTCTTGCATATTTCGAACATGACTTCCGCCAATAACTCGAATATACGCCTGAGTTCCAACTTGATTAATCAATATATCTTTCATTCTATCAGAGTATTTTTTATTGCTCTGTGTATCAAAAATTGTCCAAGTAACGATTGGCTCACCATCAATTCGATTTAACGCTGATGTAGTGTCCCTACACAGTGTTTCACTAGTACGATTATCAGGAGTTCCTACAGTAATTTCTCCATCAAATCCATTAAATTCAGGACGCGAAAGCAAATGCGTTACATATTTATTAGCAAAAGGTTTTAGGCTTCTACCGACAAGCTTGCCATCAATACAAAGTGCCCGTACACCATCAATCTTTGGTTGAATAATGCATGGGAATTTTACCTTAGATTCAATCCAGTCTCTAGCAAGCATTGGCTTCATCGGTTTCATTTGATTCATTTGATTTAATTTCCTTTTTGTTATCGTAAATTGCTAAAAACCTGTTCCCATCTGTATGAATATCAATTAGGATCATTGTATAGTCTTTTCCTCGATATACCCATTTTGGAAGAAAGCGTTGAGTACAAATTTCATCTGAATAGGTGTCACCATTTTCGAATTCTTCAAGTGAAGAAGAACTTATTACACTTCCGCGTGTTTCTGATCCTTCGATTTGCCAAACCATGTCTCGGTAATCAGCGAAAGGAAATATACACCAGTCTTCAACATAGCCGAAATAATCGAAAATTGCTTGGCGGGATTCTTTCTCTTGTTTAATAAGAGCATCTATATCTTGCATAATTGCCTCCGCTAACTTCATTACTTCTATTACCATTCAAATCTAACTAATACTCTTGTTCTAAGTACATCATTATCTTTTGAGCAAATATTTATAAACCCACGCTCTTTCAGAATCTTCGTAAATTCGTAATAGATAAAGCTAGGTATCACTACTTCAAATCTTGATTCTTTAAGTCCTCTCGCGCTTGCTTCTAGTGCTGGCGCAATACGGTTAAACTCGGCCTGAGCAACTTTTTACTTGTCAGGTCCAATACTTCTAAGATATTCAGCCGTGATCTTGTCTGTATTAGCGATAGAATAACCTTCACTCATTTTCTAACTCCTGTCTCTTAGCTTCGCGCTGTTGTCTCCAAGCATCCTTTTGCTCTTTGCGTTTTTCTCTTTTTTGCTTCGGTGCTTTTGGTTCATCATCAAAATACTGATGACGGTGCTTCATAGGCAACTTGGAACAATAGATGTAGTCTACATCAATACCCATCTGTACTTTCATACTTATACCCCCCAATAGAATGAGATAACTGATTAACTACTTCTTTTACGTCCTCGTCGGATGTAAAGTAAAAACGATCATAGTCAATTTCAGGAGAGGATTTTACTCTCTTTTTCGAAGCTTCTGAATTTTTCTTTTTCATATAGGGATAATTCTGAAAATGTATTTATTTCCTTTCCCAATACGAATGTAGATTCCTGCCTTGGAAAAGATTTTTGGAGACATCCAAAATACTGAAAAGTACTTAAATTCCATAAAACTTTACTCGTCCGTTATGATCAATTCTCGTAAAGATTTCGCTTCGAGAAACTTTATCTTCAAAATCTTGTGAAGCAGCAATACCTTTTTCGTTCAAAAGGTATTCCGGCAGATCTAGTACAAAAGATTGACCAGTGTAGCTCCGTGAAAGATTACAGCCATAGTCGCTACTTATAACAATTCCGTAAGCTCCAACCTTCGTTATATACGCGATCCCTTTTACACCAATAGACTCTACAAGGAATTCTCCTTTAATATAAGGCTCAATTGCCTTAAATAAGAAAAATTTCTTATTCGTAATAGCTAAACGAACCATATTAGTTTTATTGACTTTTTTCATCTTGACTCCTGTTTTTGAATTTTCGTGCCGATGGAATGTGAATTTTTGGTTTGCTTCTGTTCCAGAGAATTTTACACCTAGTTTTAAATGACTTGTAAAACCTAAAAGCTGGTCTTTTGTTTCCTTTGTGTATCTTACCATCTAATCCAGATAATTTGTCATTTAATTGTTGTGCTTCGAAATACCCAATACCTTCTACAGAAAACCGCATACCTTTATCAAGCATACGTTTTACAGCAATTGAATAGATTTTGAGAAAATCTTCATATTCGTATACATGATATACCGGAGAAACTTCATGAAGCTCTTTTGCCAATTTATTGAATGAACGTAAAATTCCTCCCTTACTTGATCGTACAACAGGAATTTCCAACTTATCAACATCTACGCTTTCTTCGCTTTCTTCGTCTCTACTGCTCTTTTGCTCTAACGGTATGTCCGTCTGGTGCATGTAAACTCCTTGTTTTCATATATTCTTCGATCATTGCTTCGTCAAAGAAGCAGTGCTTACCGTAGATATTATAGGCGCTATCTAGCCCTACATCAAGAATTTTTCCTTCAGGAATATTGTAGTTGCCATGTGAATGCCCATGCAAGTGCCACGATCCATGATGTTGTCGATTCCAGCATGCAATTGGATAGTGACATAGTACTACTTTTTTACCAGCAATCTTAATTTCTTCATAATTCTTAACAGCACCTACATCAGTTCTGTTCCGAATCTTTAGCTCAAATTTTGAGTTATTGTCATGATTCCCTAGAATTAAAAATTTTCTACCATTCAACTTATTCAGGAGAGAGTCGGCAGTTTTTCCATTTCTAACAAGAGCAAAATCCCCAAGATGCCAAACATCATCTTTAGGTTTTACAGTGCTATTCCAAATATCAATAAGCCATTCATCGTGCTCGTCAGGGTTCATTTCAGGACGATTTGTATATGAGATTATATTTTTATGAAAAAAATGTAAATCACTACTGAACCATCTTTTCATTTTATTCCTTTGTTATTTTACAATTGTTTTATTAGGTACATATTCATATTCTGCTCGAATGACAGATTCGATTAAACGTGCGAAGGCAATTGAATCTCCCCACGGTTTACCGGGATCGTCTGCAATTGCCTCTTTCTTAATTGCAATGATCTGTTCCTCTGTCAGCATTTGCTCTGCTCCTTTAATTATATCTTCAATCTTGTATCGTCTCACAACAAATACTGCAGCTATAGGGGAAGCCTATATTAATTACTAAAGAACTTCAGTACAATACCTGCATATTGTACATCGTGTGCAGTACCCGGCCCCGGCCCTACGCTACGATCTACGTTAAAATTCAATACAGTAGGATTGACTGCACTAGGAGGAGAATAAACCGGCATAGAAACCCCAGTTCCATCTACAACGTATCCTTCCGGGCCTGTGGCATTATAAACTGCAGTATTATCAAATGAAGCCCATACGAATTTAGTTGATGCATCAGATGCACCTTGGTAAATCAATACAGGCGATTTGAAAGATTCCATATCAGCAAACGATTCGGTTCCATAGAACACGTCATAACTGAAAGCAAACGGGGACAACCCAACAGGAGGAGTCAGTGTAACCAGATAAGCTCCTGAATTACGATCAGGCTTACGTGATGTCTGGTTTGCTCGAATTACAAATCGTTCGGTACTGGACACTTTTTGTTTAGCAAAGGCATAAACCTTTGGACCATTAGGGTTTGTTACTTCTGCAATCTTGAACCATCCTGCTGGAGTAGGTACGCTTCGTACATTATGCACCTGTACGATTGCAACAACCGTATCTCCTACTTGACTGCCGGGTGCATCACCAAAATCAAATACTTGTTGACTCCCGCTGATAGCCATTGTTGCCGTTACTACGGCTGTTTCAATAAATCCTGCCATATTTTCTCCTTAATTTAAATTAATTTAGCCACTTGCCGGTATCCTGACCAGCACCTACATCAGTTCTGTTCCGAATCTTTAGCTCAAATATGCCGCCATTTGATTCGCAGTCACTCCCGGCTGGAAGATGACAACAGCGCTCGGGAACGGAGCGTTGGCTTTAGCATCGCCAAACTTTAAGCGGCCCTTGATGAATCGAATTTGCCCCCTCATGGCGTAGTCATGCCACCAGCGCGTGTCCGTGCGCGCAGGCACAAGGCAAACAACGGTCGCTCCCTGACGCGAAGATAAGTATGCCTTACGCATCCATAGACCTATTTCTTTCCCATATGGCGGGTTCATCCAACAAACGCCACTCCATGTTTGCGATAAACCGTCATCGGCTGGCGTGAAATAGCGTTCACATTTCGCATTAGACGGAAGCGCGCACACGTCCAGTTCAAAACCAAATTCACTATCCAAATCATCAAAAAAACTCTGTGGCGTTGCCCACAAGTCCGTTTTGCTTGAAAACATGGCGTCATTCACTCGCACACTCCTTCACTGTTAGTCATTGCCGATATCAGCATTTGCTCTACTAATTTTAAACCGCAATTAATCCGATGTGGATGAATAAACTCTTTACGATCAAGATTGTAAACTTTATGATACTGTTTCATAATTATTTCCTTTCAAAAAATTGATGCCCATCTATGACTAATACTTTTTTAACGTCTTTGATCCAATAAGGCTTTACCTTAGTAGTACAGTAATATAGCACGTTTTCTCTGATTGGTGAGAAAAAATAACCACGAATCATCTCATCAGCAATCCTCTCTATTCGTTTATCTTCACCAATTGGCATAATCATGCCATGCTTTAGATGATTTCTATAAGAAAATTGTTTGTATTGCCAAATTACGCTACAGTAGGATTTTGGGAATCCGGGAGTATTCTTTCTATTTTCAATAACCGCTGCTACAGCCCTGATACCAAGTTCATGTTCACTTCTTGCTTCATACCACAAAGCTTCTTTAATGCAGTATTTTTCTTGTTGAAAAAACGCATGCATTGAAACATCAGGTACACTTGTATGAACTTCTTTAATCGGGAGCAGTGCATGCATAGTAAGAACGTAACATGCAATTGCAAAAATAATTATCAAAGTTACTTTGATAGTTGAATTTTTCAAGTAACCTCCTTATAGTTCTCTCAAAGCTGGATCATTCTTGAACTTCAGTCTTTTCTTGTTCTTCGAGAAACGAGTATAGGACAAACTTGTCTTCGTTTTCATGCATAATTCGGACAATTCCTAGAACATCTGTACGTTCACCAGACTCAGAAATTTTGTAATGCACAGTGACATATCCCCATCCATCTTGAAATTTCTCAATAGAAAGCACCCGCAGGATTTCTTTAACCTGATACTTGAGTGCTTCTGGTAGGGTGATTTCATCCCCAATTTTAAATTTTGTATTAATCATTTCTTTTATCCTTTATAATGCAATTGAAAACCTTCGTTTTTGCTGTTCAATAGTTTGTTCTGGAACATTATGCACAGAGACTCCATTATGTCTGTTTTCAACAATAATGCTAACAAACTCTGCACAAGCTTTTTTAGCAATATCTTGATATGTCTTAACTTCTGCTTCTGTCGTACTTGTGTTAGAGACAACAACACAGCGATTATCTTCAAGTGCTTCGAGTGTTTTTTGCTGGCACCATGCATGCGCCTTGTGTAGTTTAGTATGATCAAAATTATATCTACCAAGAGAATCGTAGAAATACATACCTGCTTCATAGTGCAAGTATGAAGGCGATGCAAAATGCATCTTAGATATTGTCTTAACAAAAGAAGACTTACCTGCTCCAGATACCCCTCGAACTAGTAGTAGAATTTTCATTATTTTTCCTTAATTAAGGCTGTCAAGGTAGTAGGAAATCCAGTGGATTGTGTTCAAGTTGCTCCAAATTACAAACAATACTGATTGTACAATAATTCCATACTCATGCATTTATTTCTTCTTTCTGACTTTACTGACAGTTACTGGCATTTAATATCTCGCATATGAAAATTATAGTCCGATTCTACCGCATCCCCATATTTTTGCTTGTACCTTACTGCCTTCACTCCGCATTGTGACAAACAAGCTGCACAGTGCCAGCAAGGAGAGTGCGTAACATAGATTGTACATCCCCTTGTCGATACTCCTTCTTCTGCGCATTTTAAGATACAGTTCATTTCTGCATGCAGGACATATGGCAAGGTTTTATTATCGACCTCACACACATTGTCCCATCCTGAGGGAGTGCCATTATATCCCGGAATAAGAACACCTGTAGAAGTTACAAGGACTGCACCTACTTTTGCTCTTGTTGCTCTACTTTCCTGTGCGTAGAGTTCAGCAATTTGCATAAGGATTTCTGGAGAATGTTTAAGCATTATACGACCATATACACAAATACTTTAAGACCTTTTTCACGAGCGATGTCGATCATGTGTTTCGTCCCTCGACTCTCCCCATCCCAAATAGCAAGCAATGCCTCAGCGTTATCTGCCATTTCTGTATTACGAATGTACCCTGCACGTTTACCGTAAGTATCCCAGTCAGCCGGATATTTTTCTAGAGGAAGAGAATTATCATTCGCAAATTTTTCTCCTAACGCATCAACTCCTCTGGCACATCCAGAAACAACCGAAGTAATACTAAACGGACACTCTGTGTATGCTTCAAGAAGAACATGATAGTCCGTAATACCTCGACTACCCGCGATAATCGTTTTCATCCCAGTGCTCGTTTAATCTTAGTTTGCGTCTTAGCAAGATTAGTCAAGCCTTCCTTAATGCTGAAGTATTCTTTACGAGTAAAAATGTATACTTTTTCGGATTTCAGTTTACTCTTCGCTACATTAATTGCACTATGCATTTCACGCAGAGTATAACGAATAGCCGTCTGCATACGTTGCAATTCAGAGGCATTAAACTCGGCTGCAACAGCACGATCATTGGTTTTCTTTTTACCAGTGATTGTAACATCGCTATTGTGTGGTTGTTGCAGCAATTTTTTAATGACTTTTTGCTCTGCTTCTGCTCGATCTAGCTGCTCTTTCCAAGCGTTGTAACCCTCTTTTGCAATGAGGTTGTCTCGTTCAGTTCTAAGAAAATCCAACAACTCTGCATTAGCAGATTTGTCCCGTTGCAGAATCGTAAAAATAGTTGGTTGAGTTTTGAGTTTCATTTTTCTGTATCTCCTATTCATCATCATCAAAGTAGTTATATTCATCTTCATCTTGATCGCCGTTTGTATCAATACATTCTAGACTAGATAGTTCGATTAATCCATTATTTTCACTGAAAGATTTTTCAGTCTGAATATCAAAAATCTTCATCAAATCATATCGACGAATTTTTTCATGTCCTTTGTCAGAAACCATGTCATATGGGACAAGTCCAATTAGACCAGCATCTACTGAGTATCCAAACCCCGTAGTTCCGAAATATGTTCCGTCGCCATACCTAGTCTTAAAAGCAACAATTGTTCCATCCTCGAAAATACATGCAGATTCAAGGAAGTTACTATTATCGAGTACATCTGCCCAACTGTGATTTTTTAGTTCTGCGTAACAAGGATCACCAAGATAGTATCTACCGGGTTTGATTTTATACAAAGTGTTCTCCTTCCTTGGTTTGTTTTGCTTCTAGATATTTTACAGTCTTACGAAGCCAATGAAGCATTTTTCTTGGTGAACTCTTGTTAGCCATGCTTTTGTAAGCATCGTGACAAGTATATCCATTTGCTTCCTTGCCCGATGACTGCGTCCATCCCGATGACTGCGTCCTGCTTGATGCGTGCGCCGTTTGCGAGTGTGCGGTTGCCGTTAGCGTCAGGCTCGGGCCAGACGAAATCTGG
Source organism: uncultured Pedobacter sp. (assembly GCA_938008555.1). Lineage (GTDB taxonomy): Bacteria > Bacteroidota > Bacteroidia > Sphingobacteriales > Sphingobacteriaceae > Daejeonella. The sequence continues at coordinate 15,708 of CALLKE010000101.1, forward strand.
CGTGATGATGATTGGTTCGTTGGTCATGGTGGATTGTCCTTTGCAAGTGGGAAGTTGTTGTCTTCAGCCAGCGAGCGCAGCGCTGTGTCGATGTGGCTATCGTTGAGGTAGGCATACAAAGCCGACCACAGTGCGCTTCCTTCATCCTCTGACAGTGCGACATGCAGCACCTTCCAGCGCAACGCTTTGTCTGCGTCCTGAATCTTCGGATTGCGCTGGTAGTTAGCCAGTGTGTTGCGCAATGCGGCCGGCCAGTCTTCGTGCTTTGCCGCCAGTCGTTTGATCGCAGCGTCAAGTTTCTGGTAGTGCTCGTCTGTCATCTTCATGGCGTTACTCCTTCACCGGCGCAGCGCAAGGGTAATGCTCTTTTAACCAATCACTAAATGATTCATTGCTCATCTGTTACCTCCGTATGTTGCCATTCAGGCCAATATACCACAATACCCCGCCCCATTGAATCAGTTTTGTAGTTTGCAAGAAGAAGAAGATCAAGCAATTCTTCATATAGGATATCGGGAGCGGTGGCATCATTGCCAATCATGCGTTGGTTTTCTGCTTCGATCCAAGACTGATGATAATCCAATAAAACAGCTTTGAAAAGGCATTGAATCTCTACAGAACCTCCTTTAACTGCCACACAAGTTTTACCATACATAAAACGCCCGGAATAGTCATCAGAGACTGTCACCCCACAGCCATCAGCATAAGCCTGCATTACACGATAAAGAACTGGATTTTCCATGCTTTTCTCCTATTTCATTACTTCAAAATCTAATTGTACAGCCCTTCGGTTCTTTGGTGCAAATAAAGTACTATAATAGTAAAAATAACGCTTTTTAATACCCCATCCGTCTTTGTACCTACGAAGTACATATTCAGGACGAGCATATTCTCCAAGAGAGCAGACACATATTCCAGATACAGACCATGCTTGTTCTTGGGATGCATACCCTTCGAAATACCACAAGTTCTTACTGTGCATAAATTCTACTGCTTCCTTCTTGGTCTTAAAAGAAAGAACTTGATCATCTCCAGAATAATCGACTTTATACATAAATAATTACCTCTATAAATACTATTAAATAATTCTCCCTAAGCAACAGGCGTAATGAGCCTTCTAGAGCATAAGCTCTATTAAGCTACCGGCCTATTACTTAGGTTTCTCCCTGAAGTTTCCTCAAGAGCAGTAGGCATCCCTACAAGTTCCCAGTATACCAAGATTCCGACGTTATACAGGGATTTCTCAGCCGAATAACGCCCCTTCTACTTTCTTGGTAAGAGTACAATCTGTGTTATACTCTCAGCGTAAGTCAGGATTAGTCGTGAATTGCAACACACGGGAACTGGTTTCCTTTGTTCCTACCTGTATAAGTAGAGAATTATAACGTACCTTGTCAATACCCGTAACAAATTTTCTTGTAGATAAAACTTCGAAAGCAGTGCAAAAAGCCCTATAATTCATTCCTCTCTGTGATCAGCAACTACTCAAAGGAGAATATTATGACTAACTCGAAACAAATCAACTTCGTTGCGAAAGAAGAATTCAAACAGGTTCAATTAGGTGCTCTTGATCTGATCAAAGAAATTCTCAATTATGTTGCAAACCCTGCCGAATCATCTCTAATTTCTGACTTCGATAAAGCGCTTGAAGAAGCTCTTGGTGTAACATTGAAAGATGTCAGCCAATATCAACTCGATGCATTTGTTATTGCATCATTGACCAAAACTTGTCTTGTGAAAGGAAATCAATAATGAAATTTTTGACTAAAAAAGAACTCACCGACTTCTGTGATTTTGCTGACGCTAAAAATCATGATGAGGGGTTTTGGAAGGAGCTTGAGAAATCGTATCTAAAAATCTATTTAGACGATCCATTGGTGTTGGATCATCAGCGCTTTACTTATTTTGCACAAGTAAATATCTGCTTCCAATACTTTTCAAAACAGGAGTAATCTCGTATGAAACTTTTATTTCCAACGAAAGAAGAAATTGACAAAATTCGTCAGCTTCAAGAAGAAATTGCCTCCTTGACTGGAGAGAAGGCTGAAGATTTCGAAAGTGCTGTAGGAGCAGCATTTAAAGAGGCTTTTGGAACTGATATTAATGAAGCCGATGAGCACTTTCTGAGCGATTGGGCTGGCATTATTCTTTGCAAAACTATGCTAAACTCGTAGTATTACTGATTTTCGGAGGTAGATGTGCAAGATCAATTTCAATATGAACTCCCATTTGACCTTGAAGCAGAAGTTTTCAATAAAGCTGTCTATGCTTTCGAGGAATATTGCCGATATGCTTATAAACCAAACAGATATGGTATGTTAGTCAAGGAACGCGTAGACGGAATTGCAGCCGAAAGAAATAAACTTTTAAAGATTATCTCTGACATGGTTGAAGCTAGAAATCAACTAGCGGAGTATGCACGGTCGCTTAAAACAGAATACGACCGTTTCATTGAAGATGCAAAAATTGCAAAAAATAACTCGGCTCAAGTACAATACATAGATCAACTTTTAGGAGAACTGTATGAAAACTGATCGTAAAATTTCTGATATCCTTTGGGACGCTGCTAATAAATATCTTTGCTCTCCTGAAGAAGATGACAGGGGTAGTCTCTGGCTGGAGTCTTGTTGCGCTGTTGCCGAAGCAGAAAATGGACACGATCAATGGGATTCTGTAAGCGTAAACCCTGAAAAGAGTAAGGCACTAGCGTATTTGGAAGAATTTGGGGTACAACCTGCCCAATACGGGCAATTTGCAGATGTAGGGGATACTGATGAACAAGTCCAAGGTGCGCGCTATCTTTGGCTGATGTTTGCCTATCAAGTTGCCCTGAGTGAAGGTGTATAATGCATTGAAAGGGACTACTTATGCTTGATCAAAAACTTTGCATTGCACTCGCAGAAGAAGCAGGGCTTTTATTTAACACCGATTGCCTTCCTAATCAAAAAGCTTATCCTTGGCATCGAAAAGCACTGTATAATTTCGCTGAACTGATAATTAAACACCAAAACGAACTGAATAAAGAAAGCGCACCTGTTGCAGCATAGGGGAAAATAATGAAAGTAGAAAATAACGGAAAAACCTTGTCAGGTACAACAGAAGAAATGAAGCAGGAATTTTATCGTCAGGTGAAAGGCGATGAATACCAGAACGAATACTGGCAGTGGGAATATTATAGTGATTTTGCTGATGAGTATGCGCCTATAGTAGCCGCTTTTCCTTTGTTTATCTCTACAATGTATTGTTGTGAAATGACAGAAAAACACCCAAACTATGAAAAATTGCGTAGGGTCAGTGCCGTTGCTGGTAAAAGCAAGTTTGTTATGTTCAATCAAGGAAAGCATTGCTGGCATGCAATGCTTGTTTCTGTACAGGGGAAATATTACATGATTAACCCAATGACAATGAACTACATCACTACAGAGTCATATACTTATGGTCAGGAGATTGGAAATGCTTACGAATGCACCCAAGAAGAAATTCAAAAAATTAAGGATTCCCTCTTTAGTTCCTAGAAATCCTTTCTGGAAAACAAAACGTAGTACAATTCCTCATCAAGACAAACGTCAGAAACAAAAACATAAAGGAAAGCAATATGAATAAGCAATATGCCTATGGCTCGTGGAAACCTGTAAAAGATTTTGTTAAAACTGACCGAAATATCCAAATAAAAATTGGGAATACGCAAACAATGGTCGCCAGTGGGCATCATTATTCAGCATTTGACTTAGATGCTGATTATGATATGTTTTATCGTGAAGTGCATGAATTTGATTCTTCATGGACTCTCAATACTGGAAAGCAACCAGAAGTCTCCTGTGCTGACGAGAGTAATTTTGAATTATATTTTGATGATGGTGTAGTCATTTCTCCACGTTCTTTGACTAGGTGGAATTGGGGAACCGCTGATGGTGAAAACAAAAACCACTGGTCTATTCTTGCGTGGCGCAGGATTGGTGCCGAGTCGCAAGAAAAGCAAGAAAATACAAAATTTGAATTTGTTTGTAATGAAAATACAATCGTTACCGGGATTCTGTCAAAAGAAGGTGCTAAGGCACTCTTGAGACTGCACGAAAATTGCAAAAAACAGTGCCAACTTCTTGGGGTTCCTTATGATGCAGACTATTCCCTGATCAAAAAAGGAGTAGAATACTCGTACACTCTTGGAGACTATTTGGAGTTTCAGAAAATTGGTGTAGAATTGTTTGTAGACAACAAAGTAAAAGTAGAAGTATAAACGAGTCTAAACAGGAGACAAATATGGAATTTAAGCATAAAGAACTTTTGAATGAATTTAATCGTCAAGTACAATCTGGCGAGTATGAAAAAGGTTGGTGGAAATGGGAAAGCAGGCTTGGCGACGTGCCGACGGTGTGGGTGGGCTGTTCTTTTGATTGGCCTGCGTGGTCTAATAATTTAGAATACCGATGTGTTATGTCGGATAAACATCCAGACAATCCCCTTTTGGATGTTGGTGATATTGTTAAATCTTGCTATTTTACTGCCGTAATTGCTAAAATTGACAACAAACCCAATGACTCTGAAAAATATTTTGCGGTCATTATCGCCAATGAAGGAAAGGGGGGGTAAAGCACTTTCCAACTATATAGGCCAGATTCTTGACGATGTAGTAGCTGAAACTCGTAAACAAATTACAAAGCATTTTTCGATCTGCTGCGAAGTAATTAAAAAATCAAAGTGACACTGCTATAATTTTCAAATACGCCGATAGCTCAATGGACTAGAGCAGCGGGCTTCTATCCCGTAGGTTGGGGGTTCGAATCCCTCTCGGCGTGCCATAATAAAGCGCCAGCTTTAGGCTGTCGCTATTTCCCCGGTGTTTTCAATATCACTGAATTTGCTACAGGAATTTTCTCAAAAGTACCTGTGTCAGTAATTGAAAAATGGATTAGTGAAAAAATTATTAAAGAAACTATTGTAAAGTGCAATCAAGAGTATAATTAAGGTTCTTTACTCGTTTTTCTACGTCTCCAAGTAGGAGTGTAGGAGTGTAAGAGTGACAATTGTCCATCTAGTGTAAGTTGACATATAATCCTTTCTGTAGGGGGTTTGGTGAAATTGGTATCCACATCGAATTTAAAATTCGACGCCGTAAGGCATGCGGGTTCGAGTCCCGCAATCCCCACCATTATAACACAATCAAGGAATAGAGTAAATCAGGAGATAACTATGCTTGGTAAAATGCTTAGTATTGCGGCTACGTTTCATGAAAATCACAAAGATAAAGGTGGTCAGCCGTATTTTCTTCATTGTCTTCGGGTTATGCAAGGACTGAGAAGTTCTGATGAAGAACTCTGCTGTATTGCTCTAGGGCATGATCTGATCGAAGACACTAAAGTAACAGCAGAAGTCTTGGAGTATGATGGCTTTTCTAATCGTGTTATCGAAGGAATCGTATCTTTGACTAAGGTTGAAGGGGAGAGTTACGAACAATACAAAGAAAAGGTAATGAAAAATTCTGATGCAATTTTGGTAAAGATGCAGGATTTGAAAGACAATTCCGATATCACCCGCATCAAAAGTGTTACGGAAAAAGATATCAAAAGAACAATTCGGTACTATAATTTCTATCTTGAACTTGAAGATAAAGCAAAAGAGTTTAACCTGATCTAAGAAATGGAGACAACAATGCAATTTAAAAAGCACGTACACGCAGACCTGATAAATGCTCTAGAAAAAATTGGCAGAAAAAGCAAAAATGATCTATAATTAATACATCGACAAAGCAAACAGCAAGTCGAACTAACCAAGTCTAAATATAGGAGTCTTAAATATGAATCTTCCCTTTTTCACTTCATCTTCATTCACCGGCACTGCTAAGGAACTGGTTGACAAAGGCGTAAAAGTCAATGGCCGAATGATCGACCAAGTTACCCTGAGTATCTTTCATCGGCACGGTCTGGTGCAGGAAATCGGTGTAGCCGCAAAAGAAGCACACACCCGTGGCCGCGCAGCTAAAATCTTTAAGATCGAAAGTTCGAAAGGTTTTGAAGTTACGGTATAATTCTTGTAATCCAGTGATAACCAAGGAGTAACAGCATGCAAACAACCCTAAACAAAATTCGTTCTCATCATCCTTGTGTGTCAGGTTGGAAGAAGATTCTGACATACCTAAACAAAACAGAAGCTGATGATGAACCACTGAGTATTAGTACTATTCTCAAAAGCAATGGGATTGATGATGCTCTTTGGGCTCTGCGAGCAGTTGACGGTTATGACAAGGAAATCAAACTCTTTGCTGTCTGGTGTGCGCGCCAAGTACAGCATCTGATGAAAGATCAAAGGAGTATTAATTCTCTTGATGTAGCTGAAAAATATCTAGCTTGTTCTGCTGTTCTAGAAGAAGTTAAAATGGCTGCTGCTGATGCTGCTGATGCTGCTGCTGATGCTGCTGATGCTGCTGATGCTGCTGCTAATGCTACTTATGCTGATGCTACTTATGCTGATGCTACTTATGCTGCTGCTGCTAATGCTGCTGCTGCTGCTGCTGCTGCTTATGCTGCTAATGCTGCTAATGCTGCTAATGCTGCTAATGCTACTTATGCTAATGCTACTTATGCTGCTGCTACTTATGCTGCTGCTGCTGCTGCTTATGCTGCTAATGCTGCTAATGCTGCTTATGATGCTGATGCTGCTAAACAGCAGATGATTGAGAAGCAAACTGAAAAACTTCTAGAAATTTGCAGTAGCTTTGAAGTAACTGTATAATTTACATAATTCGAATATTGCAAGTACTTTCTGCCCTGATTTTGGAAATTAAATTAGGGCAGTTTTCTCTGAGATGATGGAAAGGCATGGTTGTTGTCTCTGGGAAGGCTGAGAAACGCACGGGGCAATTTGAGAGTAATTGGAGAGATGTTAACACTGTTGTATAATATCTATATCGAATCGGTTCAAGGAGAAACAAAATGCTCAAAACACTCAAATGGCCTGAAAATCAAACACCAGCAGCTAAAATTTTGACTTGGGTTTTGGCTACTCCGAAAGACGAGCAAAATACGGCTTTCATTGAAATCGGTCAGAAAATTGCCGTTGAAAATCCTGAAATTTTCCTGAAATTTCTTGGAGATTTCCAGAAAAAATCTGAAAAATTTCCGGGGAATACTCAAGACAATGCAGTAACATCGTCAACAACTATTGCTACTGACATCCCATACGCGATGCGGGTCGCTACATTTCTCCGAAACAAACACCCAGTTCCCGCAATCAAAGAATTTAGGACTTGGACAGGTTGCGGATTGAAAGAAGCAAAAGACTGCATTGATAGGGTTCGTGACTCAAAAGCAACCTGCGCAGCGAGTGCTACATATTGGAGCAATATTAAGCTCGTTCTCGAATATATGTAATTGTTCTGTAATTGTGTATAATACAAATCATAGAAACTAATCAGGAGAAATAGTAATGGCATATGTTGATCAGACAGTTATTGATGATGTCCGAGCAGAACTGAAAGTTTTGAATAAGAAGTACGGCATGAAAGCTACAGCCAGTGGTAAAGGGACATCAAGCCTAACCATCACGATTAGTGCTGGCCCGTTAGATTTCCTGAGTCAAATCAAGAGTTACTATGAAGCCCGTAATTACAAATATAATGGGCAGAGTATCTATGTAAAAGACTGGCAAGAACTCAAGGGTGCTAGTTTCAATCATTATCATGATGAAGACAAGTACACCGGGAAAGAACAAGAGTATTTGAAAGAAATCAAACGGATTGTGTACAAACATCATTGGAACGATTCTGATGTTATGACGGATTATTTTTCTTGCTCGTACTATATTCATGTAAAATTTGGTAAGTGGAATAAAGCTTACAATTGCACGAAAGGAATTGTATGAAACGGTTAAGCAAGGTTCTGTATCTTCCTGCACTTTCCGAAAGTGAATTTCGGCTTATTGCTATGACTGTTCTCCAAAGATGGCAAGAAAATACACAGTTTTATATAGACGACCTTGAAAAGCTTAATGTACGTTGCGCAGACCACTGGCTTATAGGGTTTGATGGTAATATTGTACAAAAATGCATCAAAGAAATTTATACTAAAGAGTTTGAGGATTGGTTTAATAATAATGCAGATACAAGAGTGAACGGTCATCTTGCTGGAGTTCCTAGACTAACTGCATGGCATGATGTCAAGAAATACGCTCTTGATGCTTGGCTAGTTTCTAAGGGCTTGTAATTTTTGTTAAAAGCCTAGATAGGTTCTAAGATAAAATTTTGTTAAAAGTCTAGATAGCTTGTGCAGGTCAGTTTCGATAAACAGGGCCGTGGGCAATACCCACGCCGTCAACAAGGGTATTTAACCCTGCTGTCAATGTGGGTATTCGAGTGACACGGAAATTGCTTTGGCATGCTTTATGCTTGGGGCTTGCCTGTACACAATAACGCGCTCACGTAGCATGAAGTATGCCAATAAAGCCGATATGTCATAATTTGCGCTCATGACACATATAATGCGCACGTTATGACACAATGCGCTATGATTCTCTCAATGGTTGATTCTGACCATATAAACAAAGGGTAAAACGTGAGCAAAAACAAATTGAAGTTTAGAGATACAGATAAAGTACAATCTAAACTTGCACGGAAAGCGAACGAAAAAGCGCGTCAACAATATCGCGCAGATCAGCGGCAAGCTAAACGAAATTTTGAGGAGTAAGCGATTATGATTGGCCAACACTTCACCCCGTATCCTCGCAGTTTGTCAGAGATCGCCCAAGAAATTCGCAAAGAATGGCCCAATGCAAACTATGCGGCTCGTCCATATCTTGACGCAATGCGAAGCATGGCATCGGTGACAGACTCATACGGCGCGGATAACGGCAAAACAATCGTGCTATACTTTTTGGCAAATGCGGGTACGTGGCGCGGCGAAGCAGCCCGGCGCATCAAGGCAGAACTACGGCAAATGACAAAATAGTTTTCTCTGTTTGCAGTTTTATGATAGACTGCAAACGGGGCGAAATTGCCCTTTAACAATATCGGAGACAAACAAATGCGATACACTGCGACAAAGTTCGTCACATTGGAAAATCTGACAGAATCAAATGCCCCGAAGGCCGGACAGTGGGTCAAAAACGAATTCGGCCAGCGTGGACAGTTTCTCGGAGTTACCCTGACCGGAACTGTAGTAATCCGCTGGCAGCGCTATGCAAAGTTTGAGCGGGACGATGCTCGCGCTAACAAGCCGTTGCGCGCATTTGCCAAGATTTACGGCAGTAAATAGTCTAGGCTTATAGCCCGTATAACCTACGGGTTATAGACAAAGGTTTTTAGTTCAGATATGATTTAGTCATGGTAGCAATTGAGCTACTGAAAACCAAGGCCAAGTAAATGAAAACAGTGTTTTTTTCTCGCGTATCGTACAATATTGGGCAACGATTGATTAAACGCATCGGGCGATACGCGGCTGCGCGATGGATGCATAAAAACGGATTTAGCATTGATGACGCGACAGAATATCTCGCCACAATACCGGAATTTGTCGCCTTGTCTCGCCGACATTGGGAACATCGCAAAACTAATGGCAAATGCATCAGCATCGAAGCAATCAACGCAACGCGGGGATAATATGCTACACATTAAGGGCGTAGGCTCGCACAATCCCGGCGACTGCGCAATTCAGGCGCTTACAAATTGCTTTCAGACGCCATATAGGGATAATCTGGAGTTATCGCGGCGGTGGTTCGGCTATCCTGCTAGTAGCAGTGGTGGCGTAGACTTTGAAAAGTATAATAGTTGGTTGATTACAACGGCTAAACAAGTCTGCACTTTTAATGGCGTGCGCAGTTGTGTATGGGTAGCGGCGCGGGTTGACGATAGCAAAGCGAAACGGTACGCGCAACGGGTTACGCTAGGGCAATGGCTACGGCAACCCGAAGCAATAAACGGACGATGGATTATCGCTATCCGCGGCCACGTTTTCGCAGTAGTTGACGGCGTTATCTGTGATAACTATTTGCCGAGCCAAAAATGTGTTATGATTGCAGCTTACAAAATGAAGGATTAAGCTATGATTCCATTTCGTGAAAATGTATACCTGACAGAGTATGTTTCATTAAGCGAGACAAAAGCGGATTGTTGTCTGTTGACCGCTGAATCAACAAATGACCAAATGTGTTTTGACAAACTGCAACAAATTCGAGCAATCGAGAAAGCGAATGGGTTAAATTTTGGTTAAAGTTAATCTAGTACGGGTAAGCGCGAACAAAAAAACAGGGCCAATCCCCGTTAGCTATACTACGCCGGAGTCATGCCCCGATGCATGCTCGCTTAAAAAGAACGGATGCTATGCTGACTCTGGGCCTGTGCATTACGCATGGCGCAAGGCAGAATCGCACGGCGTAGAATGGCAGGAATTTTGCGATAAGGTTGCTGCACTTCCGAAGTTGCAATTGTGGAGGCATAACGTAGCTGGCGACCTGCCGGGACAAAGCAATACAATCAACCCGCAAGCATTGCGGGAATTGATCAATGCGAACAAAGGCAAACGCGGGTTTACATATACGCATTACCCGCTCAATGTCGCAGGAAATCGCAAAGCGATTGCATTAGCTAACGCTCGCGGTTTCACGATCAATGTTTCACGTGAAACATACTCCGAAGCTGACGAGGCCATTAAATACGGCATTGCGCCCGTTGCAGTATTGCAAGAAATTGACGCTCCAAAGGTTAGCTATACCCCAGCAGGTAATAAGGTAGTGACCTGTCCCGCGACGTATCGGGATAATGTCACCTGTCAATCATGCGAACTATGCTACAATATTAATAGGCGCGTTATTGTCGGCTTTCCTGCGCATGGGGTAAGTAAACGCAAAGTTATCAATATTATTAGGGGCAAAACCGATGCGAGTAAACCCTAAGAAAAAATCTGGTGATCTCGCCTCGGTCTTATGCTTAATCTGGATTATGCTTTGCTTGTTACTTGTATATGCTCCAATTGCATATGTTTTCAATGCTGTTTTTTCGTTTCATTCGGACAGACAGAATTAGAATCAACAACCTAAAAATAATTGTTGACAAGCTAATCGGAAACTGACACAATAGATCTACGGTCAATCATCAAGGTTAAACAATGGCACTGAAAACTGGCAACAAAAAGAGTAGCATTCAACCGCGCGTATTTATCGACGTTCTACAGGATGCTTCGGGTAATGTCGTAGGCGTAGAATTGCATGGACGATACTATGACAAAAACGGGTATTTGCAGGCTTTGCTATGTGATAATGGCGAGGCTTTCGAGTATGCTACAATCGCGGGAGCGCTTCGACATCTGGTTACGCTGCGAACTGATCGCACTAGGGGAAATGATTCTGCAAGCTATGCGCATTTGCATGCGCCCGCTGAATTCTCCATTTGCGTTACCCGGATGATTGTGTAACAACCTAAAAAGGTTTCGTGTGGAACAAAATCGAAGGAGTAACCCAATGAACGCACCAAAGATCCTCTACGACAAGCGTACTCGCACCGATGTACACGACCTGCCCAACGGCAAGGTACTTGTGGTGAAGTTGCGC
>CALLKE010000102.1 GCA_938008555.1 uncultured Pedobacter sp.
CGGTTCAGATGCTTTTTGCTGGATTGCTCGGAGAGTACATTGGCGCAATACATACACAGGTTAGGAATTTGCCTCATGTTATTGAGCTGGAGAGAATTAATTTTGGTGATTAGTGGGGTAGGTATTTGCAATTAACTGTTTTTATATGTGGCTCCGTAATTTTCTGATTTTGTGGAGTCTGGAAGGCTTGCGCTAAAGTTTCCGAATGGTGTTGTGGCTTAGGATATTTTGTAGGCTGTTCGTCGTGTAAATAAAATTCTCTAGGTGCTTTGAAAGTCAGCCTATTCGGTAATGAAACATGGCGAGTTTAGGGCTGAACTTTGGTGTGTGGCTTTCAACGATTGTTTTAGATTGGCTTGGTTTTTATGGAAACTACTTTGGTTGAGAGAGCTCTTAAGCAGCGTTTGGTGGTCTTGTGCTTGAGCCTGTTTTTTTTGATTTCTTTCTATTGGCTTCCTCATGGATTGAATATACCGCCTACGTATGAGGAGTGGCTTGCGCTTTTTTCAGCAAAGTTTCATGGTTTGCGGGCCGCGCTTTCAGTTTATGGGGACTCCAGGCCGCTTTTAAGCATTCCTTATGTGATTGGCTATTACATTTCGCCGGGAAGCTTTTTTGGGATTAATTTGGTTCAGCTCGTCTCAATAGCACTTTCTGCTTTTCTTTTGTATCTCGTTGTGGAGCGGATTTCCAAGGACAGGCTTTTAGCCTTTTTTGCTGCTCTATTGTATGTTGTTTATCCGGCCGATGTGGGTCGGTATACATTGCGTGTTCTTCCTCTCCATTTTTCTGTTTTGTTTACATTGCTTTCTGCATACTTCGCAGTTTTGGCTGCAGAGGGTAAGTTTAAATATATAAATGTTTTTTGTTTCGTCGTTTTTCAGATTTTTGCCTTGAGTATTTATGATAGCCAAGTTCTTTTGATGGCTTTTTTTTCGGCGGTAATTTTTTGGTATGGTAAGTCAGTTGGCGTTAATTCAAGATGGATTGCTTTGGCGTGGCTGGTTGTCCCAGTGTTGCAGTTCTTCAGGCTTGTCTTCTTGTCTTTTTGGGGGGTGGGTTATCAGTCCGGTATTTTGGAGAAGAAAGATAGTTATTTGAGTTTTAGTTCCGTTGTGGAATTGGTTGGAGCTATTTTTCGTGCGTGTCGTCGGCTTTTTTTAAAAGGATGGCTGGAGTTTAGTGATGTCTGGTGGTCGCGGCTCGATGTTTCAAAATTTTTGCTTGTTGTCGTAATTTTTGTTTTTTGTGTTTCGGTGGCGATTCTGTTCTTTTCCAATTCTTCCAAGTCAGAAAAAAGCCATAGAAGTAAATACATTAGAATATCTTTGATTGCTTTTTTTCTTGCAATTGGTTCGTATTCTGTTTTTGCTTTTTCGGTTTGGAAAGATAGTAGTTGGCGAGTTTTTTTATTTGCCAGTATCGGTGCGTCGGTTTCATTTGTGGCGATTGTTAGGTGGGCTGCTTTTGAAAGTCGATTTTCCGAATATATTTTTTCGGGCGTATGCTCTGTCTTGGTGGTCGTCGGTTATTTATCAACTTCCGCGCAGCATGATCAATATGCCCGGGGCGGTTTTGCTCAACAGCAGTTGGTGCAGGATTTTTCACGGGTTTTGAATAAAGATAGATTTGAAAGATTTGTTTTGGTTTCGTCGCATAATGGCGGTGTCTTTGAAGCTTTTTCCGGATGTACCTGGGTTAGTGAGTGTTTGTCTGTAGCTGCAAATTATCAGGATGCTTCCGGCAAGAAGAAGGATTTCTATGCGTGCGCCCTCGCTGGAAATGGTACGCGGGAGGTATGTAAATTTGGTAAGGATGGGCTGGAGGTGATGATGCTTAGTCCTTGGCCGGGTGCCACGAAGCCCAGTGTTTTCTTGCCGTATTCTGGAACGGAGATTATTTCTTTTGACGGAAAAAAATATGCCCCGCTGGAAAGTTCAGGGCCCGTTTTCGGATTTGGAAATGGTTTTTATGATTGGGAAATAGATGCCTTGGGAGGGCATGTTTGGTCAAAGGGAAGTGCTGAGATCACTGTTTTGAATCCATTTGGTTCGGATAGGGCTGTAAGTGTTGCATTAAGTTTTTCTGCTTTGACCGATGTGGTTTTAGAGCTTAAAGGCGAGAGCGGGGTCGTGTATGGCAGGGTTTCGCTAAGTAAGGATTCTGGCATTGTTGATTACAGGGGTTCGATGGTGCTCGCTCCTGGATTGAATAAAATTGGTATTGTTTCTAGTTCTACGCCTATTGTTATTCCGCCTGATCCTAGAAGTCTTTTGTTTTCGTTGAGTAAAGTTAGTTTTGCCTGGGGGCGAGGCGAAAATTGAGTTGTGACGGAATCGTTTTATTTACATTTTTGTTTGTGGGTTGTTTGTGAGGCCGTAAGCTTGGTCGCGCTTTTAATTTGATGGTGTTATTAATATGAAAAAATCTATAATTACCGGGATTACTGGGCAGGATGGCGCTTACCTGGCTCAATTGCTATTGGCGAAGGGCTACACGGTATACG
>CALLKE010000103.1 GCA_938008555.1 uncultured Pedobacter sp.
TGTGGGCACCGACGAGCTGGCCTTCTTTATTATAGCTATAACTTTCCCAAGTGCCGTCGCCATAGTCAATATAATTGAGTTGGCCTTTGCTATTGTAGCGATATTTCGTGTCCATCCCACCTGGACCCTTCATATTGGTGACCCGGCCCGCATTGCTGCGCTGGTAATGCTTGGTGATGCCATCAAAACCCTTTTCGGTGATAATATGACCGGCCATGTCGCGCGTGAAGGTATATTCTTCATTGTGCTCATTTGTCACTCGGCTGAGACGTTCCATCCGGTCATAAGCAAAATGCACACGATGACCGCCCTGAGTACGGCACTCCAAACTACCCAAAGGCGTATAATCAAAGGTGGTAGTATCCCGACCATGGCTGGTATATCCATGACGCTTTATTGATTTGATATCATCATACGCATTGTATTGGAACACTTCGGCACCGCAACCGGGTTTACCTATATACACCACTCGCCCGAGCTTGTCGTATTTATAGCTCGTGCTGGTATCTGCATGATCCCAAACGATGGTTACCTCACCTAGCCAGTTGTAATTCCAACGTACCTGCTTGCCATTGCCGTTTAGTTCTACCAGGTTGTGATGAACATCATACCCCAACTCGAGCAGACTATCCCCTTTTTTGATGGTCAGGGGCAAACCTTGTGCATTGTAGGTATACTCGGTGCTGCGCCCGTCGGCATGTATGATCTCTCGCAGCTGATGGGTGCCCTCATAGTAGAAGTAGGTCTCTTGCTTCCCGCCGGGACTGATACTCATCAGCAGGGTATCGTCCTGATGATAGAGGTATTGTTGCATCGTCTGATCCGGATAGGTGATACCGGTCAGGAAGCCCTTCTCATTGTAATCATATCCAGTCAGATTACCATCCTCATCAACCTCACGAAATAGTTCACCATGTGGCGTGTACTGAAAAATCTTGGATGCGCCTAGCGGGTTTACAATGCGTGTAACCAGTTGCTTGTCATTGTAATAATAGGTCGAGATAGCACCATGCGCATCCCTAATACGGTTATACCCTTTCTCGGGGAGGTAGCCTATCCATCCCTCTTGCCAGCCACCATCACCCCAGGTGTGTACACAGCGGTTTTGCTGATCATACTCCCAGTAGAAACTTTGACCATTGCGATCGGTCTTTTTGATCATCAGGTAGCCATCGTATGCGATCGTGGTCGATTTATCCAGGGCATCGGTAATGGCGATCATATTGCCTTGTTGATCGTACTGATAGCCGACTTTCTTTTGTCTGATTGGACCTATACATACCGTAGCACCAGTAATACGACCTGCTCGATCTGTTTCTATCAGAATTTTACGGCCAGCTGTATCGGTAATATGATCGAGCACACCATGTTGATAGGTGAATTCGATTTGTGCAGCCTGACGAGCAATGCGCGTGAGTTTATAATACTTCGCATTGAACCGGGCAAAGTGGTAACACAGATCTTCTTCATGATGATATACCTCGAAGCTCTCGTAGTGGCGCGTGATGGTCACCTTTTCGGAACGAAGGTAAAACGGCTTATCGATGATCAAATCAGATTCGGCAATGGCTGCTACACGGCCGTCAGCCATGCGCAAGCCCCAGCCTTCGTCTTCGGGATAATGTTGTATTTCGCGGTCGTACTGCCAGTGGCATCCGTGTCCCAATTGACCTTGATAAGCTGAGTCAGCATACCAGCTACGTTTCCATTCGAAAGGAATAGCTCCTGGCAAGGTAAAATCGGTACCGTCATACACCACCGCACCATTGACAAAGTTGATTGGTTCAAAACCAGTATGGCACAGCGACCTACTCAGCCAATTGGGTCCAACAGCATTTTTAAGCACTTTGGAAACCACTTTGTTGATATTTTTGGCCACGCCCAGGATACCCATCCGAACGGCTGCATTTTGTGCCATGCCTCCCCAATCAGGGATATAAGGTCCACCCACATTCACTGCAGGGCCACTAAGAACAGGAAGTGAATACGAAGTAGGTGAAAACAACGTAGGAGTCACCTTCCAGGCTTTCTTTTTACCTGGTGTTAAGGATAGTGGTACGCCTATGTCATTACAAGTCATGACCATATAGCCTTTGGGAGCTAAACGGCTTCCATCAGCAAAAACGTTCTGACTTCCAAAGAAATTAATCGACTCGTGACCAATGACGGGCGTCATCAAAAACGGTGGATTAAACAAAGGAATGTGTACCATCGTCATCATGATACCCGGAGAATCCGATACGCCTCGAGGAACGCCATTGATATTCACCGTCGAGCCTATAAAAGGAATGTACGCTGAGGGGTCTAGGACCATTCCGACGTAGGGGTGAAATGGATTATACGGTGGTAAAGTAGTAAAATGGACATCGAGACCGATGATGATCGTAAAATGATTGTTAACAGGTAGCATAGAGGTTATACGGGTGACTTGGTCAATCCAAGTCGATA
>CALLKE010000104.1 GCA_938008555.1 uncultured Pedobacter sp.
GATCTTGCCGGAATAGCTGCGATTTTGCCTAATCCAAGAAAGTTTAAAGCCTCCAATTCTTCGGCTTACATCGAAAAGAGGAAAGGTAAGATCCTGAAAGTGATGCGCTATCTTGGTAAGATTGAGTACTAATGTGTTACAAAAACCTTTTCCTTCTTTTGATTCCAACGCTGTTTTGGAGCCAGCAAAAACCCAATTTTGAAATCGGATTGCAATTGGAAAACGATTCGTTTGTTTCAACCTACAATGATTTTTATTACACCAACGGACTTTTTTTGCAATTCAGTAAAGCAAAAAATATAAATGGAAAAAAAATAATTAACAGATTACTTAATTTATTTATTTGTTAAAATCAAAAACTTATTTTATTAAGTTTTATAGAGTTTTTTATGAAAAAAACAATTATCGGGGCATTAGCTATTTCAACACTTTGAACCGTACCGGGTTTGTCGGAGACTTTTTATTTAAGTTAGGCCACCTGACCTAACGGGTTAATCTTATCATAGTACATTGCTTCAAACTCAAAAGGCGATACATAACCCAGTGCACTGTGTACACGCTTTTTATTGAACCAATCTACCCAGTTTAGTGTCGCAAGTTGTACATCTGCTAAACCTTGCCAATCTGCTTTTAAATATTCAATCACCTCTGTTTTGTATAAGCCATTCACCGTTTCAGCCAAAGCATTATCGTATGAATCACCAGTCGTACCGACTGATGCTCGTAAATTTGCTGCTTCTAAACGATTGGTATAGCGAATGGAAAGATATTGCACACCTCTGTCGGAATGATGAATCACATTCTTTGGCATGCCTCGATCATGCAATGCTTGCTCTAATGCATCGAGCACCATATCTGTATTCATCCGTGTAGATACTTTCCATCCAACAATTGCTCGTGAGAACACATCAATAATAAAGGCGGTATAGACCCAGCCTGAATGAGTTTGAATATAGGTAAAGTCAGCAACCCACAAGTGATTAGGCTGATCAGCTCTAAAATTACGTTTCACTAAATCATCTGCCCGTTTTTGGTCATCTCGGCTACGGGTGGTTTTTTTGTTCTTACCACGCCAAACACCTTGTATACCTAGCTTTTGCATTAATCGAGCAACAGTACAGCGCGCAATAATATAGCCTTCACGTTTCAGTTTTTGCCAGACTTTACGTACACCATACCGACCTGAACTTTCCTTCCAAATTCGTTTAATTTGTTCAGCATGATGCTCATCATGTAGATCTCGTTTCGCTCGATGTTCTGGATTGTCAGCGAGATCTAAAGTCCGGTAATAGGTTGAAGCTGCAATCGGTAAAATTCTACAAATCGCTTCAACACCATATCGATCTTTATTGTTATGGATAAAATCCACCATTATTTGTGTGGGCGGTCGAGCTCCGCCTGGGCGAAAAAAGCGGCTGCTTTACGTAGAATTTCATTGGCACGCTTTAATTCTTTAATTTCACGTTCCATTTGCTTCATTTTTTCTTGATCAGATATCTGTTGTACTTTAATAGGATTTTGCTGATCTAAATGCTTTTGATGCCAGGCACGAAGTGTTTCAGGAGTACAACCAATCTTAGGCGCAATTGCTGTGATTGCAGCCCAAGTAGAAGGATAATCTTTTTCAGATTCAATCAATAATTGAACCGCTCTTTCTCTGATTTCAGGGGTATATTTTAATTTTGTCATCGGGATAGTCTCTCAGAATATTGACTCTCCGACAAACCCGGTACGGTTCACTACAAGATTAAAAAAATTATTCAATGCTTTTGTGTTGATATTCCTGCTTCCAAAACAGCCTTATTACTCAATTTAAATCGTAATACGATTAATTATTGGTACATGCTTTTTAGAGAAACTATCTATGATCATCAAACAGATTTAAGAGCTAAGTTTGTTGGTTCAATAGAAGTAGATGAAAGCTATTTTGGAGCGAAAAGGCAACGTGGGTTTCATGGAAAGTTAAAGCGTGGTCGTGGGACTCTAAAACAGCCAGTATTTGGAATATTCGAACGTAATGGGCGCGTCTATACTGAAATCGTACCTGACTGTAAAATGAAGACTTTACAAGAGGTTATCATTGGTAAAGTTTCACTTGAGAGTAAGCGTCCGCTGAGCCCCACTTTTTCTAACTCATTAATACCGCGATAGTGTCCACTAAAATTTAAGTGGACACCTATTTATGGATTTAAAGACAGTTATAGACACTGCACCAACGCTAAAAAAGCCCCGTCGAACCTTCACGGCTGAATTTAAACATCAACTTATTCAGCAATGCCAGCAGCCAGATACATCGGTGGCTAAGGTCGCAATGC
>CALLKE010000105.1 GCA_938008555.1 uncultured Pedobacter sp.
ATTGATTCCGCCATCTCGGCAGTTGTAAAATTTAGCCCCGGGAAATTACGAGCATTAGTAGCATTTTGAAACCCACAGTAAACGGAATCAGCTCCTGCATCAACGGCAATCCTTAGAGAGGCAGGCGTCCCAGCAGGGCAGACTAGTTCAGGTCGTTTGAGATTTGCCATGAATTCTTCCTATATGTCTTGCTATATCTAATAGATTGGAGCCCAGTGGTCCGAAACATGCTGCCGCATCTTCGATGATGCTACCATCCATATCATCAAGTGCATTCCGAAGGCAGACAATAGCTTCAGTATCTCCTGATACCTGTAGACCTCTCGAGAAAAACAAAGCGTCCCCGTCATACTGTCCATCCACCATACCGAGGAGCGTAAGAAGAGACCCTGAGATTTTTGCATCATGGGCAATTGATTCGATCTTGCGATGCGCACTCAGTTGGGGAGAGGAAGGGTTAGGTTGAAGAGCGAGATGTAAACCAAGGTTAGTGATAGATATAACGAAAATTTTATGGTGGTGTCCTTGTAAACGTTTAAATATCAAAGGCCTTCTATAAGTTATTTTCTTAATAATCCGCGATAGGGCAAAATTAAGAAAAGGGAGAGGCGTTGTTCGCACTGCAAGTCTTAGTGCGCTAAGACTTGCAGTGCGTTTTGCACTAACATTGTTAGGAATGAGTGGTATAGTGTCCATGCTAGGATGCTACTTCCCGCGTAAAAAAGAGTATTGATCTGAGTCAATTTCTTGTAAATTTACAGGAAATATAGTTGATTTGGATCAAGGTGAAAAGCAGGAAGAGAAACTATAAGCAATATATGATAAGTTTTTATAAAGCATTAGAAGAGATTGATAAGGCTGTTGGCAACAAGAAATTGGCTGTCGAACATATAAATGTTATGGATTCCGTGGGGCGAACTCTTGCAGAAGACATTTTTTCCCCACTTGATATTCAGCCTTTTGATAATTCAGCAATGGATGGCTTTGCCGTTAAAGTCTCTGATCTATCTCATGCAACTAAAGAACAGCCAATTACTTTAAGAAAGATACAAACAATAACAGCAACAGCCTCTGAGCGACACTATGCTGTCGCTCCACAGACATGCGTGCATATAATGACTGGTGCTGTTGTCCCTAATGATACTGAAGCTATTGTCCCAATTGAGAATGTCATGGTTGAAGGGGATGGGGTTACCTTTTTCTCTTGCCCGCAGGCAGGCGCGCATATTCGTAGGAAGGGACAAGACTTTAAGATAGGGCAACCAGTTCTATCCGCTGGAACAAAAATAGGTGCGCAACATATCTTGCCACTTACAACACTTGGCATTTCTCGCCTGAGAGTGGCCTCACGTCCGCGCGTTTTATTTGTTGCGACCGGCGCAGAGCTTGTGACTGATTTAGATACCCCGTTACAAGAGGGACAGATCTATAATTCGAATGCTTACTTTGCGCAGGCATATCTATCTTCAATTGGAGCTGAAGTAGACTCAGTAGTGATTGATGAAGACGACCAGCAGGAATTCTTCACCCTCTTAGAGGAGGCACAGATCAAATCATATGATTTGATTGTCTCATCAGGAGCTGTGTCTGCTGGGGTATTTGATTATGTTCGTACTGAGCTAGAGAGGGGAGGGGCAGAAATTATATATCACAAAATTGCACTAAAACCTGGAAAGCCCAATCTACTTGCCAGGTTACCATCAGGCCAGGTTTATTTCGGTCTGCCTGGAAACCCCGTTGCGACAGCCGTAGGTATGAGGTTCTTTGTCCGCCGTTCGCTCTGCATGATGATGGGTGAAAAAATCGAGAATCCAATAAGCGCACGTATAACGCATGATTTTGAGAAGAATGCACCACTACATCTAGTATTAAAAGGCTCTATGAGAATTTCTGAAAATGGTATGGCAGAAGTAACTGTACTTGACGGACAAGAGTCGTTTATGGTGAATCCATTTCTACACATGAATTGCTGGGTTTTTGTACCACAAGATAAATTACATCTCACATGCGGGGAATGTGTTCAGGTGTGCCCCATTTAGGAGAATTAACCTTTTGAATGCATAATGCAGTGTTTACAATTGTCTTTATCTTTACGATCGCAGAGGGCTTCAGTATCGGAGTCGCAGAAATGACACAAACTAAAAGCGTCTTTCATCCGAATAGTGTCATTCTCGACAGATATTCCTAAATCGCGCATTTGTTTTAATGCTCGTGAGAAGGTCTCTGCTGTAATCCCTAGGTAATTTGCAACAGTTTGTTTACGGAAAGGGAGAGTGAATTCCAAGCTATCGTGCCCAGCTTCCAGATGTTTTTCAAGAAAGTAGTATCCGACCCTTTGAAGGGGAGCTTTGATATTCATGGCATCAATCTGATGTATTGCATTCTTATAGTGATGAGTCACAATATTTATTATATTCAGTGCAAATCGAGGATCTTCCAGAACATGTTGTTTTATAATACGTGCGGGGATTAGCATCACACGTGACTGAGTTAATGATTGAACGGAAATCGGAGAGGGCCCTCCCATAAATAGTACAGCCTCCATACAGGTGTCGCCTGTCTCCAACAAACGTATGGAGGCCTCCTCGCC
>CALLKE010000106.1 GCA_938008555.1 uncultured Pedobacter sp.
TGCTATTACATAATAGGAGAGATGGCCGAGTGGTCGAAGGCGCCTTCCTGCTAAGAAGGTATACGGGTGACTGTATCGAGGGTTCGAATCCCTCTCTCTCCGCCAGCTTTTTTAGAGAGAACTTTTCTCACGTCTTTTTGTGCTAGTGTCAGAGCCTCTCAAAACCCCAGTATTTGTGAGCTTTCCAGCGTTTTAGTGTCGCGTTAGACCCGTACCTCACTTTCTCCAATTTCACCATTTTACCCCCAAAATCTCCATTTTTGCCCTCTCCATCTCCGATACATGCGAACACTCCGGTCGAAGGTACGCATGTCCTCAAACCCTCTATTTACCTGGGTTGCAGAGGTTTGCTATTTTTTAAGGTTGCACTTTTTAGAGAACGAAAACCGGAGTAGCAATTGGATTGATTCGAAATCGGCTAAGGCCGATTCCTCACCCCTTCGGGGCGCCTTACGGCGTCCAAAATGCAGTGCATTTTGTCGAAACGGAGAAAATAAGCTATATCAAGGGATAGACAACAGTTTCCACTATCCTTCTAACAAGGAATATGCTATGTTTGCATATGTTATGAGCCTATCTTTTGAGATAGCCATCAAGAAATTTTATATAGGACTTTAGATGGGAATCGTTCGTAAATTACGTGTTTTAATTGCTTGTACTCTGGTTTTATTTGTAATTACAGGATGCAACAAGATTGGGTACAACAATATTATCAACAGCCAGCAACAGGTATATTCACAAGGATCAGGATATATTGCAGTTGAAAGCGGCAGATTATTTTATCAAAGATTCGGTAAGGGAGATCCGATAATCGTGGTGCACAGCGGCCCGGGTTTGGATCAAGGCTATTTATTGCCTCAAATGTTAGAACTCGCTAAAGATCATGAAGTGATTTTTTATGATCAAAGAGGTTCCGGGCGTTCTTTAGAAGCTGGTATCGACCCTAAATATGTAAGTAGCGATCAATTTGCCAAAGATTTAGAAAGCCTAAGATTAGAATTAGACTTAAAAAAGGTAGCACTTATTGGCAAGGCCACAGCTTACCGCACGGTTGCAAATGCCAATGGAGCTAATCAACTCGCTATTGTCATTCCATGTCACCGCATCATCAATAGCAATGCTGATCTTGGCGGATACGGTGGTGACATCACACCTAAACAATGGCTGATTGAGCATGAGGCAAGCCATGTCTGATGCAATACAAAACTTGAGGGAAACGTTACACGCCTCTATTGACTCAACCCCAGAAAAAGTATCGATTTACTTTAAAACAATCGAAGGCGGTTATGCTGAGCACGATAGTTTTATGGGCGTTACGGTGCCCGTTTTGCGAAAAATTGCAAAAAGTTTTTTATATGTAACCCTGGAAGATTTGGGCCTTTTGATACAATCAAAAATCAATGAAGAAAGATTATTAGCGCTTATTATTTTAGCTGCTCAATACAAGGCTGGAGCCCTAGCTCAAAAAGAAGAAATCTATCAATTTTATAGAACCAATATGCGCCATATCAATAATTGGAATTTGGTTGACTCTTCTGCGCATCTTATTATAGGGGCTCATCTTTTTGAACGAAATCGTGATATTCTTGAAGAATTAGCAGCGTCTCAAAACTTATGGGAACGCAGAATAGCAATTGTTGCAACTTGGTATTTTATCCGTAAATCTGACTTAGAATGGACGTTTAAGATAGCCCAATTATTGCAAAATGATTCCCATGATTTGATTCATAAAGCTGTTGGATGGATGCTCCGCGAAGCGGGCAAAAAGGATGAGGCTAGACTAATATCGTTTCTTTGTGACCACGCACATCAAATGCCTAAAACCATGCTGAGATATGCTATGGAGAAGTTATCTAAAGAGCAGAAAGGAGAAATCAAAGCGTAGACAATACGAATTCTGCAATAACCACGTCTTGGGAGCCAATACCGTAAAAATCCGTAATTATTGTTTTAGTATTTTCATAGATTCCTAATTTCAGTACTGCGCCCAGCTCTATCAACGGATCTTTAGGAACAAAATTATTAGCGACGGAAATAGAAGAGTTGATGTGTGATTTATAACCTATTGATAATAGACCTAATGACAGGAAATGCATTTACATGTTAAAAATAGCATTACAATCTGTTGACAGATAAATTTATAAATTCTAAGTTTATTTCTAAAACTGCTTTATGGGAACGCAAAAATACAAATGTTTACACGAACTAGAGATGAATTAGAAGCACTTGGTTTGCCGAGGGATGACTGTGCCAATCTACCATACTCGTCGAAAAGGTTCGAAGATGGTAGTGACTTTAAAATAGAAATTCCAACCGTGAATTCAATGGAAGTGCTCCAGGCTATTTTGCAAGCAAGCGATAAAATAGGTATAAGAATTAATAGAGTAACAGAAACACTTGGTATGTTCAGGCACAGCAAAGCTGAAATTCAAGATATGATCAAACTTTGTAATACTTATAACTGCGAACTTGTTATGTCTACTGGTCCAAGAGCTTCATATGACACTAGCGCCACCGCGGCATCTACTCAGGGCAAAACTATTGCTTATAGGCTAAGAGGTCAAGAACAACTTGTTAGAGCCATTGAAGATATCAAAAGAGGTATAGAGCTAGGAGTAAAGTATTTTTTGATTTATGATGAAGGCTTGTTATGGGTTTTAAATGAAATGCGTTCCAAGAATGTTATACCAAATAATATCAAATTTAAGGTATCTGCCCACTGTGGTCATGGTAATCCAGCCTCATTAAAATTATTAGAAAAGCTAGGAGCTGATAGTATAAACCCCGTAAGAGATCTATCATTACCAATGATAGGCGCTTTGAGGGCCGTATTAGATATACCCTTGGACTGCCATACCGATAATCCAACAGGATCCGGGGGGTTTATAAGATTCTACGAAGCGCCAGAAATTATTAAGATTGCCGCACCTGTATATTTGAAAACTGGCAATTCGGTTATTTCGGAACACGGTAATAATACCTCAGTACAAGATGGTGCTAGGATGGTACATCAAGCAGCTATTGTCCTTGAAATGGTGCAACGTTATTATCCAGAAGCTAAGCAATCAAGTAATTAAGAGAAACAAAATGTGTAGAATCTACGGCTATTTAGGTAATGAAGAAATAACAGCAGAAATATTACGCAATGTTGCCAACGCTCAAATTCATGGTGGGCCAGATGGTCAATATCGCAAAAAAGAAATGAACTGGGCTATAGGCAATAATCGTCTCGCCATACAGGGTTTAAATGGAGGCATACAACCGTTTAGCATGAATAAAATACATGCAGTATACAATGGTGAATTATACAACTATAAGGAGTTAAGAAATTTACTAATGCAAAAAGGATATACTTTTGAGGATGATTGCGATGGAGCTGTGATTTTACCTCTTTATGAATTGTATGGCCCTGATTTTGTAAAATATTTAGACGGCATGTTTGCGATCGCAATCGTTGATACCAGAGAGAAAGAAAGGCTCATATTAGCCAGTGATTCGTGGTCAATAAAATCAGTATATTATTATTGGGATAGGAAAAACGATAATTTTTATTTTTCTTCTGAACTTCCGGCACTTTTGCTTTTCCCTATAACAGGCAACCTAAGGCCTGAAGCTATAGATGAATACCTTATAGGTAGGGCAATTTGGCATAACAAAACATTTTATCGAGACATTTTCTCTCTCGGTCCAGCAGCAGTACTAATCAAAGAGCAAGGAGAGCCACCTAATTTATACCAATATACTTCTAATATTGGTGATGCATATAATAAGGAAAATAAGGCACTTAGTTTTATTGAGACTGCGAAATCGTTTGATAGTCTATTTGACCATGAAATAGCAAAAATAGTGCAAGCAGATGTGCCTGTATGCGTCATAACCAGCGGAGGTCTTGACTCAAGCTATATTACCGCATTGGCTGCTAAATACGTTAATAATCTAAACTGCTTTAACATCGCTTATGAAGGCAATTGGCCTGGAGATGAAAAGTCCTTTGCTAATGAAGTCGCACAATACTGCGGCGCAAAATATAACCAAGTTATTATAACAGAGCGTGAGTTTCCACTCATCCTTGCCAAAACCATAGGACATCTGGGCCAACCTAATTCTGCACCTCATGCTTTAAGTACCTATGCATTGTTTAAAGCAATTCATGAGGAAGGCTTTAAAGTAACGATTACGGGAGAAGGGGCTGACGAATTTTTCGGTGGCTATGAGCGCTTTCAAAAGGCAACCTTTAACCATAAGCCTGAATGGCTCGAACAGTACTTTGATATTATTTGTGCTACAACTCAAAAAGTAAGAAATGACACATATAGCGAAGATTATAAAAATTTCCTGCTATCACACCATTTTCAACCTTTGATCAATGCGCAAAAATCAATTTTATTTAACCCAAATGGTGAAGAAAATAGATTAAAATCCTTGTTACGATTTGATCAATATGAAAGATTTCCTTCCTATATTTTGCGCAGGGTAGATCATCTAAGTATGGCTAGCGCCGTAGAAGTTAGAGTACCATTCTGTCAGCCTACGGTCACTACTTTTGCTAATTCATTACCTATGGATTATCTGGTTGATAAAGTGTCGGTAAAGCGTCTTCTGTATCAAAGCGCTCAGGATAAGTTACCTCAATCTGTATTAACAAGACCAAAACAACCATTTACATTGCCTATAGTAGCAATGCTACGAAAAGGCTTTGTTTTATTTGATATAATGCACGATACGTTGCATTCTATGTCCTTTGTGTCTAGAAATATATTTAATTTGGATAAGATTGAGAAACTAATTAGCAAACAGGTTGATGAGCCTTCTAATGATATTGCAAATTTTTTATGGTCAGTAATGGTATTAGAGTTATGGTTACAAAATAATAATATTAATTATAGTTTATAAGGTTTGATATGGAAAATTATGATTCACCACAAGATAAAATTATAAAATTAAAAAAATGGGCAATAATTCATGGCATAGATGAGGTAAAACTACACAAAGTTTTTGCTATGCTGGATCTGGGCAAAAGAGGAGAACGTACAAATGATGACCCCATACAATTTCCAGCTTGGTCTATTGAAGATAAAGACGCGGCTGCCTGGCATGACCCTAAACAATATTACTGGACAAGGATATTAGAAGATAATTACGAAGTTATAAAAGAAGAAGCGGAGAAGATCTTTAGAGAAGATTTAATGGACGCACATCCGGAAAATGATGATTTGGCTGGTTATGGCACATGGAATACCTTCTTTTTTTATAAAAACGGTGCAAAAGATTCGAATAATCATGGTAAATGTCCAAACACCTCCAGAATTTTGACAAAGATTGCTGGGGTTGATATTGCTGGTAGAACCTATTTTTCCGCCATGACTCCTGGCATACACATCAAACCACACTGCGGTCCTCATAATTTCAAACTTCGAACGCATTTAGGCATAGTAACAACGCCTCAAGCAACGATAAGAGTCGCTAACGAAATCAGAACATGGCCACAAGGTAAGTGCATCGTTTTTGATGATTCATTCGAACATGAGGTTTGGAATAAAAGCGATATTACGAGGATTGTCTTGATTGTTGATGTTTGGAATCCTATTCTCAGTAGCGAAGAAATTATGGCGCTAGAATATGTGATGCCAGAGTTTTACCAAAGAATTGAGGTTGGTGAGTGAAGTTACAATACAAGCATATAGTAGCAATCATATACACTGTAGCTCTGTTTCTTGATCGCTTGGATCTAACTATAGTCAATGTAATCTTACCGGCACTTGCTGAACAATTAGAGGTTCCCATTACCTCCATCAATGTTATTAGCACTTCTTTTTTAACCGCGTTGGCGATTTCCATTCCCATTAGTAGTTGGATAGGAGATCGAATTGGCTTAAAGACCAGTTATTTAATCGCAATTACGTTGTTTGGTTTTGGTATAAGTATGTGTGCCTTTGCTGGTTCACTACAAACCATAATTATATTGAGATTTATCCAAGGTTTAGGCAGTGGCATGTTGATTCCACTTGGCATGACTATGCTATATAGAACTTACGATAAGTCTGAATATGCCAGCATTACCAGCTTCACTTTTTTACCGTCTCTTATAGCTCCTGCTCTTGCCCCATTTCTTGGTGGGATTTTGCTTGATTGTTTTGGGTGGCGCGTTGTCTTTTTATTTTCCGGACCTATTTGCCTCATGCTATTTATTATGACGCTCTTTTTAGTAAAAGAAGACGGATATCGCAGCAATAAAAAGTTTGATTTTGGTGGTTTTATACTAGGTTCCACCATGCTATCAGATATTTTTTATACTTTATCCCTTATTAGCACTGAGGGCATCACAAATGAAGTAATTTTTGTTATCATTATTGGTGTAGTGTGCATCTTGTTGTTTATACTATGGGAGACAAAGCAAACTCATCCTTTAATCGACTTAAGCTTCTTCAAAAATGATAATTTTGCTAAAGCCAACCTGCTACAACTATGCTTTCAAATATGCCATTTTGGCGCGATCTTTCTCGTTGGCATGTATTTGCAAGTTGGTATCAAAATGCCTGCCAGTACCGCGGGTTTGATTATGGGGATGCAGGCTATCGGAGCGATGATGGTAAGCCGTTATTCAGTCAGGTTATTTAATCGTTACGGGGCCAAGATGCCAATTGCTATTGGTCTTGCAGGTGTTGCTATCTTGAGTCCATGTATCCTTCTACTAAGAGCGCCGGATACGATAGTTTTTGGTAGTCTGTTATTTCTTATCCGTGGCATATTTAGCGGTTTATGCGGCACCCCAATTCAGACCCTAAGCGTTATCGATTGCGCTAAAGAAAAAATTGCACAAGTTACTAGCGTTTTTAATGCTTGCCGACAAGTCGCTATAAGTAGTGGTATTGCCTGCTCATCCATTTTGCTCTCTGTTGGTTTTCAAGGTAGGGAATTGAGTAGCGGAATCCTCGTAGATATAAACCAGGTAATGCTAGTTTTTGCCCCTGGATTTATATGGATTTCAATAGTAGCCTTTGTTGGAGTGTTGATTATTTATAGTCTGAAAAGCGGTCACAACTAAGCCCGGGGTAGGCTAGTCCATAAAATACGTCCACAAATTATCCACGTCCACAAATATTTTTTTATCATTTAGTGTACTATAAAAGCGAATTCGGGATTAGCAAAGTAGTCTTGCCACAGTTGAAAACTGTGGCATAGAAAGATTTTAACTTCTATGAAAAAACACTATGCCCCAATGCAATAGCGGCACGCAAAGAAAGATATAACAGAATTATTTTGACTACGTCTGTTGCATTTGCTTAGTCGATGATTTTATTAAAATATTTGAAAGCGAGTTACAAGTCCCAACGAAGTAGACGAAGTCAAAGAAATTGGTTATGAAAAGCATCGTCCGACGAGATATTGTAGTATGACAATGACGGAGATAATGGTAGTTATACTTTTGTATTATCGATCGCCATGTAAAAACTTTATGTATTTTTACCAGGACTATTTAAAACTTTATAAGGATGATTTTGGTAAAATACTATGGTATAACAGATTTATAGAGGTCAAAGCTAGAGTATTGCCGTATTTAACGTTAATGATGCGATATTTCGCGCAATTACATGCCAATCATAGTAATATTCCATACATCGATAGTACTATGATACCAGTATGTCATAATAAGCGAATGAAACGTAATAAAGTTTTCAAAGGCTCTGTCGCCCTTGGTAAAAGTACAATGGGGTGGTGTTATGGTCTTAAATTGCACGCTATTATTAATAGAAAAAGCCACATTATGAGTTTTTGTTTTACTAAAGCTAACGCTGATGACCGCAAAACTGTTAAAAATCTCACTAAGCATATTTCTGGCCTGTTAATTGGCGACAAGGATTATATCAGTCATAGTCTCTTTGATGACCTTTTTTCCATAGGTCTGAAGTTCATAACCGGCATAAAAAGGGGAATGAAGAATAAATTCATGCATTTATACGCCAACGAAGTAGCTGTGCAGAAGATACTTTTAAAAAAAGCGTTCAATAATTGAAAGTGCATTTAATGTCCTAAAAAACTGCCTGGAATTGGTACATACTCGCCACAGATCAGTGCTGAATACCATGATTCACCTCGTCGCAACTCTCACCGCCTATTCTCTTAAAAAAATTCGTATTGGCAACATTGTACCTGCCCTACAGCTTGGGCGCTAATCCCGAATTTGCGTTATGAGTTTTTCTCCTTTTTTACTCCATCCTCTATCTTTGCAAATAGCCATATCAATACCACTTTCATCAATGTATATAAGGTTTGGCTCGGGTATATCTTTTATGATTTCTTAGTATTTTTCTCGTTTTTCGCGGTTAGCTTCCACGTAGGAAAAGTTTTTTTAACCAATAATATGCACCCACAGAGCTCATATTAAACTGTATACCTATTGCTAATAATGTAAATTTGGATTGGCTTCCACGTAGGGCACAATCTCTTGACTTGTTACTCTACTTCTACTCCCTCCAACTTTCTTCGCTAGATAATTACCTTCTCTTCTATATCTTTTATATCAACTCCTTACCGTATTTGTAGATATTTAAAATTTTATCGACGCTTTATTACAGCTATCACCTCTATTTACATATGTAATAACTTTTTTCGAAAATCTTGGCTGTATGATGCTGGCATTTTGTTTCTATTTGTATTATAATATCTTATACGCAATCCTAAATTTAATTTATTATATAGGTTGCATCATTTTTTGATCATCCACAACTTTCTCAGACTGTCCAAACCCTCTTACAACTTGCTCCTTAGACCACACTGACTCGATGCCAATCATTGTGATGTGATGGATCTTCAATTACTTCTAGTCGATCTTATACGGCAAATGGAGAATAATAAGAAATCATTAATAAATTCAAAAACATATTGAATTGTCAAAATAACGATTATATAAAGTAATTTATACATAATAACTGCAATATAATTGTATATGACCATCACTCCAACAGCAGGATTAAACTCGGTCAGATCCTCATTCAATAATGAGATTAGCAACATCATCGTCACCACTCAAAAAAGCAGAATTACCATCGCTATCAAGCAAATCACAACTGATAATAGCATAGCGACATCATGCCATAAATTAGCGCAGTTACCCGCAGCTTTTACTGGTAGTTTGCTAGGAATGTCACAAGAGAATTTAGCTTGGTTAAG
>CALLKE010000107.1 GCA_938008555.1 uncultured Pedobacter sp.
GGCCATTTGGTTTGGGCCATCCCGAGCCACGCCATATGCCTTCTTTAGGAACGGCTTGCAAAGTTTCTGCTTCAAATAAGAAGATACCACTGTCAGCTAAGTGGTCATAAATGGCTTTAAGTGACTTCTCTACCTGCACAGGGTCGATGATTAAACAAAAAGACCCACTTGGAATAAAAATCAAATTGTATTCTTCTGGACGTTTTAAATCTTCAACAAAACCTTTCCATACAATAGGTTTTAGATTTTTAGCCTTAGCTTTGGTATGCAACACTGGGAGCATATGATCACTTGCGTCAAAGCCATACACATCAAATCCCTCTTCAAGTAATGGTAGTAAAAATCGTCCTGTACCGCACATCGGCTCTAAAATAGGACCATTTGCTTTCATGACATAATCACGATAAAAAGCATAAGCATCTTCTGGTGAATTCGGCTTGCTTAAATCGTAAACCTCTGTACAAAGGCTGAGATAGGTATCTAAAGTTTTATCCATTCATAACCTCATCAATAATTCGTTTTTGCAAACCAGCCTCAGAGCTGTTTTTATCTGCTATTTGGCACAGTTCGAATGTTGCTTTCCAAAGTGCCCAGGCGCGTGCGCGGAGCCATGTATCATCATCCATATTCATCTCAGAGATAAAAATCTTACGTGCTTTGCCGTTCAAATAAGTCCAGGCAATTACTAAGTCACAGGCCGGATCACCAACGGCAGCGCCACCAAAGTCAATGACTGCTGATAGTTTTCCACCATCCATCAGTATATTGCCGATCGCAAAATCTCCATGAATCCATACAGGGTTTTTATCCCATTTGGTAGCACAAGCCTGGTCCCATAAAGCTAATGCTCGGGTTACATCTATAATCTCAGCCAGCTCTACAATTTGTTCTCGCGCTCCTTTATCGTAAACACTGACATGATCACCACGCCACCAATTGTGCTGACCAGGCTCAGGTCCTTCAACATCGGTAATCGCTTGCAACTCTTTTAAAAACTTGGCCAGATCAAAGGCAAGTTGTTCTTTGTCTTGATCGGTTAACGTTAGGAGGTTGATGCTTTTGCCGGGCAACCATTTGTATATAGAAAATAGATAAGGATAATCTGCGGATGGCTTTCCCATTTTAATCGGAGCCGGAATGCTAACGCTTAAACGTTTTGCTAATTGCGGCAGTAGCTCTTGCTCTTTTGGAACTTTCAAAGCGTAATCTGCGGCTGTTGGCATACGAATAAGCATGTGCTCACCAAGCCTATAGGTGCGGTTATCATGCCCTTGTTTTTCAACATCCGTTATAGGTAAATCAGCATACTCAGGAAATTGCTCTGCTATGAGTTTGCGCGCAAGATAAAGGGTTGGCATAATCGATTTGTCGTTCATAATGTCACCTCCATCACCGTTACTGGGTGAGACTTAAATTCATCCATACCGATTTTCTTCCATCCAAGGCGCTTGTAGTATTCAGGTACGCTAGGATCAAAAGTAAACAAGTACAGCTTTTTAAAACCAAGCTCCTTTGCTTGTCTAACTGCGACATCAACTAGCATTTTCCCGATCCCTTGTTTTTGATATTTTGGATCAACGACCACATCTGCAAGCCACGGTCCTAAATCGGCACGAAACTCTTCCTTAAGTTTAAATGTGCAAAATCCTACTGGAATTTCATCACACAACGCAACGAATGAAGTTGTTTCATCTGGATGACCCAGCTCATCATATGTCAATGACTCTATCTCTTGAATTGTAAGCTTTGGAAACCAAATTCTACCTAAAACGTCATGCCACACTTGAGCGAGCGCTGGTATAGCAGCTGGATGATTTTTCAGAAGGTCGATTTTGATCATAAATCCACCTCCATCACCGTCACAGAATAGGATTTAAATTCATCCATACCGATTTTCCTCCATCCAAGACGTTCGTAGTACTCTGGTATGGTGGGATCAAAAGCAAACAAGTACAGCTTTTCAAAACCAAGCTCTTTTGCTTTCAGTACAGTCACATCAATCAGCATCCTGCCAATGCCTTGATTTTGATGTTTTGGATCAACCACAAGTGAACCAAGCCAAGGCGTTAGATCTGGACGAATACCATCATTTTCACGCAAAGAGCACATGCCAACCGGTAAATCACCATCTAATGCAACGAAAGTGATTGGCAAAGCGTGATCATTCATGTGATCTGCAAATCTTGCGATAACACGTTCAACGGGTACATCAGGAACCCAGATTTTGCCTAAGATTTCATGCCAAATGTGTGCAAGTGCTGGTATAGTGCTGGGATGGTTTTTTAACAGGTCAATTTTGATCATACAATACCCCCTACAAACCACTCAGATGCTACCTGTAAATTTTGTTCGTTCAAAAACTTGCGTTTTGGGTGGTCATGCGCGCCGCATACCACAAGGATCTGTGTGGCACCTTTAACCCTGGCTGCAGCCTTGGTCTCTTCAATTAACTCATGCCCAACAGATTGCCAAAGGTTTTCGGAGTTAACGCAAAAATCATCAATCATCAACGTCAGCCCACCTGGATTATAAACTCCTGGAGCAGAAATGAACTTGCCAATCACAAATCCAAGGATTTCTTTGGTATCGCTTTCTGCAGTGAACATCACATAATTTTTATCCTCCAGCAGTTCTTTAAACCACCTTCTTTGTGCCTTATCACCTTCTTCTCCAGCATATCGCCAAAATTGTGGTTGGGATTTCTCATAAGCTAACCTCTTGGCTTTTGACAGTAGAACCATGGCATCGATATCAGAAAGTTGTGACGTGCGCACAACAAACTGGGTAACTGTATTTTGATTGATGATATTTTGCGTATCAAATTCAAAAATGATTCTTCGAGGGCAATGCTCATCATATGTAACTTCTTTGATTTGCTTACGAAAAGTACCAGAGGTAAATTCACTGATTGCATTTTCCCAAAACTTCAAGGCTGACTTATTATTAGGGATAACGGAAACTTCCCACCTGCCGGGATGCATATTCCATATCTCTTTGGCAACACGAGCAGCAATGCCTGCGCCTTGGAATTTAGCGATAATAAAAAACTCGCCGATGTTCCAGTTGTTTGTAGAATCTTCAGTCGCTTGATTCAGCAGAACAAAGCCGGCTATCTCATCATAAACTTTAACTAAATAAGCTTTTCTGGATGATTCTTCAAAGTAATTTTTAAAGTCAAAGCTCTCATAAAGACCATCTTCCGGAATAGCCCAATCAGATGAGATCGAGCCGCAGTCTCTTGATAAATCATAAACGTAGAAACGCGCCATATTTTGAATGCAGGGATAATCATCCAGGGTTGCATTGATAATCGAAATTTTTGGATCAATTTTTTTAAGTAGTAAATGATGAAGTTTTCCTGCGCCACTTACATCACCTTCCATCATGAAATCACACACATGTTTGAAGCCCGCCTTCATATAAACATGCTTTGCGCGTACATTATCACTCGCGGGATCAATTAAAAAAGCATCTGCTTTGGGGTCAACAATTTTGCGGAAATAATCGATAAAATCAGATAAAGTTTGAGATCCATAGCCTTTGCCGAAAAACTTAGGGTTACCGATCATGTAATCGAGGCCGTAGGTATGACCTGTTTTTGAAAGTCTTTTAAGTTTTTCTTCGCCTATATCTTCCTTATGCGTTTCCTGAATGGTCATCAGCATTGCAAAAGGTTCATCTTCAAGATATGCAAGGAAGTAATCGTACTTGCCGCCAGCATAAGATGATGGTGTTTTTCGCCCTTCAGCAAAATTGACAATATCGTCTTTGTGCGCCTGAGTATTGTCCCAAAATTCCATAATGTGGGGCTGACGCAACCAGCTAAAGATGGTGTCTAAATGAGCTCCTGTTACTTTTTCAAAATGAATATTCATAATTCTTTCCGCAAATAAATTTTTTGTATCATGCCATCCTTTAAAGCTTTTTCGGCTGTTAAATCAAACTTTTCAAAACTTAAACCCAGCGGTATGCCGGTTCCTAAAGTTTGAGGGACAATTGTAAGAATGGTTTCATCAATCAAGCTTTCTTGTGCAAAGCTTTTGGCAAGTTCTGCACCGCCTAAGAGCCAGATGTCTTTATCTGACCTACGGTCTTTCAGCTTGGCCATAAACTCAAGTGGGCTATCGTGTGCAATGCTGATATAGGGTTTATCGGTTTCAAATTTTTTGGAGGTGAAAACATAAGTTTGTTTATCCGGCCAACCCCAATCACCAAAGCTTAAAATTTGTTTGTAGCTGCGGCTTCCCATTAAAATTGTATCGATGCGTTCCATTAGGTCTTTATAGCCAACAGCTTCGAGTTCAGCATCATCTTTTGGATGCGGAAGCCAGTCAACGCCGCCATTAATGTCTGCGATAAAACCATCAAGCGAAGTTGCAATATAGAGGATTATTTTGGTCATAGCATTACACCTTCTTGGCAATTGTTAATATTCGCTCAGAACCCTCTTTTGAAAACGCTTCGCCATTTATGTCGGTTTGAGCTAATACAACAAACCCATTTTCTTTTAAGATTTCTTGCAACTCAGCACTACCGTAAACCTGCAGGGTGTTTTCATAGCCTTTTGATACTTTTGTAGGGCTCTCATTCCCATCTTGATAAACATAGGTGCTATAGGATGCTAAGATGCCATCATCAGAGATGGTGCTAAATTGAATTTCTCTAAATTTCTGACCATCAGAGACAGCCATCCAATCTCCGGTTAATTTTGTGATGTTATTACCGGCTTTCAGATAATCTAAGTTAAATATGTCGAAAATATACAAACCACCCGGATTCAAATTACGATTTATATTTTGGATGGTGAGTTTAAAGTCTTCTCGAGTCAAATGACCAATTGCATTAAAGATTGTAATCGCAGCATCGAACTGCCCTGCATGAACAGTGCGGCAATCCGATTCTAAGAATTTAATTTTCAACTGCTTTAATTTCGCTTTTTGTTTAGCAATTTTGAGCATGCTTCGGCTAATGTCGCTGCCCACAACTTCAAAGCCTTTGTCTTTCAACCAAAAGACTTGAGAGCCGGTACCGCAAGTAAGATCAAGAACGGTAGCAACCTGATGCTCTTTTAATATTTTCTCTAAAAGCGCATTGATGGCCTTCGAATTATTTTCATTAAATTCATCATAGCACTCAGCCCTTGTGTTGTAATAAGAGGCTTTTGCTGTTGTATGTTTAAGTGTTTTCATATTCATCTCTGGCTTAGTATTTTTATATGATTCATAATGGCCTCCGCTGCATCTTCCGGGCTTAAATTGCTAACATTTAGCGAAAATAAATTAGGATGGGAGATGGAAAGAAGTGGGGTTTCATCGTGTACATCTTGCGGATCAATTGATTTCCATCGATCGCGCCTCTTTGGATCCACAACCCGTCGTAAATGTTCATCTTGATCAATCAAAAGCCTGACAGGCACAAATATTGAACCTCTTGCTTCTGCCATATAAACCACTTCTGCATAGCAGACTTTATCGCCGGCATCTTCGTATAGGTTGTTTGTCAGAACATAACTGTTATGGATTTCTTTGGCTAAAAACGTCAAAACGCATCTTCTAATATTCCCAATCGCTTCCCAACCAAAATCAGGTATCTTGGCATATCCGTCATATTGCAATAGCTCAAAAATAGGATTATTGATTAGCTGATTATCGCACACGATAAAACCATACTTTGCAGCTAATGCCTTAGCGATGGTGTATTTTCCAACTCCAGGTTTGCCGGTTAAATAGATGATGGTTGTTGGTTGTGTCATATCATCACGCTCCTAAAAACATCTGAAGCTGGCGTTTTCAACCACTGAGGCACGAGTTCTCTCAAGGGTTCAGCTCTAAAATCAATTTCAGATAATTGATGCAAGGGCACCCAGATTAATTCAATATGCTTTTCAAGCTGGGGAATTTTATGATTGCTTTTCAAAGATTCTGATTCAGCCTCAAAAATAAAATTATATTCATGGTTGTGACAGATACTGCTATGACCAGGTTCGA
>CALLKE010000108.1 GCA_938008555.1 uncultured Pedobacter sp.
TCGATCATATTTTATCCAAATATTACCTATCATACATTTAGATACACTACCTTTTTCTATTTCTTACGCTATCTGTAAAATGGGCTTGCACATAAAAATGCGAACCCATTTTATACAAAAAATAACGACAATTAAACAACCTTCAACAGGTTACCGAGAAATGTATGGAAAGAACACAAAGTTAGCCCCCTCAGGTACTATCACAAAAAGACACATAAAATCATGTGCTTGTTTATAATTTTTAATAAAAAGCTCCTTTTTATTAGGTTGAATAATTCCTCGCTCAACAAACTCCTCCAATGTAGATGCGTGAATAGACCAATTCATATTTAGTTCGTCTTTATCTAAAATCGGTTCTCCTAAAGAAACCTGATGCTGATGAGCAACAAAGATGGGATAAGCCGATATAGACTCAACCATAACCTCAATAGCAACTTCTTTAATAGAGTCATTATAAAACCGAAGATCTGCTTCTAAACTCTTAAGAGGACTTTCTTTCTGATTTTCGCTTGGTTGATTTTGCTGTGGATACAATTTATTGGGGTCCATGGTACTGCGTGAATGTGCTGCTAAACACAATTTTTTACTTGATCTGATGATATATTATTCTCTCTATTCTTCAACACCAACAGCACTACGTTCTCCACATGCTGTGTATGCGGAAACATATCCACTGGTTTAATTCTATTGATCTCATATTTTTCTTTCAGAAGCTCAATATCACGCGCTTGAGTGGCTGCATTACAGCTGACATAAACAATTTTTGCTGTCTGTATTTCTAACAATCGTTTTACTACATCAACATGCATGCCCGCTCGAGGTGGATCCGCAATGATGACATCTGGCCTGCCATGCTCCAACACAAAATCTGCTGTCAGAATATCTTTCATATCTCCCGCATAAAATTTAGTATTATCAATTGCATTGATTGTAGAATTGATTTTTGCATCCTCAATAGCCGTGGGAACATATTCAATACCGATTACTTCTTTTACATCAGATGCGATAAAATTAGCGATCGTACCTGCCCCTGTATATAAATCATAAACAAGCTCATCACCATTAAAACTTGCAAACTCCTTTGCTATCTGATAAAGCTCATACGCTTGATTCGAATTTGTTTGGTAAAAAGATTTCGCTCCTATCTTAAACTTCAAATGATTCATTTGCTCAAAAATATGGTCTCTACCTGCAAACAGGTGAACCTCCTGATCAAAGATGGTATCATTTTTTTTCTGATTGACCACATATAAAAGGGAAGTAATCTCAGGAAATCGATCTTTCAAAAATTGCATCATCCGATTGATCTGTTCCGCGGCTGCGTAAGCAAAAACAAGAACCACCATCAGCTCCTTGGTAGAAGCTGTGCGGATGATTAGATTACGCAATGCTCCTTCATGACTCTTCAGATTGTAAAATGAAATCCCATTCGCTAAAGCAAAGTCACGAACTTCGTTCCGAATCGTGTTGGAAGGATCGGCTTGGAGGTAGCAATGCCCGATATCTAATATCTTATCAAACCGACCAGGAATATGAAAGCCTAATGCATTCATTTCCATTGCTTCGGTGCGCTTGATATCCTCATCGGTAAGCCAGCGTCTATCAGAGAATGTGTACTCTAGTTTATTTCTATAATATGTAGACTCTTTAGAAGGCAAGATCGGTTCTATAAACGAAGTATCTACCTTAGCAAGGCGCTGTAGTGCATCTGTTACACTCTTTTGTTTGAATTGCAACTGAGCTTCATAAGTCATATGCTGCCATTTGCATCCACCACAAATCCCAAAATGCTGGCAAAAAGCATCTTTTCGATACTCAGAAGGATGGATCAGTTGATGAATCTTTGCCTCATAAAATTTTCTTTTTCTCCGTGTAAGTTCTACATCCACTATATCACCGGGAACGGCTTTATCAATGAATATGACCACATCTTCCGATTTTCCTACTCCTTTACCTTCTTCGGCGATATCAATCACCTGGATATTTTCTAAAAATTTATTCGCTGCCGACACTTTCTTCATCGGTGGCAAAAATAGGCATTTTTACGGGATGGTATTAAAATCAGTACAAACGCCTCTAAGTGTGGACCTAATTGAAGCATGTTTTCTAAATCTGGACTACTAGATGATTCTATGCAATGAAGCCCCTGGAAGACCTAAACGATCTACTCGTTTTTCAAGTTCAGCGTCTTTAATGAGTGGTGGGGCATGATGAGGCTTAATTCGCGCATCAATAATCAATGGTCCTTTACATCCCCAATGTTTATTTTCTGTAAAACTATTGATACCATAAATGTCATGTGATGGATTACTTCGAGTAAAACTTACCCAAACAAAGTTAGACACATCCTGTGCTGTAAATGCCGCATCGTCACACAAGATAAATAAAGGAAGACCTCGTGAGTCAGCACTTTTTAACACCTCATTTAATAAACCAATTTGCTTTTCAGTTCGTTCCGGATCCTCATATTGGGGCGCCTCAATAGCCAAAATTCCAGGCATAATAAGCTTAAACTGATCGAAAGGTCGAGGTAAGGAAAACTTGGCGGGTAGCTCTGTGAGCAATTCACGCTTTTTATCTCCGGCAGCGGCAATGACTACTTTAGAGCCCGTATTCATATCAGTTCCACTATAATCGAGTGTGTCAATCGTTGTTTTAGTATGAAAGTGTAAATCACGACTTAAGTCAACTCGTTCCAAGATATGCTTCATAAAGTGCTGGATATTGTGAATATCCAGAGAGGGGTCATCTTCTTTTGCGCAGATGAACAAGTATTTAGCTAAACTCAATTGGCCTTTGCCCAAAATATGATTCGCGATGGTGAGTATCTCCTGAGGTTTTCGCTCTTTCAAATAAGGAGTATATCGTTCACTTGCGATAGCAAATAACAAGGGATGAACACCAGCTGCATCTACTGCATGTATTTGATGCAAACCCGGTATTTCATGAGGAATAGCGGCACCTGCAATTTCATGTATTAAAGCCCCAAAGCTGGTATCCTCTTGTGGCGGTCGGCCCACTACAGTAAATGACCAAATGGCATTTTTACGATGATATACCCGGTTCACCTTCATCAATGGGAAAGGGTGCTTTAAACTGTAATAGCCTAAATGATCACCAAAAGGACCTTCTGGTTTATTTTGATGTGGATATACTGTGCCTGTAATTACAAAATCAGCATCCGCCGAAATACAAAAACCCTGATCATCATAAAAATATCGGAAACGACGACTCGCTAAAGCTCCTGCAAAAGTCATTTCTGATATTCCTTCAGGCAAAGGCATTACCGCTGCCAGCGGATGAGCGGGTGGGCCACCCACAAAAATGCTTACTTGAAGAGGCTGGCCTTTTGCATTTGCTTTGGTTTGATGCACCCCAATACCTCGGTGTAATTGATAGTGTAGCCCAATCTCTTCGTTTGGGATATACTCATTCCCACTCATTTGAATACGATACATTCCCAAATTAGCGTGCATGATCCCAGGCTTATCACAATCCTCTGTATATACCTGCGGCATGGTAATAAAAGGTCCACCATCCATGGACCAGTTCACAATTTGTGGAATATCCTCAATCTGACAACGGCCGTATGCAATCGGTGCATTCCACCTACTTTTTAACGGCAAAGCTGACAAAACATTCATAGCAACATGTGCATATTTAAATGGCTGTTTGAACGCCTCCATTGGGTTGGATTTGAGATCGATCAATGTTTTAACTTGATCTAAAGTATCTCGAAAAATAAATTTGGAACGATCCAATGTTCCAAACAAATTAGATACTGCAGGGAATTTACTTCCTTTTATATTTTCAAAAAACAATGCCGGCCCACCCTTTTCATGTACACGCAGATGAATAGCCGCCATTTCCAAATAAGGATCAACTTCTTCTTTAATTCGAACCAGATGACCATGCTTTTCGAGATCAAGTACGCATGCCCCTAAACTTTTATATCCCATTTTTAAGTATTAAAATTTATGCTTGAGAACTGAAACTGTTAAAGCCTAAAACGCGTATAGCGTATTGCTTCATACATCGCAATACGCTATACGCACAAATCTCAATATCCCAATTAGTGTGCTGTTACCTCGGTATTCTCAAAACGCAGGTTTTGTTTCTTCAAAATATGGCCTACTTTCCACGCAAAGAAAGCCAAATAGGCAAAGCACAATACAGGAATGATGTATGAGCTATGGATATCTGTTAGATCAGCCAACCCACCTTGTAAAGGAGGAATAATACCACCACCTAAAATCATCATGATCAAAAATGCAGAACCCTGACTTGTAAATTTTCCTAGGCCAGTAATTGATAAAGCGAAAATACAAGGCCACATAATAGAACAAACTAACCCTCCACTTATAAATGCAAACAAACCAATTGTCCCTGTGAATAGCAATCCGATCGTCATCGCTAAAACTCCAAGAATCCCTAAAATCATCAATAGCTTGGCAGGCTTCTCCTGAGCCCAAAAATTAGCTGCAATTAAAATCACTATACAAACAGCATACATATATAGATCACTCACATTATTCCCACTCAGCCAATTAGCTGCCAATACGACCCCAAACGTGATAAATGGAACTACTACTGTTAAAATAGTTTTTGTGGATTTTTTGACATTGAATACTGTAACAGCACTTGTCCATCTACCAATCATCAAACTTCCCCAATACAGTGAAATAAAATGAGATATCTGCGATTCGTCCAGTCCTCCAAATTGAGGTGTTTTAAGCAGGGCACCCATATTACTTTGTATACCTACTTCTACTCCCACATATACAAAAATGGCAATCATGCCCAAAACCAATTGAGGATATTTCATTGCCCCCCAACCAATACTACTTTTTTGGGCTGAGCTATTAGCCGAAAGCAGTATACCAACCACACTAATGACTGCAATTGTCAACAAAATGATATTCGTATACAATCCTGCAAAATCAGGTAAAAAGTTCCCTACCATAATCAAGGCTACGATAGCACCTGTAATCATTAGCATCGTTTTAGTAGCCTTACCTGATTTTTCATACCCCTCACTTGAGGTTACAGAAGGCATGTTAGCTGCAGCAAATATCCCAGCCACGAGTAAAAAGACACCTCCCAAAATCATATAAAGACTATTGATCGAGCTGATCGATGCGTTATTTACCTGCTCCTGGCTAGCTACTACAGTCCCAAACAAAACAAGCGTCACAATAATAGGACCGACTGTCGTACCTAAAGAGTTTACCCCACCAGCCAAACTTAAGCGATGTGCTCCGGTAGCAGGATCTCCTAATGCAATTGCAAATGGATTTGCTGCAGTCTGCTGTAAAGAAAAACCCAGTGCAATGACAAAAAATGAACCTAGGATCAGCATATATTCGCCCGAGTTTACTGCTGGAATCATACAAGCTGCACCAATTACAGAGATAACTAAACCGCAGACAATGCCATTCTTAAAACCAATCCTATTCAAAACATCATAACCAACACTCGTTGAAATTAAATACAATAGTAAAGAACCAATAAAGTAGGCCCCATAAAAGGCCGAATCAACCAACTGAGACTCAAATTGAGTAAGCTGAAAATGGGTTTTGCAAAATGGAATAAAAATACCGTTCGAAGCTGCTAAGAACCCCCAGAAAAAGAACACCATGACCAGTGTATACAATGCTGACCCATAGTTTTTTTGCTCAATTTGTTTCATCTTTTAGAAAGTTTATTTTGAAAATTTGGTCGAACTTAGTTGAAATTTATTACATATCTGAAATTTTCATGTATTTAATTTGTTTTTTATGGCTAGGAACCTATCGCGAACCAAATTAATTATTCAAGGTTTATGATCAAGGGTTCATAAACCTTGAATGTATTTGACACAAATAGAGTAAAGCCTATCTATTTTAGAACATTAATTCGCATATTCGCTAAAAAAGAAATAAAAAGGGCAGAAAGAACAAATGATTGAAACAATTATAGCAGGTATTGGATTTGGAATAGTACTTTCTATTGTAGGAGGAGCTGTATTTTTTGTTTTGATCAAAACCAGTATCGAAAAAGGATTTCATGCAGGCGTTTCATTTGCTGCCGGAGTTCTACTAAGTGATATTGTTTTTGTAACGCTCGTTATCTATGGGTCATCTTATCTAGCATTTGAGAGCCAATATCGTTTACCTATTGGTATTATTGGAAGCGTTATTTTATTTTCTATTGGGATTTATTACCTCTTCAAAAAACCAGCAATCAACCATAAGGATAAGTCTTCAAAGCGTCACAATACAGGCTATTTTCTAAAAGGCTTTTTCATGTGCATATTCAATCCGGCGATTCTACTTTACTGGATTAGTGTTGCTGGAGGCGCTATATCTATTACAGGACAGTTCAACCTAAAAGAGATTATTCCACTTTTTGCCTCCATTCTCATCACACAATTTAGTCTGGACATAACCAAAGCTTATTATGCGAATAAGCTACGCTATCGCATTAAAGCACATATGATTTCCAAATTAAATAAAGTCGCAGGGGTATTAGTGATCTTATTCGCTGTTCGGATGGTACTTAATTTAATTCTAGGTCATTCCTTAATTTAGATGTGAGGCTATAGCGGGTGAGAAGTTAATATGCTCGTTGATTTTTTCCTTCAACCCAATTCATGAAAGCTCTATTTACCACCTTATTTCCTCCAGGTGTCGGATAATTACCCGAAAAGTACCAATCACCTAAATGGTGAGGACACGCCTGATGTAAATTTTCTATAATCTGATAGATTACGTGTACTTCAGCATTCAACCCTATTGGAGTAATCATTTGAGCTACACGATTCGCTATTTCCTCATCTGTAAAAGATTCATAAATAACCCGAACGTGATTTTCAATCTGCTCGTTTCCTAAATGTATTGAATCTATACACTTTTGATAAACTTGATTGATCACCTGCTCAGCACCCTTTTCCTTAAGCAGAGAGATTGCTGCTTCAAACGCAACAAATTCACCCATTCGCGACATATCAATTCCATAACAATCAGGATAACGAATCTGAGGTGCCGACGAAACCACCACAATACGTTTTGGACCTAATCGATCCAGTATTTTCAGAATACTTTGCCTTAAAGTAGTTCCACGTACGATAGAATCATCTAACACAACTAAAGTATCTACCCCTTTTCTAATTAAGCCATATGTTGTATCATAAACATGAGCAACCATATCTTGTCGATCAGCATCCTGCGTAATAAACGTTCGAAGCTTAGCGTCCTTCACTGCAATCTTCTCAACTCGTGGTGCCATACTTAATATATGCTCAAGTTCGTTGTCTAATATCTTTTCCCTGCGTTCCAACAAGATATCCCACTGCACTTTCTTAATATACTTATGAATACCCTCTACCAAACCATAAAATGCTATTTCAGCAGTATTGGGGATGTATGAAAAAACCGTGTTTTCCAAATCATAGTCAACCGCACTCAATACTTGTGGGCATAATAAACGCCCCAATTGCTTACGCTCTCGGTATATCGCTGTGTCACTTCCACGCGAAAAATAAATACGTTCAAATGAACACGATTTCTGTTCAGCCAACTTGCAGAACTGCTCTTCAGTAATTTGACCATTCTTTTTTACAATAAGTGCATAACCCGGTTTAACTTCTTTTATATCCTCAAAAGCTGCATTAAAAGCTGTTTGAATAGCAGGGCGCTCAGATGTAACCACCACCACTTCTTCATCCCGGTAATAAAATGCAGG
Organism: uncultured Pedobacter sp.; assembly: GCA_938008555.1. Classification (GTDB taxonomy): domain Bacteria; phylum Bacteroidota; class Bacteroidia; order Sphingobacteriales; family Sphingobacteriaceae; genus Daejeonella. Next base: position 7,723 of record CALLKE010000108.1, read on the forward strand.
CCGAATACCTGCTGGATCTCGCATCACAAAGGCATCACCATGCCCCAGAACCCCTGAAATCGTATAACCGCCGTCCCAGGTTTTAGCAGAACGACGAAGTATTTTAGCCACATCCAAATGCTCAGCAATTTGGTGACTGATTTCAAGATTAGAATATCCATCTATCTTAAATCTGTTAAATAGCTCTTGATTTTCAGTATCTAAAAAATGGCCTATTTTTTCGAGTACAGTTACAGTGTCAGCTTGCTCTTTAGGATGCTGACCTAGTGCGTATAACTGATCTAATAATTCATCTACATTAGTCATATTGAAATTGCCAGCAATCACGAGATTACGAGTCATCCAGTTATTCTGACGCAAGAACGGGTGGCAGTTTTCCACACTATTCTCTCCATGGGTTCCATAACGCAAATGCCCCATTAATACTTCACCTGTAAAACCCATATTTTGTTTAAGCCAATCGGTATCCTGCATTCGTTCAGGATTATTTTTGTGAATAACCGCAAAATCACGTTGCACATATTCAAAAATTTCAGAAACGGCCTTATCTCCAACAGCACGGTATCGATGAATATATCTATTACCGGGTTCCATATTTAATTTGATAGTGGCTATACCTGCACCATCTTGTCCTCGATTATATTGCTTTTCCATCAATAAATACAGCTTATCCAAACCATAGACAGCTGTTCCATATTTCTCATAATAGTAGGAGAGAGGCTTTAAAAGACGAATAAGTGCAATGCCACACTCATGTTTAATCTGATCGCTCATAAGGGATATATAGAGCTTACGAAGGTATAGGTTTTAAGCAGACAAGAGAATTAAAGTAAACCTTAGTCCCACATTGGTTTATGGCTGAGGTGTATCTTTTGTCCAAAAAATAGCTTTGTACTTTTTTCAAATGCGCTACTATGATCGGAGACAAAAAACTGATGTCGTTTAGGTTCTGCATCAGATAATAAATCTAATTCCGCTAAACGTAATTTTACATAAGCTGCAACGATTTCTGCTGTATTTATAATCTCAATTTTTCCTTTATAAAAAGCATGAATGTCTGATTCAATAAGAGGATAGTGTGTACAAGCCAAAATCAAGCTATCAATATTTTTGAGCTTTGGCGATGATAAATAAGAATCGATGACGGTATTGCTAATTTGATTATTAAAAAATCCCTCCTCTATCATCGGAGCCAGTAGCGGCGTAGCAAGTGAAAACACATTGATATTAGGATTTAGTGTTCTAATTTTTTCAGCATAGACATTCGATTTAATAGTCGACTTGGTTCCGATTACACCTATCCGTTTATATCGATTATCGGAGACTATCTTTTCTACAACAGGATCAATCACATTTACAATAGGGACCTGGTTCCCTAAAAATTGAACTAAATCATCATAAGCACGAGAAGAAGCAGTATGACAAGCAATCACGATTATTTTACATTTTCTATCAACCAAGAACTTAGCAATCTTTAGACTGTAATACTTGATTGCTTCCGGCGACTTCTCACCGTAGGGTAAATGTGCTGTGTCTCCAAAATAAACTAGCTGTTCTCTAGGTAGTAATTTATGAATAGCACTGGCAACAGTTAAGCCACCAATACCAGAATCAAAAATACCGATTGGAAAAGATGAAGGTAAACTCATTCAATAAACAAAAATGCGAAATCAATACTTGAAGTATTGATTTCGCAAAAAATGAAAAATAAATATCAATAATTATCTGCTTAGCTCTCTCATAGGCATTAGGCTCCCATACATGAAAAAATATCGAGGGCTAAAGTTTTCTTATTTTTTAGGAGTAGCAGTCCCAACGGAAGAAGCTGAAATACCCAGCTTTGTTTTAACAAGTGCTAATAAATCATCACTCGTTTCAAAATAAACCACCCCAGGTTGTGAGATATCAAACACATATGCATAGCCTTTTTCTTTTGCTACAACTTTAACCGCATCTTCTGCTTTCTTAAAAATAGGTTGATATAGTTCACTACGCTTAGCTGTCAGTTCTTCCTGAGATTTTTGCTGGGTATCAGTGATACGCTTCTCCATATCTTGTATTTCTTTACCCAAAGTTTCTAGTTCTTTTCCTACAGCCTCTTTATTAGCCTCACTTACCGTTTTCACCTTCTCTTGATATAAAACAATTTTTTTCTGGCGCTCAGCATCCATTTGCTCCAATGCTGTTTGTTTACCTTTGGCAAAGGTCTGAAAACTAGCATCCGCAATCTTCATCTCAGGCATCGCCTGTAACAATTCACTAGAGTTGATATGCCCTAATTTTTGCTGCGCACTCGCGATATTGCCTACTACCAGTAGCCCTACTACTACCAATGCAACTTTAACTGAATTTTTCATGTTTTTAATTTGTATCTAAGTTTTTCTATTGTGATTTCGCGTCCCAATTTACTATTTTTTTTGTTTTGATGGGTCACCAGCTGGCTTGTAGCCAAGCCGCGTAACAACATCATTACTTTTATCAAGTCTAGGGCTGGCATACAAAAAAGTGATCTCACTATTTTTATCAAAAACCATTTCCAATTGTAGTGCATCTGCCATCGCTTGTATTGCCTTGGCGATACGATCTTGAATAGGTTTCATCAATTTAGTACGCTGTTTGAATAAATCTCCTTCAAATCCAAATTTGGCACGTTGATAGTCTTTTGCACTTTCTTCTTTCTCTTTAATTTCACTTTCACGTTGTTTACGCATTTCTTCTGTAAGCAAAACCTGGTCTGCTTGATAAGCTTTATTCAATTTATCAACTTCTGCAAAACGAGTATCCACTTCTTTTTGCCATTGAGCAGATAATACATTTAACTGTTTCTGCGCCGAACTGTATTCAGGTATATATTTTAAAATATATTCGCTATCAACATATGCAAAACGCTGCGCAAATACATTGATCGATGCAAAAATTACAAATAGAAAAGTGATGATAAGCTTCTTCTTTGCATTCATGATATTATCAATTAAATCCATTAAGAGATTGTGCCATACTGAAATGAAAATTCCAACCAGACTGTTGTAATCTACCTGTTTGAACATCATTAATCTTATCAAAGCCATACCCATAATCAATGCCCAACAGCCCGAAGATAGGCAAAAACACACGTGCACCAATACCTGCGGATCTCCTAATATTAAATGGAGCAAATTCATTGATGGTATTCCAAGTATTTCCGCCTTCAGCAAAAGCCAATATAAAGATGGTTGCTTGCTGACTTAGAGTAACTGGATGGCGTAATTCTAAAACATATTTATTAAATACGGGACTTCCTGAATTTTGCGCAAAAAAAGCATCAGCTCCAAGTGGAGTAACTGCATTATTAGGATATCCACGCATACCAATCACTTCGAAGCCTTGTAAAAAATCAAAGCCCTGCATCCCGTCTCCTCCAAGTTTAAAACGTTCAAAAGCCGATTGTCCTACAGCACTGTTATAGTATCCCAAAAATCCAAACTGTGCTTGAGTTTTCAGAATTAGCTTACCATAAATACGTTGAAACCACTGGGACTCAAACTTTATTTTAAAATATTCTGTGAATCGATATCGATCTTGGTCAGATGCCGTTAAATAATTGATGTTATTAAAAAGAGAATATGGGGGCGTTGCTTGTGCGGTTAATTTTAAATTAGAGCCCGAAGTAGGATAAATTGGAGCATCTACAGAATTTCGGCTAATCTCTTGAGTCAAGTTAAAATTATAAAAGGTTCCGTTGGTAATTAAAAAACCTAGAGAATTATTCAGCGTATACTGCTTTAACTCTAAAGAGGTATTTGCTTGAAAATAATCATCTGGAAATTTCAAGCGCTGGCCTAAGCTAAACGTCAAACCATCCATTCGTATTTTTTGGCTATTGGGTCCAACCCCACTTGAACGTATAGTAGTAAATGCGCTGACCCCAAAATAAATTGGTTTTTTTCCACCAAGCCACGGTTCTGAGAAAGAAAGATTATAGGACTGATATTGTTTACCATTCGTTTGTCCACGAATACTTAATTTCTGGCCATCGCCTTTGGGTAAAGGCCTCCACGCTTTCCCATTAAACACATTGCGCATTGAAAAGTTATTGAACGTTAGACCCAATGTCCCAACAACGGTACCATTCCCAAAACCTCCTGAGAGTTCTACTTGATCAGAGGGTTTTTCTACTACGTTATATTCAATATCTACCGTACCCTCGCTTGGATTAATATTGATTGGTCTAGGATCTGTCTTTTGATCATCAAAATTTCCTAATGTGGCAATCTCTCGAACACTACGAATGATTGCCTCCTTAGAAAACTTCTGACCCGGCTTGGTTCGTATCTCTCTTAAGATAACCCGATCATTGGTTAATTCATTGCCCTTTACGGTGACTTTACTAATGGTATACTGCGGCCCCTCATATATTCTCAATTCCAAATCAATGGTATCGCCATAAATTTTAGTTTGAACAGGATCAATGTTAAAAGTCAGATAGCCATCATTCATATACAAAGAAGATACATCATCTCCACTCGGACTACTGTTTAGTTTTTTGCTCAACCTTTGATCACTAAATACCTCACCTTTTCCTACTCCCAATATGTCAGTCAAAAGCTTTGTTGGATATTTTGCATTACCCACCCATGCAATATTCCCAAAAAAATACTGGGGGCCTTCGTGCACTTTAATATGAACATCTACTGTTTTATCGCTATGGCTCTTAACGGTATCATGTAGTATTTCAGCGTCTTTATATCCCTTTTCTTGCAACTTTGCGATCAAGCTTTGTTTACTCTCCTCATATTTGCTCTGAACAAATTTCCCAGGTCCAAAGATTCGGTAAAAGGCTTTCTGTTTTGTTTTTTTCAAATACCCTCTCAACTGAGCATCCGTAAATTTTTGATTGCCCTCAAAGCTAATATGATTCACAACAGTGCGGCGATGCTTATCAACCTGTGCAGTAAGAATGAGATTGTTTACTTCTGTAGTATCCTTCGTTTGTAGAATCGTAACCTGTGTATTCAAATATCCTTTTTCATTAAAGTGCTTTTTAATGGCATTGGATATGGTGTTAAGCAGATTTTGATTTACGATTTTACCTTTTTTAGTGTCAAGTTTGGCACGCACATCTTCTGCCTGGCCTTTACGCAAACCTTTGATATCAATACGTGTTAATCGAGGGCGCTCAACCACTGCAATATCAAAATAAATAGAGTCACCCTTAATTTGAGTGATATTCAGTTTTACATCATCCAGCAAGTCTTGTGCCCAAAGATTTTTTATTGCATTTGCCGTAGCATCTCCCGGGACAGTGATACGTTCTCCTCTAGTTAGCTTTGAGATCGTAATCAACGCATCCTTATCTAAAAACTGGGCCCCACTAACAGTAATCTTTGCAATTACATATTCTTTGGGGCTAAAATAATCAATGTCTTCTCCGGACGTACTTCTAGTACCGCTTCGACCAAACTGGGCCATTATAGACGTGCTGCTTGAGATAATTAAGAATATGATAACTAGAATACGATTCATGTGGTGTATTTGAAGTGTGCTAAATTAACGGAAAGAATACCTGGAATTAATTTAATTGTTCACTAATCATGCCAAAGCGTCTTTCACGTTTTTGATAATCAATTACTGCATGGAGCAGATCTTCTTTTCGAAAGTCAGGCCATAGTTTGGGAGTAAAATACAGTTCAGCGTAAGCCAGCTGCCATAGTAAATAATTACTAATCCTAAGCTCTCCACCAGTACGTATCATGAGTTCTGGATCGGGCATTTCTCCTGTATTTAAATTTGCTGATACCAGCTGTTCATTAATCTCTTCTGATTTTATTTCTCCACATTCTACTTTTTTGACAAGCTTCCTAACTGTATTCGCAATCTCCCATCGGGAGCTATAACTCAAAGCAAGAGTTAAGGTAAGGCCTTTGTTATGACTCGTTTCGGCCATCGATACCTGAAGCTTTTTGTAAACTTTCTGAGGAAGTGATGCTAAATCGCCTATGGCATTTAAACGAATTTGATTATTCATCAATTTTTTCGTTTCACTACTCATCGTCGAAACCATGAGTTCCATCAACGCAGATACTTCTAATTGGGGGCGATTCCAGTTTTCCGTTGAAAAAGCATAAAGTGTTAAATACTTTATCCCAAGCTCCACAGCACCTTCCACAATATCTCTAACAGCCGAAACACCATTTTTATGCCCAAAAATTCGCATACTCCCCTTCTCCTTCGCCCAACGACCATTACCGTCCATAATGATAGCTATATGCTCGGGCAATTTATCCCTATCTATTTGTTGAAGTAGAGTCATTTATTTACTATACCAAATATTTAATTAGACTTGCTTGTTGATCTATTTCTATTTTTTAGAAAAAAAATATTTCGGCAGCAAAGGTAGAATTTTCATGGGTTTAATTTGTTTTTTGGTGATGATGAACTTATCATAAGCCAAATTTATTCTTTTACCTGTATTTATTTTGACAACTACTCACTATGATCACTCCATGAAGATTTAAATGGCTATAGAAATCATCAATGAGTTAAACTATTTATTCAAGATTTTGTGAGTGGAGAGTGTGATAACAATTTCAGGCCTCTAGTGCCAACCTAAAGTTTATTTTATAAAATAACTGCTGATCGTTTTTAAGCGAAATGAGACAGATTATGAAACAATCCTAGGAGATTATTGAGAGAGCATGCAATAAAATTACGGCTAAAAAGAACCAAGCTTTGATCAATTCATTAGCTGTAAAGGTACATATCAGCATATCTGTGACGCATTAAAACGATCAGTTGAATACAAATTTCAAATAGTGGACAATCTACTCGCCGGATCACTTTTGAAAAGTGAAACAACTGTGGCTCACAAAGGTGTAGGAGATACCAAAGCCAGCAAACATATAAGCATCATTTCCACGAAGATCACCGCGTTGTGTTCCAATAACACCTATATTGTGCCCCCCATTTACTTCACCCGAACGATCTCTCAATGCTGCAGCCGTTCCATTAATTACTATAGCTGAATATCGTCCAGCCACATCATCCAAGTAATCTGTAAAAGTTAGTCTGTAACCAATTTTAAATAAAACAGTCCAATTTCTTTTAATATTATACTTCACTCCAGCCCCGTACGGAATAATCAATGAAGATAATGGATATAGTACACCCTCCGTTTGATAAGGCTGTAGCTCATATTCTACACCGTTGTAAGTAGTTTTCGGCGAGAAAAAAACTCCCCCTATACCTACAAACAAAAAAGGTGTGACCAAATGATGATTAACTGGCCGCTCTGTACCAGGTAAGTAATTAAAAAAATTAAACTCAGCCATGGTAGATATCTCTGTAATAGGAGAAAAGAAACTTAAGTTACGAGCACGCTGATAAGCACTCGTTGAATTCGCATCACTTCCTTGAATTTTTCCATGAATTATATTGAGGCTTGCAGACCAGAACCCATCAAAATTCCGTTTGAAGGCCACACCATAGGCAGGATCCGTTACTTTATATACCCTAACAGGATTAATATCACCAACATACCCTGCAGCTCCACCAAATACCTCAGCTTCCCATGTTTGAGCAGCACAGCTAATGACTGACAAAATGATCACAAACAGGGTTAAATAAATGGTCCGCATGAAATAAAAAACATTCATTAGTGTCTAATATCCAATATTGAGTTATCACTATTATATCTCAATAACATAAAAAAGGGGAAGGTATCAGCTTCACAATTATTTTAATAATTACGAGTATCAATACCCCATAATAGTTTTTTTCTTAATGTAGACAAATAATCTTCGCTATTCAAGCGAATTAAATTGATTTCGAAATCGGACTTTCTTACACTTATTTTGGTTGAGCCCGCACTCAATACTTCAGTCCTTGAATCGCATGAAAGAAGATATTTGGAGCTTCTCCCCTCGATTTCAAACGAAAAAATATGGCTATCAGATAAAACCACTGGACGCACATTCAAGTTGTGTGGAGATATTGGAGTCACTACAAAATTATTTGATTGTGGAAAAATGATGGGGCCGCCGCAACTTAGTGAATAGGCGGTAGAACCTGTTGGGGTTGCTACTATCAATCCATCTGCCCAATAAGAGTTTAAGAACTCACCATTTAAGTAGGCATGAATAATCATCATTGCAGATGTGTCACGCTTATGTATAGTCACATCATTTAACGCAAAATTTTCATCCCCAAATAATTTCAAATCAGATTCTACTGTTAAGAGTGCCCGATTATCTAGTGTAAATTTTTTATTAACCAAGCTATCGATAGCAGAAGCAATACCATCTTTGTTGATACTAGCCAAAAAGCCCAAGCGACCAAAATTGATTCCTATAATAGGTATTTGTGAATCACGAATCAGAGACACAGCATCCAGTAATGTTCCATCCCCTCCTAAACTAATCATGACATCGACTTGCTCAGAAAGCAAATCTTGGTAATTATTAAAAGTGACGAACTCTTCAGAAAAAACAATCTTACCTTGAAGAAAACGGCTGTAAACATCATAAACACAGGCTTGAATACGCTGTTCAGCTAAGCAATCAAAAACTTGTTGCACAAACGGTAGCACCGAACTGTTAAACTGTCGGCCGTAAATCGCAAATTTCATTCGATATGATTATATGTCTAGGTAATTCATTAGCTGATCATATCTGTCCATCGCTCCTTCATTTGATTTTGCATCATTAAATACACCTTTTACAATATAATTATGTCTAACAAAGGCAGCCACAATAGCTGATACCTCTACACGATTCAATTTCAAAGTAATTTCTAGTTTGGTGGAATCAGGAAAGGATTCAACATATGAACTAAGAATTTGCACATTATCAGACTCGATGATCTGGGCAATATGTGTCATCGAGTTGTCTCGATTATTAATCTCCAAAATAATAATTGCACCAGGTTGTTTGACTGATGCAATCGTTGCCATATACTTTATCATCGTATTGATAGAAATCACACCTAGGTAATTATTATTCTTATCAATAACAGGGACAACACTCAGATTTTGTTCATAAAATAGGCGAATAACATCATAAATATGCTGCCATTCATGAACAAAGGGATTATGAGATGATAGGCTCAAACTGCCTACCGACAAAGTGTGATCTGCAATCTCAATAAGGTCATCACTTGTGATCAAACCTAAAAATTGCTGATGATTAATAATGGGTAAATGATTTACACGAAACTCGGCCATCCTGTCTAAAACTGTCTGAATAGTATCAGATGTTCTTAAAGGGGGAATGCTATCGGTTACTAGTTTACGTGCTATCATACCATGTGAATTAAATGCGATTTAAAAATTTTCTCAAATAATTATTAAACTCATCTGGGCGCTCCATCATCGGAGCATGCCCACAATGATCTATCCAGTTTAATTCGGAGTTTGGTAAAAGTGTATTAAACTCAACAGCAACCTCGGGAGGTGTTACTTGATCATTTTTACCCCATATGAGACTGACAGGGGTTTTAATTTTATGCAAATCTTTGGACATATTATGTCGAATTGCTGATTTTGCCATTGCCAAAATTCGAATGACTCGGAATCGATCATTTACAATCGCAAATATATCATCAACTAATTCTTTAGTTGCAATTGCTGGATCATAAAATGTGAACTCCACTTTCTCCCTGATAAAATCATAACTCTCTCGTCTTGGGAATGAGCCTCCAAAAGAATTTTCATATAAACCAGAACTCCCAGACAAAACTAATGCCTTCACATATTCGGGGTGGCTAATGGTATAAATTAAAGCTACATGCCCCCCTAAAGAATTACCAAGCAGAATCGCATTTTGAAGCTTTTTGTGCTGGACAAATCGATGCACAAACTTAGCTAAACTCTTTACTCCAGTGTTTAAAATTGGAAGATCATAAAGAGGCAATACAGGGATGATAACCCGATATTGCCAACTAAACGCTTTCACTACTTCGGACCAATTGCTTAAAGCACCCATCAGCCCATGTAATAATAATAAGACTTCGCCTTCGCCTTCTTCAATATATTTAAATTCTTTTTCCTCTTTAATTGCGAACTCCATAGAACGAATAAATACATGTATTTGTACTCTGCTAAGATAGACAAGATTAATAAGTATTTAGATAGCTAAGCCCAAGTACTTGATCCTTCAACTTCAATTGATTCTCTTTGAATAGGTCTCAATTGAAGACTTTAACCTAACCAGCTTAAGCATCGTAACACTCAATTCAATACTATTCTGGGATACTTAAAATTAACGACTATAATTAGGCGCTTCTTTTGTAATTGCGATGCCATGTGGATGACTCTCACGCATTCCCGATGTTGTAATTTTAACGAAACGAGCTCTTTTAAGATCATCAATAGTGGGTGCACCACAATAGCCCATACCAGCCCTAAGTCCACCTACCAACTGATACATCACCTCAGCTAACGATCCTTTAAATGGAACACGTCCCACAATGCCTTCAGGCACTAGTTTCTTGATGTCATCTTCCACATCCTGAAAGTAACGATCTTTAGATCCTTGCTCCATAGCTTCTATAGAACCCATTCCTCGATAAGATTTGAATTTACGACCTTCATAAATAATGGTTTCTCCTGGTGATTCTTCCACACCAGCAAATAAAGAGCCTGTCATCACTGAACTGGCACCCGCTGCAATCGCTTTCACAATATCTCCCGTTTGCTTGATACCTCCATCTGCAATTACTGGTACACCTCGTCCTTTTAAAGCTTCAGCACATGTATAGACAGCATATAATTGCGGCACACCAACACCCGCTATAATTCGAGTAGTACAGATTGAACCCGGACCAATTCCAACTTTTACTGCATCTGCACCCGCATCAGCCAAGGCAATTGCAGCCTCAGCCGTAGCAATATTGCCAACAATCACCTGCAAGTCGGGATATTTTTCTTTAACCTCTTTTAATTTATCGATCACACCCCTAGAATGCCCATGTGCTGTATCAATCGTGATCACATCGACATCAGCCTTCACCAAGGCTTCTATACGCTGCATGGTATCAGCTGTAACACCAACAGCCGCACCTACACATAAGCGACCATACTGATCTTTGCAGGCCTTTGGATAGTTTTTAAATTTCTGAATGTCTTTATAGGTGATCAGCCCTTGCAAATGTCCTTCTTGATCAACAATAGGTAGTTTCTCAATTTTATAATCTTGTAAGATTTCTTCTGCTTGCAATAATGTTGTACCCTCTGGTGCAGTGATCAAGCTTTCTTTAATCATCACATCTCGCACAGGACGTTTCATATCCTTTTGAAATCGTAAGTCCCGGTTAGTGATAATCCCTACCAACTTCTTATTCGTATCAATAATAGGAATGCCGCCTATTTTACAGTCTCTCATAATGACAAAAGCATCTGCTACGACCGCACTTTCATTTAGGGTAATTGGATCCTGAATCATACCACTTTCAGAGCGTTTTACCTTGCGAACTTCGTCGGCTTGCTGTGTGATGCTCATGTTTTTATGAAGCATACCGATCCCTCCTGCTCGAGCCACGGCAATGGCTAAACCTGATTCAGTAACGGTATCCATCGCTGCAGATACAATGGGTACATTGAGGCGAATTTTTTTTGTGAAATACGAACTAGTATCCACATCACGTGGTAATACATCAGAATAAGCTGGTATCAGAAGTACATCATCATAGGTTAAACCTTCTGAGATAAATTTGTGCGGATCAAGTTGCATGGCAAATAATTGAGATTCATATTTGCTGGGCAAAGGTATAAATTATTAAAATATACTGCTTAGAGATTCTGAAAAAGAAAATACTGAATGCCTAGTATGAAACGTGTGCCTACATTTGATTTTCAAGATTTGAAATCACATTAGACCTCGAACTAATAAAAAACCCTCTCGGAAAGAGAGGGTTCAGCGCTGTTTATTTTTTCCCCACAACTACTTTCTCCATTTCATCAAATTGCAGATATTGATTAGCCAACTGTAGTAATTTCTCAGAGGTAATCGTTTTAACTGTTTTGATATACTGGTCATAATACTCGTATCCTAAGCCAAAAAAGTAAATATTCTTAAACTTATCAGCGTGCGATAGCGTGTTCTCTAAACTTCCCAAAATAGATCCTAACATATAATTCCGAACCAAGCTTAATTCATCAGCTGAAACTGGCTCTTGCTTCAAAATGGTCATTTCTTTCTGAATTTCTTGGAGTGTAGCACTGCAAGCATCTACACCTACTTCGGAGGCAATAAAAAAGCATCCTACATTTTTAAAAGACATCAATGCCGATCCTATTCCATAAGTATAGCCTTTATCTTCTCGGATATTAGCCATTAAACGTGAACCAAAATATCCTCCTAAAATGGTATTCAGCACTTGTAATCCCATGAAATCGGGATGAGCACGATTAATCGCTATTTGCCCTAAACGAATAGCTGACTGGAGCGCATCTGGTTTTTCGAAATAGTGATCCCCCCCGTTACTCTTTGTAAATACAAAATTATTTTCCAGCATACGTTTACTTGCCTTGCTCTCCCAATCTTGGCCAAAGTGCTGGTTTATTTGCCTCAGTGTCTCATCTGTCACTTTACCTGATGCAATAATGGTACAGTTTTTCGGTTGGTATGCTTGATGAAAATATGCTTGTAGCTCTTGCTGTGTCAAAGCATCATAATCATTTGCTTGGATATCGTATCCATACAAGGTATTCCCAAATAATGCTTTATTAAATAGGCGTCGACTCAGAAAATCATTTTTCTCCAAACTAACACTCAACTTTTGCTTCTGGTTTCTGACGAACGTTTGCAATTCATTTTCAGGAAATGTAGAATCTGTAATAATTGCTTTTACAATTGGTAAAGTCGAAGCCAAGTGTTTGCTCAACGTGCATAAGGTGACTGTAGATTGGTCGTACCCGTATTCCGTTGTCAAAAATGCCCCATAATAATCTATCTTTTCTGCAATTTGACTGGCTGAATACTCACTTGTACCATCGTTCAACATCGTATTGGTGGCAAAGGCTTGCATGGGTTTAGACCCGTCCCAATTAACATTATTAAAAATAAATTCCAAGCGAACTATTTCCTGCTCTCCACCAGCTATCACAAACGCCTTTACACCATTATTTAACAGATGAGAGTTTGCGTGAATAAGTTCTATATTTTCTACCTGTTTAAAGGCGGGGGCTAATGCTCTATCAATCATCTTCAGTTCGCTAAATAATATAAGGTAGATGAATTTTCTTTTCTAAAAATTTGTTGTGCCTGTTGTCTGATATCTTCGGCACTTACTTCCAGGTATTTTTCTATTTCGGTATTGACTTGATTGGCATCGCCTAAAAGCTCAAAATAAGCTAAGTTCATTGCCTTGTCGAGTAAGCTCATTTCTGAAAATACTATCGACGATTCTGCTTTGTTTTTCACTTTTGTGAGCTCATCCTCTGCTACCAACTCATTTTTTAATTTATCCAATTCCGACCAAATTGCTTGCTCAGCCCGCTCTATAGAAACCTCGGGCAGTGGTTTACCTTCTACAATAAACAGACCTGCATCTAAACTTCCCGTCACGTAGGCATTAATTTCGCTGAAAAGTTTCTGCTCTTTCAGCAAAGTACAAAACAGTCGAGATGAGTGGCCACGAGATAAGATATCCGAAATTAAATCGACTGCATAATATCCATCCTCACGTCTTGCAGGCATATGAAAGGCAATATAAATCGAATTGAGTGGCACCTTCGCTTTCACAATTTCCTTTCGAGCTTCTGTTTGCACGGGCTCAACGGGCAATTTGCGCTGATTTAGTTCTCCTTTCGGGATATCACCAAACCACTTTTCGGTCATTTTTTTTACATCATTTGTCTTCACCGCACCTGCAACAACCATGATTGCATTCGCTGGATGGTAATGTTTGGCAAAGAATGCTTTTACATCACTCATCGTTGCCTGTTCGATATGCGCCAACTCTTTGCCTATCGTAGCCCATTGATAGGGATGCACCTTGTATGCCATCGGGCGAAGCTTTAACCATACATCACCATACGGTTGATTGAGATAGCGCTGTTTGAACTCTTCGCAAACTACGTTTCGTTGCACATCCAAACTTTTGTCTGAAAAAGCCAGGCCAAGCATCCGATCACTTTCGAGCCAAAAAGCTGTTTCCAAGTTTGTAGCTGGAAGTGAGATATAATAGTTGGTAATATCGTTGCTTGTAAAAGCATTGTTTTCTCCACCAACCCGTTGCAGGGGCTCATCATAAACCGGAATATTCTTGGAGCCCCCAAACATTAAATGCTCAAAAAGATGTGCAAAGCCAGTCTGCTCCGGATGTTCGTCACGCGCACCTACATCATACAGTATATTCAGTACAGCCATGGGCGTGGTTGGATCTTCGTGGACCAACACTTTGAGCCCATTGCTTAATGTAAAACGTTCAAAAGAAATCATATCGTGGTATTAGCCGCCGAATTTAGGAAAATTATATTAGCCTAGATGAGCATCATGAAGATTAAAAGATAGCTGAAGCGCTGTTATATATTTGGGGGACAGCTCCATTCATTGCTCAACAAATCAAATTCCAGCGGCTTCTAGTTTGAGAAATGCCAACTTAACCAAACACTCAACACACAAAAAGGTTTCAACATGATGTTGAAACCTTTTTGAATATTTTAAATAGTTTCTAGAAATGCTTAAAAAGCAAAACCTAAACCAACAGAGAATACACTATTTTTTGCAGTTAACGATGAAGCACTTGGTTGTGTATTAACTAAACCCAAGCCATAGCCACCATTCACACTAAGCCCATTTGTTAACTGATAACCCAGTAAAAAGTTAAGCCCAAAATCAATAGATCGCAAATCATCATCATCTCCATTTCCAAATTTCAGGTTGTCATTACTATTTCCAAGCGAAGAACTAGTAATCTTATTTTTCCCAAATACACCCAAACTTACATAGGGCCCAGCACCAACAAAAATTTTACCAGGACCAGCCTCAAATTTAGCTACCAGGTTCACTGGGACTTCCAAATAAAAAGGGGTCTGTTTCTGACTGTAAATGCTTGGGAAGGAAAGCTCTGCGCCTTTACCCACTAACATCAAACCTGGTTGAACAGATAACACACTCGCTACTGGTATATCTACTATACCTCCTACATAAAATGAGGTCACAGAAGACGTGGTTACTCCTGGAGCACTAGATAATGTAACGTCAGCAAATGTCACTCCTGCCTTCACGCCATACCTAACACGAGAATCATCAGAACCTTTAGAGCCTTTGTCCTGAGCAAATGTGGAGAAAGAGATTAATGCGATTGCACTAAGTAATATTGTTTTTTTCATGGCTGTTTTTTTAGTTTAAAACTTGATCAAATTTAGAAATTAACATAAAAAACAAAAAAAATATTTTAAAATTAGTATTAACTAAAAAGAGGAGGTTTTTTATTTTTCAATTTCATATTCTAAAGAGTATCTATTCAGCTACTTTGGTAAATTTGCACCTGATCAATCCTCCCCAGATTAGCATGTGTAAACTCAGTACCCATACTCCCTCCGCGTTAAAATATTTATTAACAGAAGACATTTACTTCATCTCTGAAAGTAAAAGTTTAAGTACAGTAGAAACCTCCATCCGATCTGCTTCAGAAAAATGGGAGCCAAAGGATACCGATCTATCACATCTCTCAAAAGCTCAAGTATCCCCCAAAGAGGAACCATACTTCGATTATTTAGGAGAAAATAATACTTATTTCCTCCTACTTATTGAGGATAAACAACACGCTCAAATAAGTTCAACAAGGCTAGAGACCCTGCTAAAGATCATGCAAGCGAAAGGTTTAGCACTCAAGGATCTGGCTATTTTAAATAAAGCCCACTATCCAAACGCAAGTTTTGATGATTTGAAAGCATTTTTTGCTTGTACTAAACTGGCATTATTTGGCATTAATCCACAGCAATTGGGCCTTACTGCCTTATCCGTTAACAAGCCCGAAATTTTTCAAGGTGTGAAAATTATGGCCTCTTACAGCTTAGCTGAAATGGATCTCAACCAAGATAAAAAACGCGAATTCTGGAACGTCATGAAGAAATTTTAATCAATGGAGCTTGTTTTTGCAACAAACAATCAACATAAGTTGGAAGAAGTACAACAACTTATTGGATCTAAATTCGATCTAAAAAGCCTGGCTGATATTCATTGTACAGACGACATTCCTGAAACAGGTACCACATTTAAAGAAAATGCCAGTCAAAAAAGCAAGTACATTTTTGATCGTTTTGCATTGAATTGCTTTGCCGATGACTCGGGCCTAGAAGTAGATGCACTGAATAATGAACCTGGCGTTTATTCTGCTCGTTATTCGGGAACACGAGACAGCCAACAGAATCTACAGCTTGTACTTGACAAACTGGGCAAGCACGCGAATCGAAAAGCACGTTTCGTCACGGTTATTTCTTTGATTGTAAATGGTCAGGAGTATTTTTTTGAAGGTATAATTGAAGGGAAAATAACCACCAATCCTTCAGGAAACAAAGGATTTGGCTATGATCCTATTTTTATCCCCAATGGATACGATGTTACTTTTTCTGATCTAGATCTTGCTGAAAAAAATCAAATCAGTCACCGAGCAAAAGCCATGCAGAAGCTCATTGAGTTTTTGAATCAGTATTAACGACTTACTGGCAAATTAGAGAGCAACTAAAGACTTCGGAAAACCAGAGGCACTCAAACATCGTTTGAATGGGGGGATTAAATCGGTTTTTGTATGAAGTTTTAAAGAATGAAAATACATTAACAGTTCATTCACAGAGAAGCCACAATGCATCCATTCCTAGAGCTGGAAAATACCACGACTCCCATAGGAGTAAGACCTTCCTCAAGATGATTCATTTTGGGAATCACCTCATTTCGGCTCCTATTTATTAATTTAGGCCCTTTAAAAACCAAGGTCCATATGATGAATTTATCAATAGAAGAACTGAATAAAATTACCAGCCAGGTGCGTCGTGATGTGGTCAGAATGGTTCATGGATGTCAGTCGGGACATCCTGGAGGATCATTAGGATGTACTGATTTTTTAGTAGCGCTTTACTTTTACGTACTAAAACACCATACAACGTTTAACATGGATGGCAAGAATGAAGATCTTTTTTTCCTGTCCAATGGCCATATATCACCTGTTTGGTACAGCGTATTAGCTCGTTCAGGTTACTTCGACAAAAGCGAATTAGCCACCTTCCGAAAACTAAACTCTAGATTACAAGGGCATCCAACCACACATGAGCATTTACCTGGAGTACGCATTGCTTCTGGTTCGTTAGGGCAAGGGATGTCTGTTGCAATTGGCGCAGCACTCACCAAAAAGTTGAATCAAGATGATGGGCTTGTTTTTTCGCTTCATGGAGATGGTGAATTACAAGAAGGTCAAATTTGGGAAGCAGCCATGTACGCTTCACATAATAAAGTAGATAATCTGATATCAACAATTGATGTCAATGGCCAGCAAATTGATGGTCCTACTGAAGATGTACTCTCGCTCGGAAATTTACACGCCAAGTGGGAAGCCTTTGGCTGGGATGTATTAACGATGAACGGAAATGACATGGCCGATGTCGTCCGCGTACTTGAACTAGCCAGATCAAAAACAAACAAAGGGAAACCTATTCTGATACTGATGGAAACCATCATGGGCAATGGGGTAGATTTTATGATGCACACACACAAATGGCATGGTTCCGCGCCCAATGATGAACAATTAGCCACGGCGTTAGCACAATTACAAGAAACTATTGGAGATTATTAATCATGAAGAAATACACATATACAGAGAAAAAAGATACGCGCTCGGGTTTTGGCGCTGGCCTATTGGAAGCTGCAAAGAAAAACGAACATATCGTTGGACTCTGCGCCGATCTAATTGGTTCTTTAAAAATGGATGCTTTTAAAAAGGAATTCCCTGAACGCTTTTTTCAGATCGGTATTGCCGAAGCCAACATGATTGGAATAGCTGCAGGAATGACTATTGGTGGGAAAATTCCGTTCACAGGTACCTTTGCTAATTTTTCTACTGGACGGGTTTATGATCAAATCCGCCAATCCATTGCCTATTCAAATAAAAATGTAAAAATATGTGCATCCCATGCTGGCTTGACATTGGGTGAAGATGGCGCCACCCATCAAATATTAGAAGATATCG
This sequence comes from uncultured Pedobacter sp., assembly GCA_938008555.1. Taxonomy (GTDB): domain Bacteria; phylum Bacteroidota; class Bacteroidia; order Sphingobacteriales; family Sphingobacteriaceae; genus Daejeonella. The sequence continues at coordinate 25,882 of CALLKE010000108.1, forward strand.
GTCTAATGAAAATGTTGCCAGGTATGACCGTTATTAATCCGTGTGATTATAATCAAACCAAAGCAGCTACCATGGCTATAGCTGAACATGTAGGTCCAGTTTATCTACGATTCGGCCGCCCAGTAGTGCCTATATTTACGAGTGCAAATCAAAAATTTGAAATCGGCAAAGCCTGGATAATCAACGAAGGAACCGATGTCAGCATTTTCGCAACAGGACATCTGGTTTGGGAAGCCATCGAAGCTGGCGAAAAATTAGCAGAGATGGGCATCAACGCCGAGATAATTAATATCCATACAATTAAACCTTTGGATGAAAAAGCCATTTTACAATCAGTAGCCAAAACAGGATGTGTAGTTACTGCCGAAGAGCATAATCGATTGGGTGGTTTGGGTGATAGTGTGGCCCAAGTATTAGCCAGAAATAATCCAAGTCCGCAGGAGTACGTCGCTGTTAACGATAGCTTTGGAGAAAGTGGCACCCCTGAGGAATTGATGAGAAAATATGGGCTAGACAGCGACCATATCGTAACTGCTGTGCAACACGTGATGAGGCGGAAGAAAGAAAAAGTGGTATTATCGTAATTGGCCTGCTAAAATAGACAAATAATTAAATGAAGAAGGCAGTTTGAAACTATCGAGCTGCCTTCTTCATTTAATTATTTAAATAAGCGAAGCTCAATTCAGTTGAAGCACACCTGGCCCAAACTCTTCAAAAAATATTCGAGATTTATCAACCCCTCTGCCCAGTAAGTCTAAATATTGCTTCCGAATAAAAGCAGCTGGTCCACAAATCAAACAGTGCGTATCTGGATGAAATACCAGAGCCGGTAACCTATTGATATCCAAATATCCCTCCAAAACACCGTCTTGCCGGTCCTCTTCGGTCGTTGTATTGTAGAAAACATATTTTTCAAAAGCAACACCCTGCTCCATGATATGATCAATGTAGTCTTTAAATGCATGGACAGATCGGTTTCTGCAACCATGAAGCCAAGTGATAGGTTGCGGATGACCTTTATTAATTAAGCTTTTTAGTATGCTAATCAAGGGAGTGGTGCCTACGCCTCCACTAATTAACATAAGTGGAGCTTCAAAAGCTGCAGGTAAAACAAAAGTACCAGCAGGTGGAGTGAGATCAATCAAATCACCTTCCTTAATAAAATCATGAAGGTAATTACTCATTAGCCCATCAGCACCAATATCTAATCCCTTTTCCCTCTTAACAGAAATACGGTAGTATTCATCATTAGGCACACTAGAAATACTGTACTGCCTAGCTTGCTTTAAATTTAGCTCCGGCAGGAATAATTGTACACTAATATATTGACCGGGTATATGTGGCTGCACTTTGTTGCCATCCATAGGATACAGATAAAAAGATGTAATTTCTATCGACTCTGACACTTTCATCCCCACCTTAAATGAACGCCAACCAGTCCAGCCATGGGACCGAGCAATCTGTTTTTTGTATAAACTCGCTTCATGTCCCGACATCAGTTCCGCCAATTGGCTATATGCTACTTCCCAAGCATTTATAATTTCAGGCGTTGCGGCCTCTCCTAGTACTTCCTTAATAGAAGCTATTAGATGATTGCCTACAAGTAAATATTGCGCTGGTTCGATATTCAGACTAACATGTTTATGCCCTATCTGATTTACAGCCGGAGCTAAAACAGACGGATTAGCAATATTTTCTGCATATGCAAGAACAGCCATGGCTAATGCTGTTTGTTGTTTCCCACTTTGCTGATTTCCCATATTGAATACATTCTTCAGTTCAGGATTGTGTGTAAACATTCGTTCGTAAAAGTGCGTAGTTAGTCGTACACCATGCTCCCTCAACACCGGAACAGTAGCTGTAATCCTTTTTTTTTGCTCTAAAGTCATAATTAAAATACATTAATACCTTTTTATCTTTTATTTATGCAAACATAGAATTTAATTTCAATAAAATACTTTTTTATCTTTTATTATGAATCATTAATTTTACAGTGATGGCAATATTTTCAAAAACTTGCGAATACGGCATCCGAGCCGTGTTTTTTATCGCCCATAAAACAGCTAAAGGCAATCGTATTGGAATAAAAGAAATTGCTGATGGAATAGATTCCCCTGAGCCATTTTTAGCAAAAATCTTACAAGACCTAAGTCGTAAAGGAATTATCCAATCATTCAAGGGGCCTCATGGTGGTTTTTACCTGGATGAATCATCACTCAATCGACCTCTAAGCGATGTTGTGGAAGCCGTGGATGGTAATAGCTTATTTAATGGCTGTGGTTTGGGCTTAAAAGCGTGCTCAGAAATCAATCCTTGCCCCCTACACAATCAGTTTAAAGAAATACGAAATAGTATTTACAAAATGCTTAAGGATACTACTATCGGCACATTTAATGACGAACTCCTAACAGGGATATTCTCACTAAAGAAATAGATGCAATTGATAGAATAGGTAACCTCCGACTCCACTAAAAAAGCCCCCTTTAATAAAGGGGGCTTTTTTAGTGGAGTCGGAGGGATTCGAACCCTCGTCCAAACATAGGACGACTTATGCTTTCTACATACATAGTTGTTATTTAATTGTCGGAAAGTGGAAGGTTAACAACATACCTATACCATTTTTCTTAGGTGATTGATCTCGCTTGAATTATTACACCATCAATCTCAAGCCAGCTCTGTTTTTCGATGCCCCAGTTGCTAAGTAACAAAGCAGAACCTAGCGGGACAAAAGCTGATCTAATTCTAAATTAGGCAGCTAAGGCGTAGTTATATTCGCCAATTGTTGTTTGAAAGTTCAGATTAGAGCGCTAGACTCACAATGCGCTGCATGCTTACATACTCATCTCTACCCTGTCAATTCCGGTCGACCCCATGGATTTGTATGCTACAAAGCTACGCTATTTATGGCCAATTGTCAATTGTGTTGTATCCGATACGCGTCCAGGATATTGCAGCAGTGCTTTTTCCAAGCAGATCATCGCACTTTTCAGATCCTCTTGGTTGATCACATATGCCAAACGAACTTCATTTTCTCCAGCGCCCGCTGAACTATAGAAGCCCGTGGAAGGAGCCATCATCACGGTTTGGTTTTGATATTCAAATTTCTCGAGCATCCATTGACAAAATTTATCTGCATTATCAATTGGCAGCCTTGCCACTACATAAAAAGCACCTCCAGGATTTGGACAGAAAACACCATCAATCGCGTTAAGTGACTTTACTAAAATATCTCTACGCGCGGTGTACTCTTTATTAACCTTATCAAAGTAAGATTGTGGGGTATCAATTGCCGCCTCGGCAGCTATTTGTCCAATCATAGGGGGGCTTAATCTTGCCTGAGCAAACTTCAATGCTGCTGCCAAAACAGCTTTATTTTTAGTCAGCAAACATCCTAGACGCGCACCACATGCACTATAACGTTTCGAAACTGTATCCAACACAATTACATGATTATCGATACCATCCAGGTGCATTGGTGAAAAAAAAGAACGCCCATCGTAGCAAAACTCACGATAAGCTTCGTCCGAAAATAGATAGAGATCGTACTTCAAACACAGTTTCTTAAGCTCATTTAGCTCATCTAAAGAATATAAGTATCCTGTTGGATTGTTCGGATTACAGATAATAATTGCTTTTGTTTTTGGCGTAATTCGTTTCTCAAATTCGGCGATTGGTGGCAGCGCAAACCCATTTTCTATGTATGATAAAATTGGTTTCATCACCACATCACTCATGCAAGCGAAACCATTGTAGTTGGCATAAAATGGTTCTGGAATAATGATTTCATCACCAGGATTCAAACAAGTTTGCATAGTGATCGTGATCGCTTCCGAACCACCATTCGTCACTAAAATATTTTCTGGATCTACATGGTAATTAAGTTTATTATAATATCCAGCGAGCTTTGTTCGATAGGACAAGGTTCCCTCAGAGGCAGTATATGCCCACGTTTTGAACTTAATATTTCTGACAGCATTAAGCATTAATTCTGGTGTTTCAATATCTGGCTGCCCTATATTAAGATGAAACACTTTTTTACCATCTTTTTTTGCTTGATCTGCATAAGGCGTCAATTTGCGAATAGGTGACGCAGGCATCTTTTGCCCTTTTACTGATATTTTTGGCATGCTACGAAAGTAAAAAACCTTTCCAGCTCATGGAAAGGTTCTTAAGATTATAGGTTAGTTTTAAAGCTTATTTTGTCTCACCTGGTTTTGCCAGCACCTCTCCTTTTATATAAAGCATCTTAGTCGGAGTTTCTGCATTTGACAGCACCGTTACTGCTTTACTAAAAGGGGCAGCAACAGCAGCATTAAATGTAAGTCTGATAAAACCTGATTCCCCTGGCTTAACGGGAGTCTTCGTGTACTCACGTGTAGTACAGCCGCAAGTAGGCTTAACATCAGAAATTATTAAAGGCTCTTTACCTACGTTTGTAAATTTAAAATCAGTAGTCACGGGTGTACCTTGAGGAATTTTACCAAAATCATGCGTTTCTGACTCAAACTTAAACTCAGGTTTGTTGCTAGTCTGCATCGCTGTGAAAGCTAAAAAGCTTAATAAAACAGCACAAAGTGTAATTATTTTTTTCATTTTTCAGATTGATTTGTACGAAAATAAAGATAGAAACTATTTATCCTATTTTCAAAAATTTGTCTTTGTATTGCACGTGCGCAGATTCAACTCGCCAATGCAACTTTTTGATTCAAATAACGGAAGAAAAGA
>CALLKE010000109.1 GCA_938008555.1 uncultured Pedobacter sp.
AGAAACAATAAATTTGTTGTTGGAGTTAGAGTGGTGAGATTGGGATATCAAAAAATTGATAAACATTTAGAGATTCTAATAAATGCTGATATCAGTAAGCTGAAAAAATTATTATAATAATGGTTCTCTATAATTTTGTTACATCTAACATATAAAAATATAGAAGCATGTGTATAATCGAGCCTGACATGTGAGTCAGTCAAGAATTGTAGTCTATATTTTACTTTCCGTTGTTCAAGAAAAAGGCTCTAGAATTTTCTAGAGCCTTTAAAAAATTTAACTATGGTGTAAAAAATCAGTTATTGGGATCTTGTTTTTTTTGAAGTATGTCTTTTAGAATCATCTCTGCTAAGAGAGTGTCCTTTCCTCTTAATTGCCTACACAATTCTCTGATATCACTTTCATCAGCCTCCTGAAGAAGGGGAATGCTTTTCAGGAGTAAATAATTAAAAGTTCTACAAAGAAAATCAAAAACTTCAGGTTTGTTAGTAAGAAATAATGATTGAAGTTCCTTATTGTCTAATAAATCATGCTTAATATGTGAAATATAAGATTTACCTTTGTTTTGTTCAACAAAATCAAGAATGCGCTTAAGCGAACCTCCATCTAAGTTATTAAGTTTTTCTAATATTTCAGGGAGATAAATTTTCTCCTCAAACTGTTCTAACAAAGTCTAAAGATTCTCAGGCTCGATTTTTTGTAGAAGCTCTGCAAAAGACGATTCTGCTATTAAAAATGAAAGGATAGTTTTAATTTTAAGATTATCCTTGCTCTTCTCAAGTACCTTTATCAGTTTCTTTATCTGCTCGTTTTGTAGCTTGTTTAAATTGTTTAAAATTCCTGTGGGATAAATTCTGCCTTCAATGTATTCTAATAGAACCGTAGGAGATTCACTTTTAACCTTAGATAAAAGCTCTACAAGACTTTTTGCGTCAACTGGCGAAGAAAAAATTTGATTAATTTGTGGATTATTTTTACATAATTGATTCAATTTTTCTGATTCTGTGGGGTAATCCTTTAGGGCTGCTAGACTGCTCGGTTCAAAAATAAGTAAAAATTCTAGGTTATTGATGCTATCTGAAAATTTACTGAAAAATTCTGGATTACTTAAAAAGCACTCCACTATATGACTCTGTTTGTGATGATCTATTTTGCTTAACTCTAATGCAATCTTATCTTCATCGACTTTACCGAAAGAATAGAGCAAGAGAGACAAACAATTAGGATTTTTAAATGTTTTCTGAATTTCCATATCATTCGTATTAATATAATCAACTATTTTTTTGGAAGTCTCTTTAATTAAATTTAAGAAATCTTTCGTACAGATTTGCAACCTTAAATTTGAAGAGATCTCTTCAAAAGCTTCTGTAAAAATTTTTCTAATATTAGGATTATTGATCTCTTGAATTATTTGTTTACCTTCTTGAATAAGGTTAGCAGGTAATTTCCCTTTTTCTATTTGAGCACTGCTCGAGGAGAAATTAGATTTAGCATTAAAACTACTATCATCAGGGTCATCCATAGCAACAGCAACGCTTATCAGAGTTGAGCTTAATAGGGAAAGGGTGAGGGTGAGGAAATTTTTAATTGCCATCTTGTTACATCCAGTATTAGTTAAATTTTCTGAAATATTTAATTATATTTAATTATATTTAAAAAATAGAATTTCTCTAGAATTAAGTCAACAAAAAAGAGGGAATTAAAAATCACTATTTTAGAAAAAAGGCTTCACAGTAATTTGAATAAAAATTTTATAAAATTTACAATTTGCGTTTGATTGTTAATCAAAAAACTTAGGGCTGAAGTTAAAAAACGTCCTTAAAGAAGATCAACTCTTGATTTATCAGGTGAAGGGCACAGAAAGCATTTCCTCGCCTTTTGAATTTGAACTTGACTTATATTCTCCCTCTTTTGATCTCAATTTAGAAAAGCTGTTGGGGACTGTCTTAACGGTCAGTTTAGAAGCTGAAGATGAACAACGAAAACCAGTAAAACTCCTCCATTTTTCAGACATAATTGGCAAAATTGAACAGTCTGAAACCCTTCCACTTAATTCTCAAGAGGGGATGACTACTTACAAAGCTTTTATTTACCCAAAATTGTGGTTGCTTCAGTTTTCCAAAGTTTATCGAATTTTTCAAAAAAAGAAGACACTTGATATTGTAACGCAAGTTTTAAAAGAAAATGGGATTACAGATTTTGACAATTTGGTTTCAAAATGTGGACAGACTATCAGGGAATATTGTGTTCAGTATAGCGCGAGGGTTGTTTTGATTTTGTCTCTCGCTTGCTAGAGGAAGAGGGAATCTTTTATTTTTTTAATCATTCTGACAGGGGGTATCACTTAGTTTTGGCGGATCATAACTCCGCTACCAAGCCTATTACCTCAATACGCCTTTCGCTTATTACCCAAACTGAACCGCAATTTTTTAATATTTTGTATCAATTTAGAGTTAAAAAGAAAATCATTCCAAAGCAATTTCAAATGGTTGACTATAACTATTTAACGCCGTTAAATTCACTTCATCCTAAATTGTCTGGCAAGGGACAAGGGGGGATGATTAAGATTTCAATACCAGGTCAAGTTACCGTTATGGTTCCTTAAAGAGGACTTGCTTTTAAGTTGACGCCTCTAAATTTGTAGGCTTTTTAAAATCTGCTGCGCTATAGAATGGTAAACGATAGGCTTGGCTTGAGTTAGGACAAAAGGCAAGCCCTTGATCTCCACTTTGACGTAAAGCAAGATCAATAGGGACGTACCCTAGCTTCTGTTTTTTTGAGCTCTCATCTAACAAACAAAATATTTTGGACGCTTAGTTCTCAAAACAGCCTCCTTCTTTCGAATAAACTGCCAGTTTTAGGATGTAATTTATCGGTTTCAAGATCATGACGGATGCTCACAACAAAATATCCAAGTGAAGCTAATTTATTCGCGATAAAAGAATATTCTGTATTTTTTACTCCATATCTATGATTTATGATCATGACGGAAAGCTTAATAATTCCTGCTTTAGCTTTGCCTTTTGATTCACCTTGATAAACGACTACGAGAATAGATCTGTTTCTTTCGATATCAAACAGCTGAACTTTTTTAATTCCAGCGCATAGCTAAAAGAACTTATATTCAAAAAAATATTAAGAAAATTAATAATTTAAAATTAAATTTCATTTTTATTTTCTTTTAATCAATCCAACGAGTCTTACTGGCGCTTCTGTGCCATTTTTGATTTTGATGGGAAGGACCATAACAAAGCTGCCTAATGGTGGCATACTATCTAAATTTGCCACATTTTCTATCAATATCTTTCCAGCACCTAAAAAGTCTTATGAACTTTAAAACCATCTTCTAGCCGATCAGGTGAAAGCGTATCAATACCAAGGGCGTTGACATTTCTTTCAAGGAGCAATTTTGCTGCTTCAGGAGATACTGATGGAAACACATGGTTGTTATGATATTTTAAAGGCTCATTCCAGAGTTTGCTCCAGCCGGTTTTAACCATCACACATGAACCTTTGGCAATAGCGCCGTACTTACTCTCAAAGTCAGTAATATCTTTTGCGCTTAGGCTATAGCGTTCATGGCATTTATCTTCAATCTCGATCACCACGCAAGGTAACATCAAGTCATTCACGTCAAAATCATGAATGCACTTGCCTCCAGCAATACAGTGGCTTGGCGCATCCATATGGGTACCAATACCCGCATGCATTTTGATTTTCATCACACGAAATTTATCTTCGTCTGAGCAATCAGAATAGTCTATGTGCAGTTCATGATTAAATCCGCAACCACCATTCCATGTAGGGATAGTGCTATCAAGTGCGTGGGTTAGGTCTATAAGTTTATAGGGGAAAGTCATCGGGCACTCTCTTCTAGATGACCATTGTCATCTTTCGGTCCAGGCCAGAAAAATGGGTTATATGCGATCTCCCATAAATGTCCGTCAAGGTCAATAAAATATCCAGAAAATCCACCCCATTCAGTTTTTTGAGCTTGCTTTACAATATGAGCACCGGCATTTTTAGCTTGCTCCAAGATATCTGTAACCTGATTTTCGTTTTCAACATTATGCGCTAGTGTGATCCCTCTAAAACCAGAGGAGGCAACATCTATTTGCGCATCTTGAGCTAATAATTCCCATGGATAAAGCGATAACCAGCTGCCGTTAAGCATGAAAAAGCTGATATTTCCTTCAAAATCCATTTTTGGAAATCCAAGCCCTTCTTCATAGAATCTTGTGGCCTTAGTTAAGTCTTTTGTTCCTAAAGTAATAATATTAATTCTTGGCTTCATTTTTTAACTCCTATTTTAATTTCTTCGTAAACCACAGCACCAGATCATCATCGAGTGGGTAGCTTCCTAGGATGGTTGGTTGGTAATTGTAAGTAACGCCTTTTCCATCAGGAATATAGCCACGTTTCACGTAAAGTCTTTGAGCTGCTCCATACCCACCGTCGTCGCCTGCATAGAGGCCAACACCGATACCTATAATATCTGATCTAGTTGCTGCCTCTTTTTCCGCTGTATCAAGCAGTAAAGAGCCAATACCTATTTTTCTAAAGGTAGGCAGTACGTTTAAATCCATAATTTCTGGGATGTTTTGCTCTTGAAAAGATGGATACGAAGAACGCCATTTTAATGTTACGTAACCGGCGAATTGATCATGCACGTGAGCCACCCAAACGAGTCGCTCGCCTCCCTCTGCTTCCTTTAAATATCTTTCAAAAACACTAGCTGGTTTATTCCAGCCGATTTGGTTAAAAGCCGATACAATAATGGGAATGTCATCTGCTCTGAAGCTCTCAATTAAGATAGAGGGATGCTTGTTATCAATTGTAAACAAACACTGACATGTATTAAAACGCTCAAAATTCTTGATATACTCCATCCCAATCATCTGTAGCAGTTGACATGACTTAATGTTTGCTTTTTGTGTGATAGCAACGATTTTATTTAACTTTAGAGTATTGAATCCATAATCTATGCATGCTGCTGCAGCTTCACGAGCAAATCCTTTCCCCCAAAACTTCGGAAAAAACAAATAAGAAAGCTCCATGCCATCTTCAGAATGATGCAATCCACAAAGACCTATTATTTTTTTGGCGATTTTGTCAAAGACGACACATCGCCCAAATTGATATAGGTCCCAATGATTTTGAAGCTCAACTACTTTTTGCTTGATAAGATCATCAGAAATAATGCCACCAAGGAACTGTCGAACTTTCTCATCTCGCCATAGATTCTCTATTATCAACATATCGTCATTTGTTGGGCGAGATAACAATAAGCGCGGAGTTTCAATCATAACACCTTACCTACAGGAACATCATGTGGATCAGATTCATGGCTTTCAGGATCATCAAATGGCATCTCTGTATAGCCGTTTTTGAGATAGAACCTTAAGCTGCTTTGTCTGGACTCAGCATGAATGCTTTTAACACCTAAACTTTTCAACCACTTCTCGATTAAGGCCAAAAATACGCTACCAGAATTTTGATTTCGCTTATTCTCATCAACAGCAATAATTCGTATGGCTGCTCTAGACTCAGACCAAAATTGAATATGGGCGTAAGCGACGATCTCTGTGCCTTGATATAAAACGAGATGAGCATGCTCCGAATGGTTAAAGGTCCATATGTAAGGATCTGCTATGCCATGAGGGCCAAAGAAATATGTATCGCGGAAGTGCTTTACAGCTTGCCATTCTGTATCATCATTACACTTCAGCATGCGCGTTTTGTTGAAACTTGCTTCCCTCAAAACGCTTCGAATAAAATCACCTTTGCGCAACGTGTAATGAGGGAATCCGGTATCTGATCTGTGGTGCGATGATTCATCAAGCAATAACCGCTCTTTAAGCTTGGCATAAGCTTCTCTTGCTTCTGGGTGAGTTTTTAAGTAATCGCGAAACAGAATATTCGCCTCTGTTTCAGGATGGTTTTCTTCAAAAACGTGTAGATTAATTTTATGCTTCTCGCGTTTGGTAAATCCAAATTTAAAGGGGATATTCCACTCACCTTTATAAGCAAAACCTGCTTTTTCAAGCTGCCCAATAGAGAGCTCTCCATTTTTCACAACAGCAATCATATCAATTTTAGGCTTTGCACAAAGATCAGGTACAGATGTTGACCCAATATGGTGAATCTCTAAAAGATTATCGCCCAAGGCTGCTTTGATCAACTTGCTTTCAATTTCAAAGATATGAGGCCAATTAGGATTATAGGGGATGACTGCAATACGGTCTATTTTTTGCATGGGATTTAACTCTGACAAAATATGGGTTATGAGCTCGAAAATATCAGTGAATCGATTTGGATGATTTTCAGGTTCTGATCGCTTAAGGCAGTCAAGCAAAGACAATAAATTCAATAAATGTATGCTGATATACCAATTTTCAGGTAAGGTAACACCACCAACGGCCAACCCCTTGAGGAATGAGTTCTGAAATTCAGGTGGCATTTTATGGGCATACCGTAGCATGTTAGCGACGTCCCAAAGATAAGATCCAGAAAAAGCAAATTCCCAGTCTAAAATGCCGGTTACAACCCAAGAGCCATTAATTTTATCTACCAAAATATTAGCAGGATCAAAGTCACCATGAACGAGGTGTTTTTCATTGTCTGTTGGAAATAAGTATGCGTATTCCTCTATAAGCTTGCGGATTTCTGAAATCATCTCGGACGATAATACAGATAATACAGTTCTGTGAGCTAAACAATCATGCGCAAACTTTGTGACATCAGAAGATTCATGAGGACTTACATCCAATTCTTTGTTCAGAAAACCGGCTGTTGAAAATTCATGCGCTGTAATTTTTGAGAGAATTGTACCCACCTGATACATGATTGCACTCAGATCATGCGGAACACCTCCCAGCAAAAGATCTTGCAGTGGTATGCCAGGCACAAACTTTGTAATAGCAAAATGATGCCCTTCAAGTTCGCCGATATAATGCGTTAGCGGTACCGGGACTGTTTCTTTTAACAAGGTCGCTAGTTTTTGTTCGCGGTAAGCAGCATCTTTGTCGCGTAAATAAACACGCAAAATCAGCGGCTGGTTTTCATGTTCTAGCTGAATTTTAATGTTGAGGTTAGCACATCCGCCAGCAATCAATTCACTTGATGTAAGTTTTTTATCAGGGTAAGCAAGGCGTACCATTTTCTCTACCATGCCTTCTGGCAGCTGATATGTGACACTTGTTTTTTCCCAAGAGCTTTTAAACATTACAAGCTCCGCTTTAAAAAGAGACAGTTGGAATTTTGCGTATAGCCTGGTCTCTCGAAATCCACTGTGTATCCCAATTTTTCATAGAATGATTTAGCGCCCTGAAAGCTCATTGTAGCAACGATTGCCAGGCACATCCATTCTCACAGCCATAATCATGAACCGCTTCCATCAATTGATTCCCCAAACCTTTCTTGCGGTAATCAGGATGGACCCATAATTGATCTGTATAAATACAGCCGAAAATTACACTCCCATTACAACCAGCTATGATTTGATTCTGTTCATCTCGTATGAAAAATGCAAAAGGATGAGCTGCGCCGTATTCAGGTGTTTTTCGATTGATTTGTTCTGTTAGAAAATCACACTCCCGTTGCAGCCTGCAATGATCAGGTGTGGAGTGTGCTCAAGGTTCATTTTTTAATCCCAATATAAATATCGAGTGTCACGTTGTTATGATCGCTACTGCGTTCATCATAAACTTCAAAGTCTGCAATATAAGCTCTTTCGCCACCTAAATCAGACGCATTCATTTTCCATATGTTTTGCCACATATCGATGCACACGGTGGGCATTGGTCCCGGGTGATTCGTGAATTTCGCATAATTTTGGGCAGGTATTGTAAGCGTCTCAAATTCTTTATCTATGTCTTCAAAGGAAGTCACCTCTTCACCGATAAAATACGTGTAATCACCGTTCACATCGCTTTCGTAATTGGTATAAACGCAGAAGGTTGTTCCAGGATTTTGTCGAGCTTTGATCTTTTTGGCCAATCCATTATGAAAATATTTCTGAACGGTAGCTGCAATTTTATTAGTCGAAGGATCTCTTTCAAAAATTTGAGCATTATTGGTTCTTGTGGTTATGCCGACTAATTTTAGTTCTGTTAATATTGACATTGTTTTTTGTGTCATTCATTTACTCCTTAATATTTGATCAAATCAGATAGTTTGAACTGCCGAGGATTCCTTGCTAGTTATTTCCAAAATGGAAGTAACTGACCAAACTTAAGTCACCCCGAGATTTCCGAATAACTGCCTTTTTATTGCATGTCTCATCACTCATCCTCACTCTTTTCATCACCTAAGAAGCCACCCACCTGGGCGTCCCACAGAGTTCTGTATAATCCATTTACCTCTTTTAAAATATATGTGGGGATTCGGGAAAAGAGTTGCTTCTGACATTAAAACTTTAAAAGAACGCTATCCACACACGGTGTTTAAAGAGATCAGCTGTGATGATGACTTAAAGAGATTAAAGAATGAATTTGGTTGGTAAGTTATGAACAAAATAATCCTCTACATTGCAACTTCACTTGATGGCTTTATCGCTGATAAAAACGGCAAAGTTGATTGGCTGCCGCATCCAAAAGATGATGCTGAACTAGAAGCTGTTGGCTACAAAGACCTAATGGAACGCATCGATACAATTCTAATGGGAAGCCGAAGCTATAAGCAAATTTTAGATTTTGGTGATTGGGGATGGCCGGATAAACAAGCTTATGTTTTCACCTCCAAACAACTTGAAATCGATAAACCCTACATAAGCATTACGCACGACAGCCCGATCGATTTTATGGCAAAGTTGAAATCAGATAAAGATATCTGGCTCCTCGTCAGTGCTCAGCTCGCCCAAAGTTTTGCACATGAAAATTTAATTGATGAAGTCATTCTCACAGTTGTCCCTCAAACTTTAGGAGCAGGTATACCACTTGGTTTAACTTTTGAAAATTTTGATTTCAGGTGCGAAAAAGCTCTGATGGATGGCATGGTTCAAAAAGTTTATTTGAGGAACAAGACATGAACATTGAATTTGAAAAAGCTTCGATATCGCACATTGATACCATCTTTAATTGGCTCTCTGAGCCCCATATGATGGAATTCTGGGATAATAGCGAGGAGCACAAAAATGATATTCTTAATTTTATACACAACAAACCACAAACTTATTTTGCAGGAACGACGAAGTACTGGATCGGTTTTATCGATACCCAGCCGTATGCTTTTGTTTTGTCCGATATTCTCAAAAAAGATCAAACAGACCTTTCAGAAACGCATCTTGTAAATATGTCTGAAACGGGACATACAATAGCTCTCGATTTTGCCATAGGAAATAAAGAGTATTTAGGACGCGGACTGGCTGGGCCAACACTGTCAGCGTTCATGCTTTTTTATAAAAGAGCAATAGATCCGAAAACCGATACATTTTTTATTGATCCAGACGAAAACAACCCAAGAGCGATACGCGTTTATAATAAAGCCGGTTTTATTAAAGTGGGCGAATATCAAGCAACGCAAGGAGCATTCATCGGACATAACAGCGATTTAATGGTAAAAAAACTATGAGCATCACAAATATTAACCACATCACCTTAACAGTCACTGACATCCATCGATCATTTGAGTTTTACAAAGACATTTTAGGGTTTAAGCCATTAGTCAAATGGGATAAAGGAGCGTATTTCCTAATAGGAGATTTTTGGTTCTGCCTCAACGTTGATTTAGCAAGGGAACCTCAGCCTTGTTATACCCCTTATGCATTTAGTGTAAGCGGTGAAGACTTTGAACTGATGGCTGATAAAATTGCAAGCTCTGGAGCTCACATTTTTAAAGAGAACACATCTCCTGGCAACTCACTCTATTTTCTTGATCCAGATGGACATAAATTAGAAATTCATGTTGGTAACAGCCAAACCAGAATCGCAGCAAAAAAAGCTAATCCTGGTAATTGGAAGAATGTGAAGTGGTTCGTATGAACACAGAGCACCTAAATTTACTATGTGAGCAAATGGGTCTTGGCTCTTCATGCAATCCTGTAACAAGGATCTATGGCGGCTTGCTTCATACCATGTGGCGCCTTGATACAGATAAAGGCTCTTACGCAATCAAGCAGCTATCAAAAGATATTGATCTGCAAAATGCGCAAATCATTAGAAATTATGAATTGAGTGAAAGAATTGCCTCACGCTTTGTAGCGCAAGGTATTCCAGGCGTCTGTGCTATCACACAATCTGGCAAACATCTCTTCATGATAGATGGATCTGGTTTTCTAGTGTACCCCTGGGTTAACGCAAAAGCGCTAGACGGGCACGCTGTTTCAGAACATCACGCCCTAAAAATAGCCACTATCCTTTCCAAAATGCACTGTCTTAACCTGGATGAACCTGAAATCACCAAGCCAGAATTTTATACTCATACAGACCAAAAGATTCTTGAGTTGCTTGATAAGGCTGAAAATTTTAATTGCCCTTTTGCCACTGATTTGCGGAAAAATCAGAAAAACATATTGGCAGCTAACGAATCATATCAAAAGGCAATATCGATTTTAAAAACACATAATATTGTCAGTCATGGCGATTTGGACCAGAAAAATGTTTTATGGGACAGTAGCAATAATCCAATCCTCATCGACTGGGAATCTGCCTGCAAAATCAATCCCACTCATGACATTATCAACACAGCGTTTTATTGGAGCGGAATTACTAGCAATTTTGACACGGCCCTCTTTTTTAAAATGATTGATGCCTACCAAAAAGCTGGTGGCATTATTAATAAGAAGCATGTTGTCGCAGCGATTGATGGCACCTTTAGTTGGATTGGCTGGTTAGTTTATAACATTGAACGCTCCTGTGTATCTGATGATTCTGATCATAAAGCTATAGGCATTGAACAAGTGAATCAGACTTTAGCCACGATTCTACGGTTGCAAACGGTCATGCCCGAAGTCATAAAAATTATCAAAGGTAAATCATGATCAAAATCGACCTTCTCAAAAACCATCCCCACGCTATACCAGCGCTTGCAAACATTTGGCATGAAGTTTTGGGTAAAATTTGGATGCCGAATTTGACTATACAATATATACAAAAGCAATTAGTAGGAAGCTGGACAAATGAGGATAAATTGCCATTAGCCTATGTAGCTTTAATCGAAGATAAAATCGTCGGAGCAGCTTCGTTACAAGTAGAATGCGATCTAGGCTCTGATCTTACTCCATGGCTCGGCTCATTGGTGATTGATCCAATATATCAAAAACAAGGAATCGGCAAAATGCTGGTTGATACCACAAAAAACAAAGCCATTGAGTTGGGCTTTCGCAAATTGTATCTTTTTGCATTTGATCCTACCATACCAGAGTATTACGAGCGCCTTGGATGGCAGAAAATCGGTATGGATGAATTTAAATCCCATCCTGTAACAGTGATGGCGGTGGGATTATGAATGATCAACCAATTATCCCAACTCTTGAGCTTGCCCATAAAGCCATCGCCGAGCAATTCCCTGAATATGCAGATTTGGCTGTAACTGAGGTTGAAAAGCAAGGGCATGATAATCGCACCTACAGGCTTGGAAATGATATGCTCATTCGTATGCCCATTGCTGAAAGCTATGCGTTAAAAGTCCCAAAAGAGCAAGAACTACTGCCACAATTAGCCAAACACTTGAGTCTTAGCATCCCAGCTCCGATTAAGATGGGGCAGCCATCAAAGGATTACCCTTATCCATTCTCCATTTACAAATGGCTCCCAGGAAGAAGCATCAATCTTCTTGTTTTGGATGATGATGTACGGCAGCAGCTTGCTTTTGATCTGGCTAAGTTTTTAAAAGAGCTGCAGACGATCACCGATGTTCCTGGACCAATGCCTGGTCAGCATAATTGGTGGCGTGGCGATCATGTCAGTGTTTACGATAAAGGTGCCCGAGAACAAATAGCAAAGCTAGCTCACATTATAGACAGCAATAAAGCATTGGATTTATGGGAGCAAGCTTGTGCCACCAAATGGAACAAACCGCCCCTATGGATTCATGGCGATTTCGCTATTGGCAATATGCTGATGGATAGCGGCAAACTCTCGTCCATCATTGATTTTGGTGGTGTTGCTGTCGGTGATCCCGCCTGTGACCTTGTCATTGCTTGGACTTATTTATCGGGCCAGTCACGTGAGATATTTGTGCATGAAATGGCTTTAGATACAAATACCTGGCTTCGCGCACGCGCCTGGGCGCTTTGGAAAGCAACTTTTGAACTCTGCCAAATCGAGAATAAAAATAGCCCTGAGGCTAAGATGCAGAAAAGAATTATTGAGAAGAGCATGAATACCCAAGAAAAAATCAGAAAAATAATGAGTTAATATTAAGGTATCTGTTAATAGTTACAAATCATGAAAAAATGTTGATATATTGCTATCATTGCACTCTAGTAATAATGATGTTCAAAAACAGCTCGATATTATTTTCGCAGATTTAAATGAGGACCCCAAAAAGATTATCATTATGATCAAAAAAGAAATTTTAAAAGATCAAGACTTTGATTTATTTCAAGAAAGACTTGAACATATAGCGAACGAGAAAAATATTTTTAGGGTGAAACTTGGTCTTAAGTCCATTGCAGATTATAAAAATGATGTTGATCTCTTTATTCGCGCCTGTTCATTTAAAGGTGAGGCTTGTGCGCATAATCACCTAGATATCGCCAAAAGACTCATCAAACACTAGCAGCAGAAGCGTTGAAATGGCTGGATACCATGGAAATACCAAGCAATCACTCCTAGCAACAAAATAGAAAAGAGCTAAAAATACAAGCCTTAGAATTAGATGGGAATTATCAGCAGACTCAAAAAGAGCGGCTCTCGTGGTTTACTGAAACTTTAAGTCCAAAATTGTATGGAGATATCCTAAAAACATCTAAGCAAAATCTTAAAGAAGCATTTCAATCAGATGCTATTAAGAAAGCGTTTCAATTTTCAGAGCCTCATACTACTCTTCATTTTTTTGTTCAGATATAGGAGTTTGATGACGTTGCAAGATTTGTACGCGTAAGATTTAATGAATTAAACGGGAGGCAGTATTATACCTTAAGGCATGCTGCAGATTTATTGCAAAATACCGACCCTATTGCTGTTACGCTTCTTTATAGGAAAATGATAGAGCCAGTTTTAGAAGAAACAAAATCTAAATATTATAATTATGCAGCCAAAGACCTCGTAACATGTGATGTCTTGGATGCTACGATAACGGGCTGGAAAGAGTTGCAAAGACATAATGAATATTTTAAAGAGATTGAAATGAAGCGTAAAAGAAAAATAAGCTTTTGGTCTGAATATAAATCCGCTTTGCAAACGCAAACTGCCAAAGAGGCTAAAATGGCTGCTCGTACCAAAAAAGTTGATGACATTGATGAAAGCAAAATGTCTAGTGAATTGCGTATATTAATTTTTGGTTTAATGGATTGTATTTTCCTAGTATGTATAGACTCAAGAGCTTTTATTCACCAGGGGTGCTGGATGAACTGTGTTTGTTCGGCTGAGAAATACCCTTAAAACCTGCTCTGGTTAATGCCTGCGGAGGGAGGTGAAGCATGTGTAAATCTCCTCGGGCGCGTTTTTTCTCGTCGATTTCCTTAATGCTTTTATATCTTCCTACGTTTGAAAAATATGAGGAAGATTATGAAAGAAAGATTTCATCTTTTAACACTAGTAACAAATAAAGGTAATGCTCCTACAGAGCCTTATCTTCAGTTTATTAAAGCGTGCGTCAAGGCTGGCGTCACTTGTGTGCAGCTTAGAGAAAAATCCTTATCTCATAAAGAGTTATTTCAGTTTGGCTTCTCCTTAAAATGCCTCCTAGATAAGAGCGAAATTCCTTTAATAATCAATGATGATGTTGATCTTTGCATAAAGCTTGATGCTTCAGGCGTTCACTTAGGCCAATCAGATACCGAAATCAGAAAAGCAAGATCCATCTTGGGCTTAAATAAAATCATAGGCTTGAGCGTTAATACGATTCAGCAGGTTCAAAACTCAAACAAGCAGCCTATAGATTATATAGGCGTTGGTGCAATTTTTCCTACCAATAATAAACCTGACATTGAAACGATCTGGGGATTAGATGGCCTAAAAAAAACTTCTCTTATTGCATCGCACCCTATTATGACAATAGGCGGGATAGATGAAAACAATGCATTATCTGTCATAAATGGAGGTGCAAGTGGGATTGCAGCTATTGGCGCATTTCATAATGCAAAAGATCCATTTCTTGCAACACAAAATTTGATCAAAATTATCAAGGAGGCAAAATAATGATAAATAAAATAGAAAAAGCCCTAGCTAACCTAAGGAAGAAAAAACCACTAATTTTATGTCTTACAAACTTTGTAACTCAGGATTTTGTTGTAAATAGCCTACTTTCACTCGGAGCGGTACCTATTATGAGTATATGTGAGGATGAAATTGAAGAATTAATGAGAATTGCCTCTAGCGTGTATATCAACATAGGAACGCTTGATAATAATTTTATCAGTTTAGCTAAACAAGCGATACAATTTGCTAAAAAAAACAATAAACCTATTGTCTTTGATCCGGTTGGCGCTGGAGCTACCAACATTAGAACCCAAACCGCCCAATATATATTGCCTTTTTCAAGCATCATCAGAGGAAATGCAAGTGAAATAATGGCCTTAGGAGACAGAGCTTTTACGACTCATGGTGTTGAAGCTACTCATACAACTGATGATGCAAAAGAAATTGCAAAACTCTTGGCCTCAGAGAATAACATGAGCGTTATTGTTAGCGGCCCAGTTGATTTTATAACAAATGGAAACAAGTTAGCACAGGTTGCATTTGGATCTCCATTAATGCAACTAGTTACAGGAATGGGCTGCTCCATGACAGCCGTAATTGCTGCTTTTAAGGCAATAATACAAGACCCTTTTGAAGCGGGTAGCATGGCTGCGTATTACTTTGCTCTTTGTGGGGAAGCTGCATCGAAAAATCATAAATCTCCAGGAACATTTAAAATAGCGTTTCTGGATCAATTGCATATCCCAGATTTTGCGTTTATGAGAGAAATATATGATCAATGAAGATAAAATTATCCAGCATTTGCAGATCAAGTCTTGCGGATTTATTGGTGATGATGCCACCGTATTGACACACATAAATAATAGCAGATATGTGCTCACTAAAGACTTGCTTACAGAAGACGTTCACTTTCGTACAAGATATTTTACACCACGGGATCTTGCCCATAAAGCTCTGCATGTCAACTTAAGTGATCTGGCTGCAATGGGAGCGGAGCCGCTATACATTTTGTGTGGAATTTCCGTGCCAGATACCTTGCAGGATTATGCCAGTGATTTTTTAAACTCTTTAACCATAAGCTGCCAAGAAGCAAGTGTTATTCTGATTGGTGGAGATACAACAGCCTCCAAGAATCATCTCTTCATCAGTATTACAGCTATCGGTCATGTGCAGGAAGGTAATATCAAACATAGAAGTACAGCTGTGCGTAATGATTTTATTTGCATAGTAGGCAACTTAGGCTGGGCACACTTAGGTTTTATTGCTTTAGAAAAGGCGTTTGCTACTGACGCAAAATATATCAGCAGCTTCCTGCGTCCAAAAGCTAAAGTTAAAGAAGGAATTTGGCTAGGAAGGCAAGCTGCGGTTACTAGCATGATGGATGTTTCAGATGGGCTCTACATCGACTTAAAGCGGCTATGTGTAGCATCAAATAAAAGCGCTTGTGTCGATATTGATCTTTTGCAGTCAGTTCTAGAGCATGAAATATCTCTACAAGTTGCGCTAGAAGGTGGAGAAGATTATGGATTGCTTGCAACAATCAACAAAGAGTCATTTGAAAAATTATCTAATGAGTTCACGAAAGCATTCAATTACAACCTAAAGGTTATTGGTCATATCGATGATGGAGAGAGTATTATATTTAGACAAGGTAATCAAGAAGTCGATCTGTCTATCAATCCATTCTCGCATTTTGGAGAGAAGTTATGAAATACAAATGCTTGTCTATTGCTGGATTTGATGGCTCTGGCGGCGCTGGTATCCAGGCTGATCTTAAAACTTTTTCTGCAACAGGATCTTACGGTATGACTGTTCTGACAGCAATACCCGTACAAAACACCTGCGGCGTGAGAAGTTGTTATGACATTCCGCTGCGATGCATAGAAGAGCAACTTGAAGCAATATTTGATGATATAAAGCCAGATGCCATTAAAATTGGCATGTTGTTTTCAAGCGAAATTATAGAATTAGTAACCACGTTCTTGATAGATAATGCGTCAGATATCCCCATTATTTTGGATCCAGTCATGGTCGCTAAAAGCGGTGATTCTCTGCTGCAAACCGACGCTGTAGAGACATTAAAAATGAAATTGATACCTATCGTAAGTATCATTACCCCTAATTTACCAGAGGCAAGAACCTTGCTACCGGGAGATTATGAAAAAAAGATATTGGCGCAAAATTTACTGGATTTAGGCTGCAAAGCAGTTCTTTTGAAGGGAGGGCATGAAGATTCTGCTACTTCTGATGATTTATTCATAAGCCATCAAGAGAAGGAATTATTATCATCCCAGCGCATTGTTTCTAAAAATACTCACGGCACTGGATGTACTTTATCTACTGCTATTACAAGTTTTATTGCTCAAGGATATTCACATTTAGATGCTTGCAGAAAAGCTAAAGCATATTTATTTGATGCAATGCTCTATAGCAAAGATGAGAGTGTGGGAAAAGGATATGGCCCTGTGCATCATTTTCACCATTTATGGAAATATTTATAACAATCAATCTGAGATTAAACTAAATGACAAAATTCTCTGAAATCGCATTAGAGAAATGCGCATTTGTTATACAAGCAATAAAGGAGCATCCTTTTAACAAGGAGCTCGCAGAAGGTTCACTTAATATTGAGAAATTCGCTTATTATATAGAGCAAGATACCTTGTATTTGAGAGATTTCGCAAGAAGCCTTGCTATGATTGCATCAAAAGCTCTGCTCAAATTTGTAAAAGATTTTCTGTCATTCTCAAAGAGTGCATTAATAGCAGAGCAAGAAGTGGTGCATAGCTTTTTTTAGCCAAACGTTTAATCTGCAGGAAACAGGAAAGCTAACGCCAGAAACGCTTTCTTACACAAGTTATCTTTTACAAATGAGTGCAACTGCACCTCTAGAAATTGCTATAGCCTCTTGTCTTGCCGTGTTTTTGGGTTTATAAAATTAGGCCAATCTGTGCTCGAAAATACAATAAATAATCTCAAAATTCTTACAGTAGATGGATAGAAACATATTCTGGTCAAGAGTTTAGCGAGAGCGTAGAAAGAGCAATAGATATCCTTGATGAGATGGCAGCATCTGCATCAGATGAAGTACGCATTTTAATGCTAGATTCATTTTATAAAAGTACAGTTCTCGAATGGCATTTTTGGAACAATTCATATAATCAAATCGTTTTTGATTCATTTGTTTAGAATACCGAAATTATACAAAATCCTAGTTGTCCGTTCAAAGTAATCGGTATCGCAGTTATCTTCTATTGCCCATACCCATGCAAGCACCGCTTGCACGAAACACCAATCAATGATTCGGCGTTCTGACAATTCAAGGAGCTCAGCAAGGCGAATGATTCGATTGTGAATGATATTTGGTGCATTATCGTGAGCCAGTAATTCTGGTATGGGATTTCGTATAAAAGCTGCCACTTCATAAGCTGCCTCACCAATCACGCCTTTAGGATCGATCACCACCCAATCATCGCCATGTTGCAAAATATTATCATGATGGAGATCGCCATGAAGCAATGCTTCTTTAGCGGATGTTTTCAGTAAATGATCACGAAGCTTTTTTGCTTTTTGAAGATATTGCGCTGGTATTTTTAGGTCATTATCTAATGCTGCAAGCCAGTCTTCAATGCGAGGAAACGCGTGGACACGCGATATTGGTGCTTTGTGCAATCGTTTTATGATATTTGCAGTGATATGAATAGCCTCATCATCATTTTCAGGAAAATAGGACTTTAAAGAAACGCCTGGTACTGCGCATTCAAGCAAAAGCAACCCGTTATTTTCGATGAGCACTTGGACAGCACCAAGCTCTGAAAAAGCCATCAGTGCTGCAGCTTCCCGTTTAAAGCCATCAATATCCAGACCTAATTTTAGAATAATTGGCTTGGAACCTTGGAAGCCCGATAGCACATAATTGTAGCTAAGGTTGTTGACTTCCTTTAAATCGCGCAATCCCAGCCTTAAGGAGATTTGCTTCACAAGCTCAGGCAAATCATCTAGCCACTGCTTGCCTTTTTCACCATATAAATTAATGATGTTCGATTTGAAGAGCATCATGATGTAACTTTTAATGATCTTTAAGTAGAGCAAGCAATTTATGTGTATCACTCAGAGAGTATGATACATTTCCAACTGGAACTGCATTATTAATAGCCTCAATAACTTTTTGAGTCCCTGATATTCCAAATGCACCACATAATTCTATTAATTGAGCGCCTCTTGCAACTTCCTCTTTTGCAATATGAGCAGCATGCTCTAACTCGTCAACACCGATAGCAATAAAAATCAGGTTATGAGTTTTGACCTCTGCTCTGTTTTTCAAAGGGTCTATGCCTTTGGCTCGAAAAATATATACATAATGATTTAATGGCATTTTTCCCTCGTCATAAATTAATAATTTCCTGAATTTCAGGTTTGGTATATTCTAGCCGCTCCGGGCCCCTTCACTGTAAGATTTTCACATGGCTGCCAGTAAACTTTGCTATGCGTATGCCCACAAAGGGCTAAAATTTTATATTTTTGTTTTCTTGAGCAATTTGTATCAGCACGTCTCCCATTATTATGGATATTTGTAGATCAGCTTTGTGCTACGCCCAGTAATCTTCTATTTTATATCAGCCTAACCATGGTTTGAGTAATTCTCAGATAGCATCAATAGTTTGATCTATTAGATCGGACCTTTTTGTACAAAATTAATATCCTCGCTATATCTTGATGGTGGTTTCGAAAATAATTTGTTCAATGCAGTGCCACTATGAAAAACCAAAGCTTTGCTGACATATGGATCATTATACAAATCTACTAATAATCGGCTTATTATTAAATCTTGTTGGGCGGGCGTTTGCCATTCGACATTTCTTCGCCACACTTGAACAAAAATTTTCTGGAATTATAAATCACTCTCAAAATCAGTATTTTCAATAATTTCCCATTTTTGACACTTAAGGTGCCCAGTTTTTGAATCTGTCCTACTTCTTCTAGGCGTTCCGCAAGCTCAATTAATTTATTTTCATCGATACTAGGAGCAAGCTCCGATAAGACAGTGGCAATATGACTAATGCCTCCAGCCCTCTTTGAATATTTAAAAAGATCAATAGACAGTATTTCAGGAGTAGATACTTTTAAATAACCGGTACTTACGACAAAGTCCTTGGTCGGTAAACCCTCTAAAGAATCTTTGTAGATAAGTTCTATTACAATATCACCAAATTCAAGGACATGCTTTATACGCTTATTGGTAATCGCCTAAAAACGAGCTAACTTTTGATAAGTAGCACAACGAATAGTCCAGCTCTAAGCAGTCCTACATAATAATCAGCTTTTAGGTACTGCATAATGATAGGAACGAGTTCTTCAGCCGGGATGGATCTATAGGACTGATGTTCAGGTGGAACAATAACATAGAGCCCTTTTATTGGAGTGATAATTTTATTGGCTTTTTAAAGTCGGAATAGGCCAGTTTTAGCCGCACTTTCTGATATATGTAAATCTTGAATGATTTCCTGGAAGGTAAAATGCCTTTTACCGTACATTCGCCAAATTTTATTGAACGAATTGTTCTCATCGTCATCCAAATTTTGCAAATCCACCCTCACATGTGCTCAACGTACGCCATAGAAAATCATTTTGAGCAAGACCTTTTGAAGGGAAGCCGATAACCATGGGGTCAGTGATTTTTATAGACTGCAAATTCCCCCTTCACATAAAAAGCCCAAAACAAAGCAGGTTGAAAACTCATCATGTTTGCTCGTAAATTGCTTTGAGGCCATCAGTATTGCCACATATTGCCGCTCGTGATAAAACCTAGATGTTCTATAATTTTTTTGACATCCCAATCCCACCACTTTAACTTGAGTAGAAAATCAGTTGTCTTTGCATCAAACCTTTTGCGGATTTCTCTAGCTGGATTACCACCCACAACTGTATAGGGTTCTACGTCTTTGGTAACCAAACTATCTGTATCGATAATCGCTCCACCACCAATTTTTATACCATGCATAATTGTTGCACCATTGCCAATCCAGACATCACTTCCAACCACGGTATTGCCTTTACTGACAACGTGCATCGAGTCTCTCAATGCCATTCTCCATCAAACACTTTGAATGAATAGGTTGAGATGCCATCTATCTCATGATTTGATCCATTCATAATAAAGCGCACACCTGTTGCTATTTAGCAAAATCTACCAAATCAACTTATCGCCTATGAATTCGAAGAGATAAAGAACGTTCCTCTCAAAATTATAAACATTCTCTGGATCATCATAATAGATGTAATCATCAACAATAATTCGTGGATTGTTAATGATGTTTCTAAGATAGACAGTTCGTGTGATACCATCGATTGGATAAACCGTATAAAGGTCAGGATATTTTATTTCCATCATGCATCATCCTCCCCAACTAACATCACTCTTTGCCAGCACGCATCACCATTACAAAAAACTCGGTCATTTCAATTCCAAAAATTAGCAGGAGCAGGCGTGAGAAAAATACAAGAAGCTGCAAAGGATTTACTAAAAGCCGAAGATTCTTTCTTTGTTTCTTTAGGTGACAACAAACAAAGTTTTAGTAACCTTCTACGAAGTATTTTAGAGCACCAAACGGGGAAGCAGCATGACCCTCACCTTGAGCCTTTAAATGAATCACATGAGGTATTG
Source organism: uncultured Pedobacter sp. (assembly GCA_938008555.1). Classification (GTDB taxonomy): domain Bacteria; phylum Bacteroidota; class Bacteroidia; order Sphingobacteriales; family Sphingobacteriaceae; genus Daejeonella. Next base: position 20,968 of record CALLKE010000109.1, read on the forward strand.
GGTGATTAAACAGATGAAAAATACTTACCCAAAAATTGGATTGGGAGTACTGATTTTCAATAGGCACAATCAAATCCTTTTAGGTAAACGCAAAAATTCCCATGGATCATCATCGTGGGGGCCACCCGGTGGACATTTGGAATTTGGAGAAACTTTCGAAGAGTGTGCAATGAGAGAAGTGTGTGAAGAAACCGGTCTAACTATTGCCAATCCGATTTTTTTAGCCATTACGAATGACATCTTTGAAGCCGAAGGTAAGCATTACGTGTCTATTTTTATGAAAGCTAATCTAGCAAATAATCAGGAAGTACAAAATCTAGAACCTCATAAATTTGAAGATTGGTGTTGGTTTTATTTAACAGAACTCCCAAAACATTTGTTTCTCCCACTTCAACAACTATTATCGGGCACAGCCTATGGCTGTATTCAAGCAATTTATGAATCAACTCATATGAATCGGTTAAAATCATGGCCCAATACATCGCTTTAAAGTTGGTAAATTGATAAGTGATAAGTTGAATGAGGATGATTTAAATCAGTTAAAGCATAAGTTAACAGGCGCACGATATCTAAAATATTAATAGACTTTCTAGAAGTTATTAAAACATCGCGCCTAAGTCTGCAAATGCCGAAGGCTGGGTTTGGTTGGAAGCTATACCAAGTAATCAGTGATGGCTACAATGAGTATGTTAAGTGGCTCAATTGGTCAGAAAATATGCCAACTGTTCAAATGCTCGAAGAAGAATGCAGAAAGCATCGTGCTGAGTTTATCCTAAGAGACTTTATTCATTATCTCATAATTGATAAGTCTACCGATGAAGTGGTCGGCAGGTGTGCTTTTCCTTCATTCCAGGCTAATTGGGCTATTCCACAGTTTAGAACTTCTTATTTTGTATGGAGAAGTAAGAGATCTAAAAGTTATGCAACGGAAACGGCACATGCTATGGCACTCCTTGCTTTTCGAATATTACAAGCCAAGAAACTTGAAATCCACTGCGATTGTGAAAACATTGCTTCTACAAAAATTCCGTTAAAATTAGGATTTAAACGTGAATACATACAACGGGGTAGTTGGACAAGACAAGAGGATCAGCTTGCAGAATTACAGACATATTCTATCTTTTACGAAAGTGAATTAACTTTCAATTCTGAAGTTGTATGATAGATGTTAAAATCCATTTCGAAAAAATCAGCAACGACCAGCCTCGCCTTGAAAAAGGATATGATTGTTACAGACATATACAATCTCATATGCGATATAGTGCCATATGATCTATTAGAACAAGAGCACATCACAGATACTCTTTCATGGATTAAAAGTGGCACTCCCATTTTCCGCATACAAAAACCTGATATACCAAACAAACATCTCGTGTCTTATTTTGTTCTGTTCGATGAGGAGAGCAGAAAAGTCCTGCTCGTTGATCACAAAAAAGCTCTGCTCTGGTTGCCATCAGGCGGACACGTTGAGACTGATGAAGATCCCAAAGAAACCGTAAAACGAGAATGTCTTGAAGAGCTCGGCATACAAGCTGAGTTTTGGATCGATGGTCCTATTTTTCTAACATTAACCAACACAATTAGCATAACGATAGGACATACGGATGTGAGTTTATGGTACGTCCTAACGGGAGATAGCAAAGCCTCATATGTATTTGATGAAGATGAATTTAATGCGATTCGGTGGTTTACTTTTGATGAAATTCCTTATGAACGATCAGATCCTCATATGGGTAGGTTTATAGAGAAATTAAAAGGCAGAAGGTGGAGTTTATAGTTGTCAGGAATATGCTAATGACGATACGATCTTTGTGTCAGACAACATCATTAGCATTAAAACTTAGAGGCAGGTTCTGTCAATAGAGCAACAGACCCCTAACACCTGAGGCTAAAAAATTTGGCCAACTCTTTCACCTTTTTGAAACGATCTCTATGAACCAAAGAGCATGAATTTTCCATCTTGAAGATAAGAAAATTTTACCTATTTTTCTTCCTTTCGAATAGACCATTCATATCCCTGATCTTGCAGTAGACTAATTAACCCTTGCTAGCCTGAAAAGTGTAGGACTCCAACAAGAATACAATAAACTTGGATGATTTATTTCCATTATGTTTTTAACCCAGTCTTTATTTCTGTGATTTATATAATCCAATATAAAAGCCAAGTCAGGATACTTAATGAAATAATGAGATGCCATGTCATCTAGTTCTTCGAGGATTTTAGGATACTTTTTGTTGTTTCTTCTTTCTTTTTTCGCAACCCAGTTCTGTGAAGAGCAGCAGCATCTTTTGTAGATAGATCTATCGATAGAACACTCAAAAACAGATCCTTGGAATTTCCAAGCTCTAAAAGACTATAAGATCAGTCTTCTTGTGATTTTTTATAATACCATGTCGCTAAAGAACTAAATGTTTCTATACCCGATTCTATAGATTGAGACAGGTATTGGTCCATAAGGAGGCCCTTCATCAACACATTAGGATTAATCTTGTTTATATTATTCGGGCTAATATAGTTTTCCTGCTCACCCGGTAGTTTTCCATCTTCTAGACAATTATTATATTTTTTAGTGAAGATATCTTTAATGTAAACAGAAAATCAGCAACTTTCTATCTCCTCCCAGATACTTTTATTATCTTCTGAATAACCTTTCACTGATTCTAAGAATTCAAGATCAAATATCCGTGCGCCAATAGAAGGATTTCCAACAATTTCTAGGAAAAGAGTCTTGTGGGATTTTATATAACCCATGGATTCATCAGAAATATTGATGCCACCTACGGCTGGTATAAATATTATATCGTTTTTGAATGGCTTCGAGGCTTTGAGCATCAGGCAATCGCTTTTTTTCTTCCATTTCCTCTATTGAAAAAACAGAAATCGAAGAAGAACTATATATCACTAAAGACCACAAAACGATACTTAAAGGAATGAATATTAGTAAATGAAAAATATATAACAAATTTAACTCATAATATACACTATTATAATTAATTAAAAACTTTGACAGATGAACTGTAAACAAGAAAAAATCTCATAGTCAATGACAAAGCAAAAATGGCTGTAAGGCCCTTCGGTCAATCCCACCTGGTGTTAGTACGATTTAAGGGCTTGGGATTCACCCTATGTCGTGGCATTATTTAATAATGATTGGATATCAAATCAGTTGTGGGTAGGACTTTAATAAACGGTGGGAGCTATCGATGGTGTATTGTATCGGTTGTATAGAATGCATCGAAGCCTGTTTGTTGTATTTTCTGAATACAATCATTAGAAAAGACAGCATGCGTAACACAAGCGCTGACAGAGGTAGCACCACTATTCATTAGCAACTAGCGGCCTTGCACAAGGTGCTTCCTGTGTCTACGATATCCTCGACAATGAGGCAATCTTTTTTCGCAACATTTCCAATGATCTCAGACATTATGCATTCACCATCGCAGTTGCGGCTTTTGCTGATAATTACAAGGCCAGCACCCAATTCGCAAGCAAATATTCTAGCTCTTGGAATGCTTCCAATATCTGGTGATACGACTACATAATGACCCTTATTCTTGAATTCAGAAATAAAAAGAACTATTGGGTCTAAGTTTTTAATGCCAATTTTGAAAAAGCCTTCTGATTGCTTTGAGTGCATGTCTATGGCAATGACTCTATCAACTCCGCTAGCTTCAATAAGTCCTTCTGTGATGGTGTAAGATGCTTAGGGGGACACCACCACAGTCTGGGACTTATCCCCCTAGTCTTCTTCCACGTCGATGTAGTTCTTGTTCTTCTGGTTCGTGAGTAGATTTTTACGGTAAGCAAGCTCCTTTTTAAACACATTCACAACTAAGGAAAAAGGAGTGGTGATACCCCATATACGACTTCCCTTTATATCAAGGAGAATCTGGGATCCGATTATTCCCTTCGTCGCGGGTGGATAGTATAAGAAAACACCCCAAGACCACGCGATGGGATTGTGTGATTATCCTCACATAGCCCCGGCCAAGAGGAGAAGTCCCTATATTTTCGATAGTAGAATGACTATCTATCAGACCGAGTTCCAGGAACGTTGGTTGGGGTTGGAACTGATCTGTCCAGTTCTTCACACTTAATACAAACAATGACAAGTTCTTGTTGCTATCCTACCCTAACCAGTGAAGAGAATGACCATTGAATGTGAGAAAGGCGTGATATGTGTGCGCCGTTTTCTGAACCAACAAGCTTCCCAACAGTTGCATAGCCTGTACTCTCAATCTGCTTGATAGAATAGTTATGACAGCCGTCACGATATATGGCACAGATCTTCTTCGCTGTAGTCAGAACACGCAAGAATTCCTCATCCTTCCCCAAAACATTTACAATGAGTGTGGGTTCTACCTCTTTCTCAATCTTTACAAGAAAGTCAGCATTTCTTGTTCCCACATGGATGGTTCCATCTTGAGTTATATGGAGCAACTTAGACTGGCTTCCGTCGTAAACAGAGTCGCGTATGTTCTTCTCCATTACTGCTGAGACAATGGAATGGAGGAAAACCCCCTCAAAAAGTGGCCCAAATTTCTCTATCCTCCCTGTCGTGAGATCGACTTTTCTCAGAGTTGTTCTGAGCGAGAGGGCGTTCTGATGGGACTTCCCGATGACCACAGGTGTCTTTGAATCCTGCAACATATGGATAAACAGTAAATTTCCCTCTTTCTGAACATTCATCTCATAAAAATTTTTCCCCGTCTGTCCATTGATCAGGCGATGCCTATCATCATTCTTTGTTAACGTCACGAGGGTATGTTTATCGAGATCGTCTAGGTTATCCTCATAATTGAGATGCATCTGCTTTTGGATGAGAACAACAGCGGCTGTAATTGTTGATGTCATTGCCGCCATGGAATCTTCAGGAAAGGATTTTGTGGCACTTCCAAGCTTATGCTGAGACTGAGGACACTTGCTAGAGAGAAGGTGTATGTCGAGAATGTTTTTTCATAGATATGTTCTTATCGTGGATGAATACACCGCAAAACATAGTAATGTTTATTTATATGTTCTAGATTTTTTTCGCTCACCAAGAATTTCAGCTCATCCAATTGTTGCCATCAGGGACATAGCAGTTGGTTACGGGTATGGGTTGCCCTGTTACATCCGTGATTACAGCTTTTAAGGCAGTGATAGATGATCCATTTGAAGCGAGCATCATGAAGCATATTACTTTGCCGCACATAGGTAATGGCAGTTATGTAATAACCAAAGATTTGGAGAGGATTATAGCTTGCTATTTACATGCAAAAAAGAGACTCTAACTAACTTATCCAATACCTTCACTGAAGCTTTTACTTATGACCTCAAGATTATTGGATGCATTATCGAGAATTCTAAAGTAGCATTTTACAAAGATGGCAGATTGGAGAAGAACTATGAAATATAAATGCCTATCAATAGCTGAATTTGATTGTTCTGGTTGTACAAAGCATAGTGCTTGATCCTGTTATGGTCGCTAAAAGTAGTAATCCTCTTTTCAAAAGCGATGCCGTAACAGCCTTAAAAACGAGATTGATACCTATCTGAAGCTTTATTTGCTGCAAAAGATGAGAACGTTGGCAGGACATAGCCCCGTACATTATTTTTATCACTTCTAGAAATACTATGGATATAAGGATGTTTGAGACGCCTAGATACGCACACTTAAAAAATTCTCTAAACATGGGCATTAGGCGATATTAAATAATCTTCGATCCTGCAAATAATTTTTTCTCCTGCTTTTCCATTGCCATAGTCAGGAATCGGTCTTTTAGGCGTTTTATAATCTTTATCGAGCCATAAACGGTTCCAACCTGCTTCTATTGTTTCCGCCCATTCCGTCTCATCACGGAGAGTGACGCAGAGTTTGTTATGAAAATAAGCTTCTTTTTGGAGACCTCCTGAATCTGTGAGGATGGAATGAGAATAATGCAAGAAATTCTGCATATCCTGGTATCCCACAGGATCAATCATCTGAAACGTACCTGTGTCAATACCACGTAACCTTTGTTTTGTTCGCGGATGAACGGGCCAGAGAATCTTTACGTGATGGTCTTTGCTGTAAAGTTCTGCATAGTCCAAAAAACTTTGCAGACGGTCACAGTCATCCGTATTTTCCTGACGGTGAAGAGTAAAAAGCACATAGTTATTTTCTTCAAGCCCATAAGAAGACACGGTTGCTTTCGAAACGCCTTGTATCACAAAGAGAGTCGCATCATACATAATATCTCCTGTATGATAAACACCTTGTGTGATCCCTTCTCCATACAGATTGGCTATGGCTCTTTGCGTGGGGCAGAAGAGAAGAGAACTCATATGATCCGAGAGCAGACGATTAACCTCTTCAGGCATTTTTCGATTAAAAGACCTCAACCCTGCTTCAACGTGAGCAACAGGAATATGACATTTGGATGCTGCAAGAGCCCCTGCAAGGGTAGAATTTGTATCGCCATAAATAAGAACAAGATCAGGTTTCTCAACCATCATAATTTCTTCAAGCTTTTCCAGCATACGGCCTGTCATAGCGCCATGAGACAGGCCTGATAAACCCAAATGATAGTGGGGTTTTGGAATACCGAGTTCCTTAAAAAAGATATCGGACATATTCGCATCGACGTGCTGCCCTGTGTGAACAAGAATCTCCCTAAAGGAAGGATGCTCAGAAAACAAACGTGTTAGAACAGCCGCTTTAATAAATTGGGGACGGGCCCCAACAATGGAAAGAATTTTGAAAATCATAAATTTAAGGAGCAGCCTCTCATATCTCTTTAATTTTTACACGAATAGGCGTATGCGCCTACGCGCTTTGGATGCCCTGGTGCATTCTTGTCGCTCCCCCCTTGTGTTGAAAGGGAAGGAAATCACTCCATGTTCTTCGCAGCAAACTCCCAATTCACCAGGTGATCCAAAAACGTATCCACATAATCAGGGCGGCGATTTTGATAATCAAGGTAATAGGCGTGCTCCCACACATCACAGGTGAGAAGAGCCTTGGCCCCATGTACCATAGGAAGGTCAGCATTACCCGTTTTCATGATAGAAAGCTTACCATTCATGAGCACAAGCCACGCCCAGCCGCTTCCAAATTGGCTCACAGCCGCCTGCTTGAATTCCGTACGAAACGCGTCAAAAGAACCGAAGTCACGATCAATAGCCTCTGCCAAAGCATCTGCAGGCTTTCCTCCGCCCCGAGGTTTCATGCAGTGCCAGTAAAAAGTATGGTTCCACACCTGCGCAGCATTGTTAAAAATCGGCATATGCTGTTCTGCGTGTGCTTTTTTAATAACCTCATCAAGGGAAAGTCCAGCATAGGTGGCATTATCTTTCAAGAAATTATTCAGATTCATAACATATGCCTGGTGATGCTTGCCATAGTGAAAATCAATGGTATCACTCGAGATATGGGGTTGCAGGCTCGTGCGCTCAAAGGGAAGTAGGGATAGTGTGTAGGTCATTACGCTCTCCTTGTTGGATAGTATTTTTTGGGGAAGTTTGCCCTGCTCATCACAGCATGCCACCGTATAAGAGGAACATGTCGTTTTTCATGGGACACGTGAGTGAGGAAGTAATGCGATGGGCATCAGCACTCCCAATAGTATTGGATCTCAATTCTTTTTGTAACGGTATACGAGAAAAAAGGAAATAGGGAAATAACCTTGTAATGCAATTCATAAATTTTTGTCCGGAGTGTATTGGATATGATCAAGAGAAGATTCTAGGGCTGATTTTGGTAAGCATGGACGATTTTTGCTACCAAAGGATGACGGATAACGTCTTCTTCTTTAAAAAAGGCAAAACCAATCTCTCCCACGTCACGGAGTACATGAAGCGCATCCTTAAGCCCTGATTTAACACCATGAGGAAGATCAATTTGAGTGAGGTCCCCTGTGATAACCATTCGTGAATGAGGACCAAGGCGCGTTAAAAACATCTTCATCTGCATCGGTGTAGTATTTTGCGCCTCATCCAATATAACGAAAGCATTGCCCAGTGTACGCCCACGCATAAAGGCAAGAGGAGCAATCTCAATATCCCCAGTCCCAAGGCGTCTCATCACTTGATCGCCTGGGAGAAGGTCATGCAAAGCGTCGTAGAGAGGACGAAGATAAGGATCAACCTTTTCACGCATGTCTCCTGGTAAAAAGCCAAGTTTTTCCCCTGCTTCCACAGCAGGACGGGAAAGAATAATACGCTCAACCTTACCTGCAAACAAGAACGAGACAGCCATAGAAACAGCAAGATAAGTTTTCCCTGTACCAGCGGGCCCCACACCAAACACAAGATCCCGGTGCTGCATAGCCTCGATATATTCAGCCTGCGTCGCTGATTTTGGGAAGACCACCTTACGCTTTGTCGGTATGCTTACTTGGTGTTTATGTATAGGATCATCCACACTCACCATAGTACTTGCAAGACGGAGCGCTGACTCAACATCCATAGCCTTGACTTCCTTGATGCGAGGCAACTGGGAATATAAGTAAGTAAAAACTGTTTTGGCAAAGGTGACATCAGGCTCTGTTCCTTTGAGGGTAATACGATTGCCACGAAGGAATATCTCCACGCCCAAACGATTTTCAATAAGCTGAATATTCTCATCCTCCGGACCCACAAGAGCTCGCAGACGTAAATTATCCTCAAACTCAAGAAAATGTGTTGCTTCTTCCAAAAAAATCCCCGCTTAGACGGACTGTGAAGCGCACCCCCCCTTATCTTCTGCAGAAGCTACGCGCTCAATCGTTTTAATCGTACCACTCAGACTATTTTGAGATGCTTTTTCGATTTTGACCAGACTTATTTGTCCCTTATGACGGAGCGGTGCATCAACATAAACCGATTGCATATAGGGAGAACGCCCTACCAGCTGACCTTCATGACGACCATCACGATCAAAAAGAACAGGGATTGTCTTCCCCACACAACTGTGATTAAACACTGCTTGCTGCTCAAAAAGAAGACTTTGCAACTCTTGAAGCCGACGGTCTTTAATCTCTTCTGGCACTTGCAGATCATAAACACCCGCAGGTGTCCCTGGCCGGATACTGTACTTAAAAGAATAAGCTTGCGCGTAGCTTACTGTTTCCACAAGCTCCAGTGTCTTCCTGTGATCAGCTTCCGTTTCACCAGGGAAGCCTACGATGAAATCCGAGGAGAAGGCCATATCATGACGCGCTTTGCGAAAGCGATCAATAATATCCAAGTAAAAATCGATTTTATGCTTACGGTTCATAGCCCCAAGAATCACATCACTCCCCGATTGAATAGGTAAATGGAGGTATGGCATGAGTTGCGGAATATCTCCATGTGCACGAATCAATTCATTATCCACATCGCATGGATGAGATGTTATATAACGCAGGCGCTCAAGACCATCAATTTCTGCCAACACATACAGTAAGCGACCAAGACCCCACTCCTTTCCATCTCGCGACGATACACCATGAAAAGCATTCACATTTTGGCCAAGAAGCGTTATTTCTTTCGCTCCAATACTTACCAAATGCTTAGCCTCCGACAAGATAGCTTCCACGGAACGCGATGTTTCAGATCCCCGCGTATACGGTACACAGCAAAAAGTACAAAACTTATCGCACCCCTCTTGAATGGTGAGAAAAGCGCTTCTAGGGGATGCATTCGACTGAGGGAGATAGTCAAACTTGCTTTCAAGAGGAAAGTCCGTATCAACAATGCGAAGGTCTTCG
>CALLKE010000110.1 GCA_938008555.1 uncultured Pedobacter sp.
ATTAAAAACAAAATCTCGATTATTCATATGAATAATCGAGATTTTGTTTTTAATGCTCCTCTATTTCTGAAGAATCGAGAAGCGTTATTTATTCTACTAAATTGAATTTGTTCGATCTGTCTTGCGCATCACTGATCGTTTTGCTTAACTCTTTGATCAATTGAGTAATCGCATTCTTCAATTTTACATCCTTATTATAATCAATATCAAAAAGTACATGCTTACTCTTACGTTCGTACGTATACTCAATATAATAATGTGGGGTATTTCTATTATGTGATTTTTCTGTGGCTTCAAGCACCTCTGGAAAGTTCCAAAAGCCCAACTCTGCTGCTTTGCGATGTAAATACAACAGCTCATCCTTAGATAATTTCACAGTTGTTTTAACCAAGGAATCATTTTCATTGACATATTGATATGCTCCACTCTTAGAATCATATTCATTGATTAACTTATCACCTAAGCCATACTTAAAAGTGATAGACCTAAATTCAGAGAATTTATAGGGTGCATTCTTAATCATTGTTCCATAGTAGTATACACAATACAGCACAAAGGGAACAATTATACAGATGGCTAAAAATATTTTCTTACTCGTATCATTCATATCAATCAATATTATGTTTATTTATTATTGGAGAATGAGTCAATTCACCCTCCCACTTACTAACTACTGCAGTGGCAACACTATTCCCAATCACATTTGTAGCAGATCGCCCCATATCCAAGAGTGGATCAACTCCAATAAGTAGTGCCACACCTACTTCCGGAATACTAAATGTAGCAATAGTAGCTGCAATTACGACTAAAGAGGCTCTTGGCACACCCGCAACTCCCTTGCTCGTGAGCATCAACACTAAAAGCATGGACGCTTGCTGTTCAAAAGATAAATGTATTCCATACGACTGTGCAATGAACAACGATGCAAAAGTCATGTACATCATAGAGCCATCTAGATTAAAAGAATATCCCAATGGCAACACAAAGCTTACTATTTTATTACTGCAGCCAAAACGCTCAAGTTGTAACATGATTTTAGGATAAGCTGCCTCACTACTTGCCGTGCTAAAAGCTAATAGAATGGCTTCCTTTAGACTGCTGATTAATCCCAGTATTCTCTTACTTAGAATTGCAAAACCAACCAAAATCAGAACTAGCCACAAGATGAATAACCCGAAATAAAACTCAGTGACAAAAATGGCATAAGTAGATAAGATACTAACTCCTTGTTTGGCAATAATTGCGGCCATTGCACCAAAAACAGCGAAAGGAGCAAAATTCATCACATAAGATGTTATTTTTAAAATTACGTGTGAAAAAGCATCCATCGCTTTCACCACGATTAGTCCTTTCTCTCCTACGGCAGCAGTAGCTACTCCAAAAAACAATGAAAACACTACAATTTGTAAAATCTCATTAGTGGCCATCGCTTCAACAAAACTTTTCGGAAACACATGAGCTACAAAATCTTTCAGAGACAAAGCCCCTTTTTGAATTCCAGTATTTAGATGGTTATCTGGCAGTGATAAATGCATCGCGATTCCTGGCTTGAAGATATTCACTAAAATCATTCCAAGAAGTAAGGACAGCAAACTTGCACATATAAACCAAAGCATTGTTTTCCCACCTATCCGTCCTACTGCTCTGACATCGCCGACCTTAGCTACACCTACAACAAGGGTGGTAAAAATCAATGGCCCGACAATCATTTTAATCAGACGCAGAAAAATATCACTCAGCAAAGTCAATGGTTCAAGCTTTTTCTCTCGTATGGAATCATGTTCTTTTCGAATTTTCACTTGCTCTTCTAAATCCTTTTGCAGCTTTAAATAATGCACATTATTCGTGCTATCTCCGATTGCTGCCATATTGGCCTGAATAGCTTTGGCTTGAGAGTCAGATCTGATAATTTGCTCGTTATGGGTTCTTATCCATTTAATATTGAGAATATATCCTACAGATATGCCTATAAAAAAAGCAATAAAGATGAACAAGGTTAGTTTGTTTTTTCTCATAAGGAGCTCATAAAGCGGGGTAAAACTACGATATTTTAAAAGAAGATCATTTGAGCAATTAGTAAAGCTCACGAAGATATAGTTACAGCCAGAAATAATTAGCCAGAAGTATCTATTACTTTTGCTCTCAATGTTAAACCAACGGTATTCACAACGCGGCGTTTCGGCCAGCAAAGAAGATGTGCATCAAGCCATCAAGCATGTTGATAAAGGTATTTTTCCGAAAGCATTTTGCAGGATTGTTCCAGATATTTTGGGAGATGATGAAGCTTGGTGCAATATCATGCATGCTGACGGAGCTGGAACAAAATCTTCGCTAGCCTATGTCTATTGGAAGGAAACAGGCGATCTTTCAGTTTGGCGGGGAATCGCACAGGATGCCATTGTCATGAATTTAGATGATCTGTTATGCATAGGTGCAGTTGATAATATTCTACTATCCTCTACCATAGGACGAAATAAGAATCAAATACCAGGTGAGGTCATTGCCGAAATCATTAGGGGTACAGAAGATATTTTGAAGGAATTACGTGATCAGGGTATCGGAATTTATTCTACAGGCGGCGAAACTGCAGATGTAGGTGATCTAGTTCGTTCCATTATAGTCGACTCTACGGTTACTTGTCGGATGAAACGTGCCGATGTCATTTCAAATCGTCATATTCAAGCAGGTGATGTAATAGTTGGTTTGGCTTCATACGGACAAGCCACGTATGAAAGAGAATATAACAGTGGAATGGGTTCCAATGGACTTACATCTGCACGTCATGATGTATTCCATTCATGCGTTGGCCAAAAATATCCTGAGAGTTATGACCCTGCTATTCCTCATAAGCTCGTGTTTAGTGGAACCAAAAAACTGACAGATCGGGTTCTTGTGGGTGAACACCAAATTGATATTGGGAAATTGGTTTTATCTCCAACTAGAACCTATGCCCCCATTGTGAAAAAAATACTTGAGAAACATCGTAACCAAATTCATGGCATGGTACATTGCAGTGGTGGTGCTCAAACAAAGGTCTTACACTTTATTGATCATGTACATGTCATAAAAGACCATTTATTTCCGATTCCCCCACTATTTAAGCTGGTTCAATCAGAATCAAACACCACTTGGCAAGAAATGTATCAAGTGTTTAATATGGGTCACCGGATGGAATTATATGTTCCTGAAGCCATTGCTAAGGAAATTATTTCAATAAGCAATACATTCCATGTAGATGCTCAAATTATTGGACGGGTAGAGGAAGCCAAATTCAAGATGCTCACTATTCGGTCGGAATTTGGTGAGTTTATTTACTATTAAAAGGGTTACGCCCAGTATCAACTGATCGTAACCCCCTAGTTTAGATTATTCGTTACAAATCTCACTTCTATCCTTCACAAGGATCGGGTTTTCTACCTAATCATCGGCAAATATTTCTCTCTGTTTTCAAATAATATCCAAATCAAAATAACACTCAAAACTAGTGCGATCGGCAAACCCTGACTGCTTTGTACAATGTTTGTTAGAAATATTCCAACCATTACTGGAAAAATAATCACTGCTCCTAGTGCTCTGGTTTTAGGGAAAATAATCAGTAAACCACCAACAATTTCAGCAACTCCAACCAGTGGTAAAAGCCAACCTATTTCCATAAACGCAGCCATTGCTTTAACCATCTTTTCGGGTAGATGATCAGGCATTGGCATATAATTTAGAAATTTGTTGAGTCCTGAGTTTATAAACATTAAACCAAACAAAAGAGATAACACAAATAGAATTTTGTTCTTCATTGAGATTTTATTTTTGAATTGATGATTTACATTGCTGCTCTACTTTATTATCAAGAGACCAATCTAATAGAGAAACTACTTTTTCATTGAAATATGATAATGATATTTTATAGAAATAGTCCAGGCTCATATCACATTCACTAGAGAATGAATTGAACCTGGACCTATTCTATAAATTAGACTGAAATGATTCTACTCTTTTCCACAGTGGTGATGGGGGAAGATTGTACGAGTGGTCCACGTTTCATCTTCAATTCTGCCACCCTCATATTCCATATGAGTTTTAGAATGGAATTTCTGGACAACAGGCTTATGATGTTCTCCACAACCTCCAGTAATTAAGGATACGTCATTTGAGCTTAATACTTCTAAATTCATCGCATTCAATGCGGCCATTTTTAAATTTTTCATTTTTTTAAAAATTAAGTATTTGTGAGTAATTAAGTTAGAAAGTTCATTTTTCATTGAGCTCAAGCCTAAAAAGCATTTGATTCGTGCATTCATCTAAAAAAGAACAATCTCTTATATAACGCCTATTTTTTTAAAAAAATATTATTCAAAAAGAATAAGTTCATTTACATCCTTACATCCAGTTCATCAATTATATTTTTAGCCCCACCAAGTACATCAATACACCAAAGTACAAAGCGAGTATCAACTGATATGGTGCGTTTGTATTTTTTATCAAATGCAATATCACCACTCATAGCCTCCCAATTTCCATCAAAAGCTAAACCGATAAGCTCACCATCTGCATTAATTACTGGCGAGCCCGAATTACCTCCCGTAATATCATTATTGCTAATAAAAGCAACAGGCAAAGTGCCATTTTCAGCATATCGGCCAAAATCATGTCTCTCGTAAGCTTTCAAAAGTGATTGAGGCAGGTCAAATTCACTATTTCCGGGCTCGTACTTGGCCATCATACCATCAATTGTTGTAGTTGTGTTATAAGTGATGGCATCTTTTGGAGAATAGGTCTGCACCTGTCCGTAGCTAATACGCATCGTTGAATTTGCATCTGGGTACATCAACATGTCTTTATTTTTATTTAACAGCGCTTTCAAGTATAGATTATCGAGTGTAGCTTTTGTTGTTTCAAGATCAGAGATTACTGTACCAAAATTTGCTTTCACATATTCTGAAGGAACCAAATTCTTGGCAAATAGATATCCTGGATCATTTTCTAAAATAGCATTGTTCGGATTAGTCCAAAAATCACGAATGGCCGCAGGTTTTATCAAAGCACTTTTTTCCCATAGATAGTCAGCATATTTCTGAAAAGTAGCCTCTGGTGAACCTGCCCAATTGTCGTCCACTATTTTGGTGACAAATGTGGGATGTTGGGATTTGGGAACATCTACGTAAAAGGCCGCTAATATTTGGGCGAATATTTTCTTATCGGCATTCTCATTATACGTATTCTCATAAGCTGTTAGCATTTTAGCCATGTCCTCATTCAAAGTAGTCAAGTATGCTTGGTCATCTTTTTTAGCGACTCTTTTATTCAATGCTGCTGCCAATGTGTTTGCATTACGCACCCAAGCTGAGGCCAAAAGACCATTATTACCAGCATATACATAATGAATTGCATAAGGCTCGTATGCTTTATAGGCTTGTTCATACTGAACCATTAGGTGTGCATACTCGGGTTTAGATGCAACCCATTGCATAAATTCGATTTCTTTCTTTTGCTTTTCGGCATAAATATTTAAGCGTTTCAACTGTTCTGTTTGCCCGATATAATATTTCCAATAATTAGCAATATTGGCGTACTGCGATGATAGCTTTAATCTGGTGTCTACACTTTTATCCATTTCTTCTTTCCAAGCTTTGAGACGAATATCACGTAGTTTGACAATAGTTGGGTTAGTTTTTTCAGTGGCTATCTGAACTCCGTAGGAGGTCAAAAAACGATCGGTACGACCTGGAAACCCATAAACTATTGTAAAGTCATTATTCTTTACCCCTTTGATAGACACAGGTAAGAATTTTTTTGATCTGTATGGTTTATTGCTGGCTGAATAAGATGCCGGTTTATTATTTGCATCAGCATACACCCTAAAAATGGAAAAATCGCCGGTATGACGTGGCCATTCCCAATTATCAGTATCACCACCGAATTTCCCGATAGATTGAGGGGGTATCCCAACTAATCGGATATCATTGAATCGCTCGTACACAAATAAAAGATATTGGTTTGCTTTAAAAACGTCCTTCACCTCCCCCTCCTCAGTAGTTCCATTGGTTGCACTCGCACTAATTTGCTTGCTTGCCTCACTGATTTTTGCCGCCCTCTCTTGATCAGAAACACCCTGAATAGCAGCCATCACTTGTGGTGTAACATCTTCCATTCGTACCAAAAACCGAACAAAAAGACCTGGAATTGGTTTCTCTTCGGCATATGACTTAGCATAAAAACCATTGTCAAGAATATTGTTTTCAGGCGTAGAATTGGAAGCTGCTGCATCGTAGCCACAATGATGATTGGTAAATATCAGTCCATTTTTTGAAACGATTTCTCCAGTACAGAATCCTCCAAAAGATACAATCGCATCTTTGATGCTCACTTTATTGGCGCTATACAAATCTTCGGGACTTAGTTTGAAACCCTCCTTTTTCATCTGTTCATAATTCTTTCCGATAAGCATCGGCAACCACATGCCTTCATCTGCTTTGGCTAGATTGCTTGTAGCTAGCACGACACCTAACAAATAGCACAGTATTAGTTTACTCTTTCTCATAATGTATTATTTTTTGTTTCTATTGGTTTTTTAAAGGCTTTATAATTGAGGACGAACTCATTCATTCACCGGATACAACACAAAGAGATCGAAATTAAAATATATACCTAACACCCAATTGACTTGACCAAGCCGACAATATTGGTTGCACTTGATACGTGCTTGCCGGCGCTTGAAAAGTATAACCACTTCCTGTGTATGTAATTAAAGAAAGTGCTTGATTGGGTACACTATATTGACGACCCCATTCCTTATTAATCAAATTGCCGACATTAAAAATATCAAGGGTGATCTGAATCTTACTTTTCATTCCTTTTACAAGGAACCCAATGTCTTGAGTGACTCTCACATCAAATTCATGCGTCCAAGGTGTTTCGGCGCCATTTCGCTCAACATACTGCCCCCTTCTTGAGCTTAAGTAAGGATCATTTGCAATAAAATTATCAAGAGCAGCCCACTGAGCAGCAACGGGAGTAGTAACCGTATTAGATGTAGTTAGATGAATATCATTCTGCGTTCTTGGTATATAAATCAAATCGTTTGAAAGTCCACCGTCGCCGTTTAAATCACCACTGTATACATAGCTATAGGGCTGACCCGAGCTGCCCGAATAAAATAGAGACAACCCGGTTCCTAACAACTTGTTTCTTCCATATTCTATCTTATATGAAAAAGAACCTACTAAATGGTGACGAATTTGAAAATTTGAAACTGTTAAGGGTAAATTATTGGGGCCATTCACTTGTGGCACATTATTCCAGTTGGATAATGCCGTACTGCTGGCCCCATCATTCACTGATTTGGCTTGCATATTTGTATACGCAAACATGGCTGATAATTTATTGCTGAAATTTTTCTGTAACTGGGCTGTTAAGCTATAAGTATATCCCCTGGTTGCATTATCCAACAAAATCACGTTGGTAAAGTTGGTTGCATCTACCTTAGGACCATATAAGGCTCTAGTATCGGCTCCACCACTTAAAACTGAACTAATTGCACTTGTAGAAGCTTTCAAATTAAGATCGGAGTATACAATACTATTAATGGTTTTGGAATAAATTCCCTCTAAAGTAGTACGTATATCAAAAGGTAGTTTAAAATCGATGGCCAAATTACTTCTAAATACTTGGGGAACCCTGAAGGTATTCGATACCAAATCAACCTCTACTGTTTTTGACCCAGTTGCAGCAGATTGTTGATTATTGGGATTGGCTACAAAAACGCTTGGATTTCTTTTATCAATCGTACCAAATAACATCCCACTATTAGCAAATTGATTAGATAACCATACAAAAGGTACACGCCCCGTAAACACCCCCGTTCCGCCTCTGATTTGTATAGATCGATCGCCCAGCACATCGTAATTAAATCCCAAACGAGGGGCTACCAATGGCGTACTGCTTGGTGTTATATTCGTTTTATAGCCATTAAAATCTGCTTCAACCTTTGGGTTTTCTAAGGGGGTTGACCCAAATACAGGGATATCAACACGAAGACCTACCGTTAGTTTTAACCCTTCAGCAGCATCAATTTCATCTTGGCCATAAAATCCTAACTGTGCTGCACTAAACTGCGCTGCAGGTTGCGGATTTGTTGGGTCTAATGAATAAGTGGCTCTGACGCGTGCAGGTGCATTATTTGTTATAAAATCTGCAACATTATTGTAATCCCAGCGACCATTGATGTTATTAATGAATAAATTCTTAAAAGAAAAAAATTCATTGTGAGTTCCAATAGTGAGCGTATGATTACCTGCATTAATTTTAAAATTATCAGTAATCTCAAAAATACCTTGTGTCAAACTATTCGCAACCGAGCTTCTCTCCGACCCCAACACTGCTGTATTTGATGGAAACCCACCTACATTTGCAATCGTGATACTAGGAAATAAAGCTCCGTTAATCACCCGACGATCGTCAATATGCGTATAACCTAATATCAAATCATTAGATAATACATCATTCAGCTTGGTTCTCAACTCTAGAATACCAACATGCTGAATATCCTTGAATTGATATGCATCATTTCCAAAACTGAACTGCGTCGATGTTCTTGTGATATTATCATCAAAAGCATGGATATAGTTATACCGTAAGCTCAATTGATTATTCTTATTTAAGTTCCAATCAAGTTTGGCAAAGACCTTATTATTTTGAGTAATCACATCCTGCACACCTAAAGAACCAACATCATAGCCATAAGCTCCTTGTGCTTTTTGAGCAATTGCCTGGGCTGTAAGCAGAGAAATCGCCGCACCAATGTCACCAGCATTATCTATCGTGGGAGTCCTTTCTCTTTCTAACTCTGCATTCACAAAAAAGAATAGTTTATTCTTAATAATTGGGCCCCCTAAACGAAAACCGTATTGATTATCGGTAAAGTTCGAGTTCTTCAGATTCGTCACTACATTATTTCCCATCATATTTTGATTTCTTGCAAACGTATAAACCGAGCCTTCAAACTTATTCGTCCCAGAGCGAGTAACAGCATTGACACCACCACCCGTAAAGTTTCCTAACGTAACATCATATGGAGCCAATACGACTTGGATCTCTTGAATGGCATCTAACGAAATAGGTTGCGTCCCTGCCTGACCACCAGGAGTACCTGAGCTAGATAAACCAAATACATCATTATTCACAGCCCCATCAATCGTGATATTATTGAAACGATTATTTGCACCACCAAATGAAGTACCCCCAGCTTGAGGAGTTGCCTGAGGAGTTAGACGAGTAAAATCTTGGAGGGACCTGCTTATCGTTGGCAAATTTTCAATCTGTTCGCGACCAATATTCGTCGCAGCCCCTGTTCTTTTACTATTAAACACATTATCCTTTTTACTACTAACAACAACCTCTGCTAATTGTGATCCACCTATTTTCATTGTTACGTTTAATAGTAATGGTGCACCTAATTCCAGTGAAATATCAGATCGTGTTTGTGTTTGAAAGCCTATATAGCTTATCGTAATAACGTAAGGTCCTCCAACACGCATATTTGAAATCGAAAAACGACCATCCACATTTGTAGAGACACCATAACTTGTTCCAGTCGGGATATGAACTGCTTTCACTGCAGCTCCTATTAATATTTCTCCTTTTTCATCAACAACTTTTCCTACTAAACCACTCGTCGTGATCTGTGCTGATGCATTAAAGGCTACTTGCATCAACATTGCTATACCAATCAGCATTTTTCTCATGTGTGACAGCTATATGTTTAGATTATTCATAGAATAGATTAATTATTACATGCAACCTATTTTTACATGGCGGCAGGCCAAGGTAAATAATTCAACTAAAAAACGGCTCGATGAGCTTATCATTTAACGAATACTTTAGCAAATAGTGATGCGAGCTCGATAAAACATTTTTGTCCAAAGAAAACGCCTATAACGTATCGATTTGCTTTAAATCTCCATCTAAATGAGGCCCATTCTTTAAAAATATAATTTCACTAGATTTGCACCCTATTTTAACAGATTTCATCACCATATTAGAGCGCATATGAATTACGATATCATGATTGTTGGGAGTGGCCCAGGAGGATATGTAGCTGCCATTCGTGCAGCACAATTAGGATTTAAAACAGCTGTTGTCGAACGCGAAGCACTAGGCGGAATCTGCTTAAACTGGGGTTGTATTCCGACAAAAGCCTTGCTAAAAAGCGCCAATGTTTTCGAATACATTAATCACGCTGCTGACTATGGTATCAACATCCAAGGTTCTACACTTGACTTTGGAAATGTTATACAACGTAGTCGTGGTGTTGCTGATAACATGAGTAAAGGTGTCCAGTTTTTGATGAGAAAAAATAAGATTGATGTCATCATGGGCACTGCAAAGATTAAAAAAGACGGCAAAATTGAAGTGAGTGATCCAAGTGGGGCAATCAAAGAATATACAGCCAAACATACCATCTTAGCTACTGGAAGTCGCTCTCGTGAGCTACCCAATTTGAAACAAGATGGTAAAAAGGTAATTGGCTACCGTCAAGCGATGGCGCTACCACAACAGCCCAAATCATTGGTTGTTGTCGGCTCTGGTGCGATCGGTGTGGAGTTTGCCTATTTCTATAGTGCGATAGGTACCCAAGTAACAATCATCGAGCATTTAGATCGTATTGTTCCTGTTGAGGATGAGGATGTATCTAAGCAACTGATCAAAAGTTTCAAAAAAATGGGCATCACAGTGATGACAGGAGCAAATGTCGAAACCGTGGACACTTTAGGCGAGGGATGCACCGTACACGTAAAAACAGCAACAGGAACTGAAACCATTACCTGCGATGTCGTTTTATCAGCCGTTGGAATCAGTCCGAATATAGAAAATATTGGGCTTGAGGAAGTTGGCGTAAAAACGGATAAAGGTCGCGTGCTTGTTGATGATTTTTATAAAACCAATGTAGATGGCGTTTATGCAATAGGAGATATTGTAAAAGGGCAAGCACTTGCTCACGTCGCTTCTGCTGAAGGAATTATTTGTGTCGAAAAAATTGCTGGTCATCATCCCGAACCACTCAATTATAATAACATACCAGGTTGCACTTACTGTTCACCAGAAATTGCATCTGTCGGCTATACCGAAAAAGCAGCCAAAGAAGCTGGGTACGAGATTAAGGTGGGCCGGTTTCCATTTTCAGCTTCAGGTAAAGCAAGTGCAGCTGGAGCAAAAGATGGTTTTGTGAAAGTGATTTTCGATGCAAAGTATGGCGAGTTCTTAGGTGCACATATGATAGGTGCCAATGTCACCGAAATGATTGCTGAAGTTGTAGTAGCTCGCAAACTAGAAACTACTGGAATGGATATTGTTAAAACGGTACACCCACATCCTACCATGAGTGAAGCCATCATGGAAGCGGCAGCTGATGCATATGGAGAAGTAATACATTTGTAAAAACTATCTCCCTCCTAGTAATAAATGAAATGATCAATTACAGAAGCCCTTTTATAGGGCTTTTTTATTTGGTTTATCATCCGCAAAACCAAAGCTTAATCCATAAAAAATGCGCGCTAAAAACAGAAAAATTCTGCTCTTAGCACACATCATCCACATAAAACAAAAAATAACCTCAATAGCCTACCTTCTCTTATTTTCAGCAATCATACTTTCGAGATAAAGGGTGATTGAAATAGACATATTAGAACTCAGCATTTTTAGGTGTCCGAGGGAATGGAATTACATCACGAATATTGGTCATTCCCGTGACAAATAAAACAAGACGTTCAAAACCTAAACCAAAACCCGCATGCGGTGCTGAACCAAATCGACGAGTGTCCAAATACCATGAAAGTTCTTCTTTAGAAATATCCATATCATCCATCCGTTGCTCCAACAGCCCCAATCGCTCTTCTCGCTGCGACCCACCAATAATTTCGCCGATTCCTGGGAACAAAATGTCCATCGCCCGAACTGTTTTTCTACCTAGTTCATCAGGCTCATTTTGTCGCATGTAAAATGCTTTGATATCTGCTGGATAATTGGTTAAAATAACGGGCTTTTTGAAATGCTTTTCTACCAAATAACGTTCGTGCTCCGATTGTAAATCCGCGCCCCAATCATCAATCAAATACTTAAATTGTTTTTTCTGATTAGGTTTTGAATTTTTTAAGATACTGATAGCTTCTGTGTACGTTAATCGTTCAAAATCATTCTCTAAACAGAAATTTAGTTTGGCAAGAAGGTCTAGTTCCGCACGCTCACTTTGGGGCTTTTGTTTTTCTTCTTCTAGCAAACGATCCTTCAAAAACTCCAACTCATCCGGACAGTTTTGGATTGCATACCGAATAACATATCTCAGTAACTCCTCAGCCAGATCCATGTTATCCTCTAGATCATAAAAAGCCATCTCAGGCTCAATCATCCAAAATTCGGCCAGATGGCGTGTCGTATTTGAATTTTCGGCACGAAAAGTGGGACCAAATGTATATACATCACCAAAGGCCATTGCTGCTAACTCACCCTCCAACTGTCCAGAAACAGTCAGATTAGTCGCCTTGCCAAAAAAGTCTTCTTTATAGTTAACACCCCCATCAGCATTACGTGGAATGTGGTCAAAATCAATTGTTGAAACGCGAAACATCTCACCAGCACCTTCTGCATCTGACGCTGTAATAATAGGCGTATGCAAATAAACGAAGCCGCGATCATTAAAAAATTGATGAATAGCATAAGCCAATGCATGACGAACTTTAAAAACAGCATTAAATGTATTCGTTCTGAAGCGGAGGTGGGCAATTTCACGCAAAAACTCTAGGCTGTGTTTTTTGGGCTGTAATGGAAATTTTTCAGCGTCACTATCCCCTAAAATCTCCAATTGATCCACTTTAATCTCCACACGCTGTCCCTTACCCATAGATTCGACCAACCGACCTTTTATAGCGACAGCTGCACCTGTTGTGACACGTTTTAATAAAGATTCTTCAGTAGCATTAAAATCAACCACTGCTTGAATATTATGAATGGATGAGCCATCATTAATTGCAATAAATTGATTATTACGAAAGGTTTTAACCCAACCCTTTACTATAACTGTTTTGTCAAAATCAGCACTTTGAAGTAGATCTTTTATTCGTGTTCGCTTAACCATATCTTTTTTTGATCGCAAAAGTACAGATTAGGGCCTATTTACAAAAATGCTTTTCAAGTAGTTACCTGAGCACTATAACAACAAGACAAAAGCTACCGAAAGTCTGATATCCAGTATCAACAATCCCTTAGCAACCAATCCACCCATCATGTCTCGTCTCTCCCATTCATTTTCTGGGCTCATGTATTAAGAAATAATTTAAATGAGGTACTGGGTTTTGATTTTAACCGAGTTTGGGTAAAAATTGATGGATAAGATTTAAAAAACATAAAATTGTTTTTTAAATCAATCAAATAATTTACTTTACTAAAACAATAAAAATCTCGTACATGAAAAAAATGACATTCTTCAGTGCAATCATGTTGCTGTCTCTTTTTGCCCTAGCTCAGAAAAAAAGTGAATCTAGTATAGCTTTCGGCATAAAAGGAGGTGTTACTTTTAACAAGTTTTCACTTTCTGGCAATAACACAGTAGGCTATACAGCATCTTCTCTCACATCATTTTATGTAGGTGCTACAGTCGATATACCTGTATTTAGTGTACTATCAGTTCAACCAGGTCTATTATTTATAGGAAAAGGAGGTAATACCCAGTTCCCCTTTGCACCTCCAGCCTCCATAAACACTAAATATTCTCCTTTTTATTTAGAGATTCCTGTGAATTTAATGGCCGAATTTGAGCTAGGGCCTGGTCAAATATTCGTGGGAGCAGGTCCTTACCTAAGCTTTGGCATTAGAGGTAAAATAAAAGAAACTTCCGTTGATCAGTCAGGTGTTTTGCAAACAATTAAAGACACAAGTATGCAATTTGGTTCAAATACGTCTGACGACCTCAAAAGAACCGACTTGGGACTTGGCTTACTATTAGGCTACCAACTAGATAATGGCATTAATATTCATGGAGGCTATAGCTTTAGCCTAAGCAATATCAATCCTGATGCTTCTGCACCTACATTGAAAAACAATGTGCTATCGATCGGATTAGGATATTCTTTCTAAGATGTATTACGGGTCCTCACTGGCAAATACCTAAGCAAAGGGGGGCTCGACTTTTAATTAACGCTAAAAAGCAAGTATCAAAAATAATTGATCAAATTATATCTAATCACACGCAGATCTGAATCTATTTTTAATTAAATTTATAATTAGAAAAAAACTCAGATATGAAAAATCCCATTAGCATATCCTATTTTTCCCTAATATTAATTGCTATTCTTACCCTCGATTACTGTAAAAAAGGGGATATAAAATCAGCTCAACATAACCACAAAGAGCTTCAAAAAACTTCTGCAGCAGAAAATCATTTATTCACTATCAAGGAAACTGGAAAAGCTATACTCGACATAAAGAGCTATTTTGGAAGTATCATCATCTATAATAGAAGTGCAGGAACCTCTTTATCTAACGAACATTCTTCTTATAAGATTATGGATTCGTATGGAAAATCTTATGACTTTATTTCATCAACAACTTTTAAGGAACGTACAATAACTGGGCTATTTGGACTAGCAAAGGTCTTTAAAAATAATATACAGATATATGAGGAAAAATACGACACCTCTGATAACTTTCATGTATGTGGCACCCTTGACAGCTATATTCCACCAATTGGAGGATCACCCAAAACAAGCGCTATTGGTGCCACAAAATTTTACTGGAACAATGGATCAATAATAACAGTAAATTTTTTTCGAAATACAGGAAGCGCGCATATACAAGAGAGGATTCAACATTATGCTCAAGTATGGCAAAGATGCGCAAACATTAAATTCAAATTCGTGCCCTCAACCCAAAATGCAGAAATAAGAATAGACATAGGCTCTGATAATCAATCATATGTTACTGGACTTGGCACACAACTTATTACCGAGCATCACAATACAGATCAAAATTCATTTAATATGCATTACGGCTGGTTTACTAATTACACAAGCAATAATGAATTTTGCAAAACAGTATTACATGAATTTGGACATGTTTTAGGCTTGGAACACGAACATAGGAGTCCAAATTCTAAAATCAATCAGAGTGCATACTTTTCATATTTAAAGCAAACACAAGGTTGGGACCTTAGCAAAGCCAGACGTCAGGCCGCGTTTTTCACAGCCGAAGATCAGACAACTAATGGACATCGCTATAGTAAGTACGACCCATTATCCATCATGCATTATTCAGTGCCCGCAAGCTGTACTACAGATGGCATTGCGGTAGGTGGGAATAGTAGGCTATCTGTCGCTGATATTGCCTTTATAGAAGCTGTTTACCCATTTCCTGTAAATCCTATAGATCCCACAAAACCAATAGTTGGAACTACCCTCTATACTATTAGAAACAGCTTAGGAGTACCTCAAATAGATATTATTAGAAATATCAACAATCAGATCTTTATTCTTAATCGTCAACCTGGTGTTAACTTAAATTCTAAGAATCAAACGTATTTAATACTCACACGTACCCTCAATGGAAACTGGCACCATATCGCATATACTTTTTCTTCGGGCACTGCACTTAACGCTTATACACCGACAGGCATAACCACTTCGAGTCCTATCCTAATCGAAAGAAAAGACCCTGGTCAATCTTTGGGGGTCCTCCTATTTAAAGAGAAATAACGTTTTGTATCTGATCGCTTATCAGATATTCCAGCAATAATATCATCAGCCTCATCACCCTTACGAATGCGCTTCATTCGCCCTATTGAATAAAATATAAATTTTATATAATTACACTATTAATTAATTATTAAAAATTCATTTAATTCCTATTTTAATTTTACGTTTTAGCTTAAAAAATAATTTTGGGG
>CALLKE010000111.1 GCA_938008555.1 uncultured Pedobacter sp.
TTCTGAATTTAGCATTTCACTATATCTACTTTTTTCAATTTCATTTTTAGCTTCTTTAATAGATTTTAAAAGTAAATGTCTAAGCTGAGAATCTTCTTTTTTATTTACTTCTAGAAATAACTCTAACTAGTCTAGTAGTAGTAATAAGAAAGTAGTAGTTAAAAACGAACGTTTTTTTTTTGAAATAACACAATTAAGTTTTATTTCTTCTTGGGTTTTAGGGGTGTCTGATATGCCCATAAGCTTAGCTAATCGCTTTTGAACCGAATAAGGCTCAGAGAACTGGAGGAGTGCAGAGATCACATGCAAGGTCATATTCATTATGATGGAATGCTTCTTGCGATTTGCCAATCTGTTTTCCTGAATACCCATACATTTGTATGATGGATCATAAATCTTGCTGCATGAATATTACGTTAGTAGAAGCGTTAAGGGCGAGATGTCTATCCTAATGAACTGACTAGGTCTTTGTACCTTTAACTTGGGCTAGGAAGACACGTAACCTAAGAATTGCCTAGAGAAAATTTCTCTAAAATTAAGCATGGTTTACAATGTCTCGTCCCGCCCATGATTAGGAAGCGTTATATAGGAATTGATCTTCATACAGATAATTTCTTTGCGTGCTTTAGAGATAAAGAAGACGAGCTCTTTTCTAAAAAATACGAATTGTCCCAAGAGGGCTTTCGTGAGTTTATCGCAGACTTATCGCCTTATGACATCATAGCGGTAGAAGCTGTAGCTAATGCGCCCTTTTTTAAAAGGAAGATTTTGGGCTATGTTGAAAAGATAGTGTTTGTCGCTCCGGGCGAATTCCACGTAATTGGATCCTCATATAAGAAAACAGATCTGAATGATGCGGGAAAACTTGCTTTCTACCTTTCCAAGGGTCTGTTGCCGTTGGCACGAGAAAAATCAGAGTTTCACTCGCAATTGCTGTCTATGATAGAAACGCGCTCGGTCCTGGTTAAGGCGCGTATGATGGCTAACCATAAAACAATATCCATCTTAACGCGCCAAGGAATAAAACTATCATCTCATCGGCTTATATATAAAGGTGGCTACCAGAAATACGTATTTATCCATCCACTAGATAGCTTAATGATGTTGGAATTAGGATGGTTGGAAACACAGGTGGAGTTTTTAAATCAGAAAATTGCTGAGGTGAATCGCCAAATAGAGGAAATGGCTCAGTCTCTTAAAGGCTTTAAAAACTTAACTTCCATCACTGGAGTAGGGGTGATCTCTGCGGCAATCATTTTGTGTACAATAGGTGATATCCACGATTTTTCTTCTCCCAAAAAGTTGGCCAGCTATTTTGGATTGGTGCCAAAAGTGCGTAGGTCCAATAAAAATAACCCAACCTATAGGATTACAAAAAGAGGGTCTAAGCTGGCGCGCACGGCTATCATAACCTCTGTGTGGCAGGTGATACGTTACAATGACGAATTAAAGACTTATTACGACAGAAAAAGAGAATTCAAGGGCGGAAAAAGAGCCGCAGTTGCGACTGCGAATAAGTTGATAAAAGTTATCTTCGATGTTTTAAAGAACGACTGCATTTTCGAAGATGTCTCTCGGCAACGATTTAAAAAAGAGGCGACAGCCTTTGACTTTGCCTAATTCACATTGTCACTAATGTTGAAGCTATAACATATGGGTGAAATGCAAAAGTAGCATAATAATTAGTCTAATTGTTTGAATTTATATAACTTAAAAGCTATGGCAGCTTATGTATTATGTATGGAGCTTTTACTGTGAATAAATATAAATAGTAGCGCGCAATAATTGGCGGTCAAAGTTATAACTCTATTGAGACAATAATAGCCAGGTTACCAGGCGACGGGAAATTTATTAAAGCTCAATGCTAGAGCATAATCTAAAGGACTTTTTGAATGTCGTTTAAAAAATCTCTTGATGAATTCAGAAAACGAAATCAGGAAACCTTTAATACCCCAGAGTTCAAAATTAACAAATATGAGAGCCAGATAAGATCTATCTATATGGTCATGCTTATATTTTTGTTTGTTCTGCCTGCTTATGTTCTTCAGCGGTTGCTAGGATTAGAAAATGACGAGCTGCTTCTAATCATAGGCACTCCGCTCTTTGTTTATTCCCTTTTTCGAGCTCGCAAAAAAGCCATTGAAAAGTATGAAAAGGAAAATCAATAATGTCGGGTTGGTCTAGTATTGTTCTTAAGGCAGTTGACGCAGCAGCAGATGCCGTAGGCTCAATACCCGTTAACGGAGCAGGCACTGCGGCAGAACAAATTAAATTATATGGTTTTTCCGCGGAGATAATGGGCGCAGAAGCGGATGCTGTAGTTCATGAAGTGCCAGTAGGGGTAGCGATAACTGCAGTCTTGATCGGTGTAGGTGCTGTGGCGACATTATCCGCAGTAGAAATCCCACTACTCGGCGGTGCTGCTATACCTGTCTTAGCGTCATATTTTGCTGACCTTACTCTTCCTATAATTGGTGGTGTGATTGCACGCTCCTCTTTAATTCAAGTTATTTCTGGTGTTTTAGAAGTTGGTGCCGCTGGAATTGCCGAATCCATTGTGGATGCCCCTTTAAATAACTTTACCATCTTGTGTGAAAAAATACTCATTAGCCTCAAAATAATCTGCCATTGATTCATCGGTATAATGATGGGCAATATCTGTTTTTAAGTCATTACCTGATTGTTGCAAAGCGTACTCGATAGCCGTTTTAATACTACCGTGTTCACTATAGGACTCATTAAAA
>CALLKE010000112.1 GCA_938008555.1 uncultured Pedobacter sp.
AACAGATTACAGCCACTACAGCAATCTAGTTAAAGCTAGTGATAGTGGTAATACAAAACTCTTCCACGAACTTGTTACAGTTAATGAAGCAGCTCAGAAATCTTACGTAGTTGGTACAGTGCTTGGTAAAGTTACTGCTACTGGTAAGTATAAAATTGCCGTAGAAACAGCAGTTGATGGTAGCAAAGCTCCTGTAGCTATCGTGGTTGGTGACAGCTTTGGTACAGCAGCCCCATTCACTGTAGCTGCTACTACTGACACCAAAGTACTTTCAATTGCTCGTGGTAAAGTAATTGTAAGCTTGGGTGCTCTAGCTCTAGACAGTACTTACAACGATGCAACCAAGAAACAAGCTGCATATGATAGCCTAAAGTCTGTAGGCATTCTTGTAGAAGCCACAGTTTAATAATAAGGAATAATAACAATGTTAGTACGCAGCTTAAATAATGCTTTCCAACTACAAGATTGGACTGAAGAACTAAATGTAATCCCAAATACATTTACAACTATCGGTGATTTTGGTATTTTCAATGATGAGCCAGTAGCTTCAAGTTCTGTTGTATTTGAAGAAATTAATAAAGACAGTGTTGTTATCGTAGACCGTGTTCGCGGTGATCGTGGCAACCAAGGTAAAGATTACACCCGTAAACTTCACTCGTTCGTTATCCCACACTTTAACGAACAAGATGCTATTTACCCTAAAGATTTGGCAAACGTTCGTGCCTATGGCACCCAAACTGAAGCTGAAGTATTAGCTAGTGTTCGTACCCGTAAGATGGAACGCATTCGCCGCGCATGGGACGAAACCCACGAAGTAGCTCGTGCTCAAATCATTACCGCTGGTACTGTGTATGCACCAAATGGCACTGTAACTCAGGATTGGAATTCTGAATTCGGCCATACCCGAACTTCTGTAGATTTCCTACTAGGTACTGGTAGTACCGAGGTGTTGGATAAGATTGAGCAGTGTATTGCTTCAATTCAAGACAACGCAGGTAATGGTCAATTTATTACCGGTGTAGTAGCTTTCTGTTCTCCAACTTGGTTCGCTAAACTAATTAGCCATCCAACTGTAAAGGCTGCTTACCAGTACTATACCTCAACTCAAGAGCCGCTACGTAATCGTCTAGCAGCTAACGGTAGTGCTGCGGCAGTACGTCGTGAGTTCTTCTACGGTGGTGTTCAATTCGTGGAATGCCGCGACCGCCATGCAGGCGTTCAAATGATTCCTGCTGGCAAAGCTTATTTCGTTGGTCAAGGTACTGACGCATTTAAGACTTACTTCGCTCCGCCAGAGCGTTTCAATATGATTAATACTCTAGGTGAGCGCATCTACTATTTTGAAAAACAAGTAGATGACACTAAGTATGAAATTGACACTGAGTCGAACTTCGCTTGTGCTCTAATGAGACCGGGATTAGTCGCCGAAGCCGTGTCCAGTAACTAGGTCTAGGCAACAAAGACTAATTAAGTAACTTTGTAGAATAAATATCTACCAGTTTCTTTACAAAGGCGACTCTTAGGTTTATACTTAGGAGTCGTTTTTAATAAGGAAATTATATGACTGAGACAAACATTGACCTTAGTGTTGGGAAAGTTTTCGGAAAATTAAAAGTTATTGGAATCTTTAAGAAAGAAGGTTCATCAGTAAAATATGCTACTTGCATGTGCAGTTGTGGCAGTGAGCATAAAGCTAGATTGGCAGATTTGAAATCTGGTAATACAAAATCTTGTGGTTGCTGGAAAGTAATTGCAGATTCTCTGCCAAAGTCACACGGCATGAGTAAGACTAGGCCGCACATTATTTGGTGCCACATGATAGCCAGAACAACTAATGTAAAAGCGCCTTCCTACAAAGATTATGGCGGTCGTGGCATAACACTGTGTAACAGATGGAAGTCGTTCGAGAATTTCTGGGAAGACATGCAAGAAGGATACTCTGACGAACTTGAGATTGACAGGATAGATGTCAACGGAAATTACTGTAAAGAAAATTGTCGATGGGCAACACTTAGTATGCAGGGGCATAACAAGCGGAAGAAAGAAGATTGTATTTCAGAATACATAGGAGTAACGCTTGATAACAAAACAAACAAGTGGCGAGCCCGTATTGCTGTTACTAAGAGTTATAGAAAACATTTAGGAATGTTCCATACGCAAATTGAGGCTGCTACAGCATATGACAATGCTTCAGAAGAAATTTATGGTGACAGACCTAACAAGACTGTGAAATAACCCACAGCCCTCCTTAGCAGGAGGGCTTATTCATGTCCCTTCTGGAAATCTCTAGAGTGGATATGAATAAGGAGCAAACAATGCCTGCAATTGATCCAACGACAAATGAAGGTAAACTAAGACTACGACTTGGGGATTGGCGCGACGTTACCATACTCCCCTCTTCAGTTTACCAACAAACATTAACAGATTGTAATAATAATCTTAACAAAGCAACCGCCACCCTAGCTCAATATATCCTAGCCATTCTAGCCCAAGCAACAAGAAGTAAAATGGGTATTATTGAGTCATATGATGGAGACGCTTTCACACAATATCGTCAATTTATTATTGACACAATTAGTAACCCTGCAATTATGACTCTATCCCCTATTGCTTTCGTTACTGGTGCAGAAGAAGAAAATCCATTAACTCAATTCAGAGATTTGTGGAATGCTGGGTACATCCAGACGACAAACACACAGGATATGCAAATGTATGCTGGCAAGCCTGTAGAAAGCTACGTGGACTGATATGAATCCTTACATGGATAAGTATATGCGCGTAGTACGTAAGGAAATGGATAGATACGGCTTTGATCTAACTATTGTTAGAAATGAAGGGTCAGCCTACGATACGGCCACAGGAGCTGTTGTAGAGACTTTAGTAGAATATCCTTGCCGTGGTATCATCTTCGATCTTACATTGCAAAGCAATGGTTCTGGAACGTCAAGAAACAGCCTTATCACTAACGGAGATAAGCAACTGTTCATCCAGCCTCCAGACGACGATGGTTTCTATTATGAGAATGAGCTGGAGCTTATCAAGCCAGAAAGAGACCATGTTGTAATTGCTGACAATGTATATAAAGTAATTACATTTAAACAAATCAATCCTAGCACATCAGATAGTGTTCTATTTGATTGCTACATTAGGGCTTAATATGGGATATACACAGCAATTTGGGGTCAATGAGATAGGAGAGATAGTATCAGCTCAAGGAAAGGGTAGCACAAATATAGTCGCATCTCTGCCAGCAGATTTCATCCCGACAGATGAGTTAGGTAGGATGCTCATTGTATCAGATACAAGTGAACTAACTCCTTCTGACTTGACATCTACAGCTATTCAATCTGTAGCAGACGCTATCACAGCTACTGGTAAGAGAGCTACAATTAAATTAGAGGCTGGTGGTACATATTTAGTAACAACCCCTATTACAATCAACACAGATTTAGTATCTATTAATGGTAATGGGGCTACACTGAATATTGTCGGTGGGATAACTGCATTAACATTAACATCGCAAGATGTTATTCCTGATGACAATTGTATATGTGTTATTGAGAAATTAAAAATCTTAGGGGATTTAACAACTGGCCAAAGAGGCATATATCTACATAAATCTGGATCAAGTGGTTATGGCCCTAGTCGAATTGTACTAAGAAATATTTCAATTAAGACTTGCGATGTCGGTGAAGAATACGGAAGTAACTCGTATCTGCAAGGGCATTACTCAGTATCTATCCATGAATGTAATACAGGTATTAAATGTCCAAGCGGCCTAACTAATAGCTATGAACTACCTTCATATTACAATTGTATTATAGCCAACAACATTATCGGAATTGATATTGGCGAAGGTCAATTAACATTCTTTGGCGGATCATTAGATTATAACCGCCGCCAAGCTGTTATGACAGGAGGTAGAATTTTTCTTGTTGGCTGTCACGTAGAATCAAATCTTAAACGCTCTACATATTCAGCAGGACAAGTAAGTTGGTCTTTGGCTGGTACAAGTTCTTTAATAATGCAAGGTGGAAGACTAATTTTTACCGCAGGAACAGGAACAGATTTAGACTACGTATTTGATTGCTCAACTACACAAGATTATGATGCTGCAGGAGTATATCTTTACAATGTAACACTGCAGAATGCCAATCCTGCA
>CALLKE010000113.1 GCA_938008555.1 uncultured Pedobacter sp.
TTGATTTTCCACTGGCGCACCACTTATTTTGGCTTCTAAAATAAAATTGCCCCAGAGCTTCAAGCAACCACGCAGCGGATGCAATCTGCTCATCGCGCCCGACTGGATATTTAATATCATCCAGAACATCGGTAATTAAAAATCGTTCTTTGTTGATTTGTTCTTGGTCCCAAATAGCTGGCCCTGCATTCAAAAATTCTTGCGCAAGTGTTTTAACATTTTCTGAAAAAACGCCAGGATTAGTTACCTCGCGTCCATTCAAAATCATATAACAGAGGCCAGAGATGCCATTTCCTGTTCTTGATTCTTCAAAAAAATATCGCAAGGTATCAAGATCATGAATAAATGCGTCAATAGGCCAACCATCGTAAATAAAAGCTTCCCGGTAAGCGTTTGCTACTTCTTCAAAAACAATCACAAGATCTAGATCGGATGCACTTGTTCCCCGACCCTCTGAAACTGATCCTGCCCAGAAGATGGCTTTAGCCTGCATGTAGCGTTCTTTAATAAGTTTTTGGATGGTTGGTAACGGGTCATTTCTTAAAGATAAATCCTTTATCATCCAAATATTAGATTCTGTTTGAAATTGCTCAAATATTTTAAACCCAGCTTTTGTAAAGGCTTTAATTGCGGTTAGATTATCTTTTGCTGGATCAATCAGGCACCGATCGAAATGCGTTGTTAATACTTGGCTTTCAAATGCATTTAAAATTACCGTTCCCCAGCCTTTGTGTAAGAACAGTTGCTCTCCGATAAATAAATCTATACCGCATACAGAACCAGAAATAGTGCTTAAATTTAGACCATTCTCTTGAGCGAAGTCATGAGCATTATAAGCCTGTATGTAACCTATCATTTCTTTGTTAGCGCAGATGACGTAAGCGTATGTTTTGTGGTTTGAATTTTTTGAAAGAGCAATGCCATGGATGTGTTTTCCAAATTTTTCATGCACCAAATCCATTGTATAAGTTACATCCTGGTCCCACCATTTTTTGACGTGCGGCGACTCCAACCACTTTAGCAGTAGTGAAAAATGGGATTCAGCTAAGGGAGCAAAAGTGATTTTCATAGCAGATTAATCTCTTTGATGCGTGTTAAGTTTTTTAAATACATTAAAAACTGTTCCATATCTTTTTCTACTGGAGCAAAATACTCTTTCTCATTTGTTTTCATAATTTCAGCAGCTTTTTTGACGAGCTTTTTACCAGCAGGTGATAGGCTGGAATATTTTGCACGTTCATCACCCTCTATTTGTTCGCGCAAAACAAGCCCACGTTTTTGTAGAGTACGCAGAATTTGCGATGTCATAGTGACATCAGAATTGGTGAGCCTCGCCAGATCATTTTGCGTTGCCTTATCCTGATGCTTTTCTAGCTCAAACAGTGTCCCCATAAAGACATACTGCGTATGCGTTAGGCCGACAGCCTCAAGAGCCCTGTCTGTGATGCGCTTCCACGTAAAATAGGCCTGAGCAAAAGTAAAACTTGGGCCCTCTAGCACAGGGATTGGGTAGTCTTTTGTGGCGTTATCTGACATGTATTTCTCTCCATCAAATGGGTTTTTTTAAAAAAGAGCTTAATCATAACATGATTATACATATTATAGTTGCACAAAATATAGTTTTATGTCAAGATAAAGGTGTGGGAATCTCATAATTTTGTCATCTGGTGGAAAATTGAACATGCAACTATTTGATCTAAAAGGTAAAACAGCAATCATCACCGGGGCTTCTAGTGGCCTTGGAGAGCAATTTGCCCGTTGCCTATCAGGTGCGGGTGCACGTGTTTTATTGGCCGCTCGTAGGCTTGATAAATTAAACACCTTAGCTATTGAGCTTAATAACGCGAAGGCCATCCAAATGGATGTATCGGACAAACAATCTGTAAAAAGTTGCTTTGCTGAGTTAGAAAAGGATGGTGAGAAGATCGACATCTGCGTTAATAACGCTGGGATTGCAGCGCTTACTCCTATTTTTGAAGAAGATGATAACGATAATTTTGAGTCCATTGTTCAAACGAACCTGATGGGCGTGTGGTATGTCACTAAAGCAGTCGCAAATCATATGAAGAACCATAAAATCAATGGATCGATTATTAATATTGCCAGCATTAACGGAGATGCCTTTCCTTATAAGGAAGCAACGGCTTATGCAACCTCTAAGGCGGCTGTGATTCATATGGCAAAATCTTTGGTGACTGAGTTATCAAGGCACCAAATCAGAATTAATTCTATAGCGCCCGGTCTTTTTCATACCCCTATGACAGATCACAAATTGGGTACAGATCAACAACGACAAGAGTTTGCTGAGCAAATTCCTATGGGTTTTGTTGCAACACCAAAGGATTTGGATGGCGCTTTGCTGCTACTCGCTTCAAATGCACATTCGTCTTATATAACAGGAGCGTGCATTACCGTTGATGGTGGGAAATCTTTTGGAACATCCTGGGGGTCATAAAATGCAACAATCATTACCCAAAACGCTTTTTCCATTCATATGGCATTTTTTGCGAGAGTATAAATCTGCTGTCATTGTTTATGTTGCGCTTGCGATCGTTGCTGGTTTTTGGGGACCATTTAACAGCATGCTTATTAAGCAGGTCATCAACTTACTACCCAATGTAACTGGTGGCGATATCTCGATTTTAATAGTACCGGCGATCCTTATTGTGGTGAATTTTATCGTATTTGATAATTTCACTTGGCGAGGAATTACTTACATCAGAGCCAAATTCATCCCTGTGATTCTCAACCACATTATTGGGGAGTCTATGGATCATGTGCTTGGAAAATCACATCAATTTTACCAAGACAACTTATCAGGAAAAATTTCAAAACAAATTACTAATTTAGCGGATGGTGTTGAAAAACTTACAAGCAGCGTTGCGTGCAATTTTTTAAGAGGCGCATCATTATTATTAACCGCGATCATCGCTGCTTATTTTGTAAATCCAATCTTTTGTTTCATATTGGTTAGTTGGTTCATACTCTTTTCAAGCGCAAGTATCTTGATGTCCAAAAAACTAGTGATGCTTAGCGACGCCCAAGCTTCGGCCGAATCGATTGTTGTAGGCGAACTGGTTGATTCTTTGTCTAATCATAGCAATGTGAGAATCTTTTCTCGCAAAGCTTTTGAGAATTCAAGAATGGCCCCATTTTTTGAAAAACAACAAAAAGCCTACACGGCAACCTATTTTTACTCCCTGATCATGCATTCCATCCAGGGAGGGCTTATCGCTATAATGATGGCTTCCTCGTGCTATTTTCTTGTGCATCTTTACAGCAAAAACTTAGTGACCATAGGTGATTTTGCTCTTATTTTAGGCTTATCAATGGAAACGGGTCATATGATGTGGTTTACCATGAGTGAAGTTGATGAGTTCAATAAAGCAGTTGGCAGGTGCAAGCAAAGTTTGATGGCGCTTATGTTACCACTAGAAATCCAGGACAAACCAAACGCTAGAGCCTTAAACTGCACACATGGCCAAATCACATTCGACAACGTCAAATTCCATTACAAAGGCACTGAACCACTTTTTCAGAATAAATCTATCGAAATCGGGGCCGGTCAAAAAGTTGGCCTTGTTGGCTACTCAGGTGGCGGGAAATCTACTTTCGTTAATTTGATCCTAAGGCTTTATGATGCAACAGATGGCGCTATCTTAATCGATGGTCAGGATATTAGGGATGTAACCCAAGATTCTTTGCGAGAAAATATCGCTATGATTCCCCAAGACCCATCTTTGTTTCACAGAAGCTTGATGGAAAATATCCGTTATGGACGAATTAATGCAAGCGATGAAGAAGTGATCGAAGCGGCTATTAAGGCTCATGCCCATGAGTTTATTTCTACGTTGCCGCAAGGTTATTATTCACTCGTTGGAGAGCGAGGCGTTAAACTTTCCGGTGGCCAGCGTCAACGTATTGCCATCGCCAGAGCGATTCTCAAAAATGCACCAATTCTTATTCTTGATGAAGCCACAAGCCAACTTGATTCAGTCACAGAAAGCTTGATCCAAGAATCCTTATGGGAGTTGATGCAAAACAAAACTACAATAGTCATTGCCCACCGCTTATCCACCTTGCTACATATGGATCGCATCCTGGTTTTTGATAAAGGCAAGATCTACGAGGATGGTACCCACAGTGCGCTTCTTGCTAGAGGTGGACTTTATAAGCACTTGTGGGATGCACAAGTTGGTGGGTTCTTAGGAGATGAGAAAATGGAGGATGAAGTATGAAATCTTCAGTAAAGATTCAATATACATCCACACCTGCAAGCGTAGACATTGATTTTCTAACCCAAAAAATTAATCAAGAGACCCCTGAATTCGGTGAAGCCCATCCTTTCGCATTCTTTATTCGAGATGAGAAGAACCAAATTATTGCGGGATGCAATGGCAGCGTGATTTTCGGTAGCATTTATACAGATCAATTGTGGGTACATCCCGATCACCGCAAGAAAGGTTTAGGACATCAATTGATGGAAGCAGTACATGACTATGGCCGCAAGTTAGGATGTACCATGGCAACCGTTGCAACGATGAGCTTTCAAGGCGCTAAAACATTCTATGAAAAACTCGGATACGTAAGTAATTTTGAAAGGCCGGGGTATACGCAAAATTCTAGCTGCATCTTTTTAAAGCGGAGCTTGTAATGTTTAAAGTTGATTGGGAAAAAACAAGTGTCACATACCAGCTGCCAGAAGGCATAGTAGAGAAAATGGTGCGCCTTATTTATCCCGACAAAAAGCTTACTTCATTTGAATTGATTGCCGGTGGCTGTGCTAATCTTAATTATAAAATTCAGCTGGAAAATGAAAGCCAGCCGCTGATTTTGCGTATTTATTTGCGCGACAAAGATGCTGTCCACAGAGAACAAAAATTAGCAGCATTAATAAAAAAAACTGTGC
This sequence comes from uncultured Pedobacter sp., assembly GCA_938008555.1. Lineage (GTDB taxonomy): Bacteria > Bacteroidota > Bacteroidia > Sphingobacteriales > Sphingobacteriaceae > Daejeonella. Next base: position 4,910 of record CALLKE010000113.1, read on the forward strand.
CCGTACCTCTTACGCACTATATAGGTGAACTTGAAGGGCATCACTTTGCCATTACGGAGTTTATTTCTGGCATCTCTCTTCGCGATCTTTTGCTAAGCGATGAACCACATGATCTGAACGCAATCATGAGTGAAATAGGCACAATTCTCTCAAAAATTACAGCGCACGAATTTCCAAAAGCCGGCTTCTTAAACAAAGATTTGGAAGTGATTCCATATGAATCCTCCGATATCATCAAATTTGCACAGGATTGCTTGAATGACAGAACCGTAGTATCTGTGCTATCGCCTGAGATGATTGATGAAATCAAAAAAGCTATAGAGCAGTATGCCACTTTATTTCCCAATAGTGATGAGAAGCATCTTGTTCACGGTGACCTTGATCCTGCCAATATTTTGGTAGACCAAATTAATGGCTCTTGGTTTGTCACCGGCATTTTGGACTGGGAATTTGCTTTTTCTGGGTCTTACCTTTGGGATGTGGCTAACATGCTCAGATACGCCCATAAAATGCCACCTGAATTTCAGAACTCATTTATAGATGCCTTGCAAAGAAATGGTATCAAATTACCCGCTCATTGGCGCACTACCATACATTTGTTGAATTTATCATCTTTACTTGACCTTCTTAAACGATCAGACCCTAAAGACCATCCGCATCGATGCGCTGATATTCGCGAACTTATAAATCATATCTTATCAAAGTTAAATACCATGCAAAAAATAGATCGTGTTGAAATTAAACCTTATGACCGAAATTGGCCTCATATTTTTGAAAAAGAGGCGCTACTTATCCGTCAAGCATTGGGGGATAACTGCATTGCTATTCATCATGTCGGCTCAACGTCAGTGCCAGGTTTGGCGGCTAAGCCTAAGATAGACATTATCGTAGTTGTACGAAATTTGTTTTTTGATAAATCACAATTGGAGGCTGTGGGTTATAAATATAGGGGTGGGTTTAATATCCCTCTGCGCAGAAGCTTCACGATAAGAACGGCTGAGAGAAATATCAATCTTCATATTTTTGAAGAAAACGATCCTGAAATTGAATTAAATATTTTGTTTAGGGATCATTTGCGAGAGAACCCTAGTGCTCGGGATAAATATGCATTGCTTAAATACAAGCTGATTGCAGAAGAATCTTCCCACCAGAAAAACGCCTCTATTTATAGAGGATATACTCTTGGTAAACACGATTTTATTCAAAGCATATTAAATCAGTCTGGCTTTAAAAAGCATCGATTTGTGCTATGCACCCACACTTTAGAATGGGCTGCTGCTAAACATTTTCGTGATACCTATTTCTTTGGTCCTCACGGCATAGAAGATCCTTACACATGGACCTTTAACCACATTGATCATGCTCATCTTGTGTTGTACCAAGGAACAGAGATTATTGCTTACGCCCATATTCAATTTTGGCCGGATCATCGATCGGCAATTCGTATTATTGCCGTGCATGAGAATAAGCGAAATCAAAATTTCGGAACTAGATTTTTGGCACTTATAGAGAAATGGCTGCACAGCTTAGGCATTAAAAGCATTCATGCTGAATCCAGACAAAGCAGTTTAAGGTTCTATCTCAAAAATGGCTATACAGAAATGTCGTTTAATGATCCCGAAAACCATGAATCCGATCCAAACGATGTTCCTGTGGGTAAGGTGTTATGATAAAGATTGAAATAATTACCCCAGACTTGGCTGAGCTACTGTGCCGTAAAATTACAGTTGATTTACCGGAATATTTTGGTTTACCTGAGGTGAATGAGCATTACGCTATTGGAGTTCGCTCTCGGCTCAATCTGGTGGCGCGTGTGGATGAAGAATACGTCGGTCTTATTTCAATAGATTTTCCTTATCCCGAAAATGCCAACATTTATTGGATGGGTATTTTACGAGAGCACCACCGAACAGGGATAGGAAAAACCTTATCTTACGAAGCTTTCAATCAAGCAAAAAATAAAGGCGCTAAAACAATCTCTGTCGAAACTTTATCGCCTGAGGAGGCGGATGAAAATTACTTGAAAACATACCATTTCTATAAATCCTTAGGCTTTGATCCATTATTCAATTTAAAGCCTGAAGGTTATGAGTGGAATATGGTTTATATGATCAAAATCCTTAATGATGTTTACGCTAATACAACGAACGCAGTATTAATGCGTCCAATGATAGAAGAAGATATTGCAACTATTTCTGAAGCTTTCAACGCAATCGGAGACTAAACCAGATGATGAAGTTACAAGGAATATATTTTTAGGGCTAATAAAACAATTTATGATAGAGAGCAAAAAAGAATGAGCACTTTTTACTTCATAGCAGGCGTCAATAACATTCCCGTAAGACGGCAATTATTCCAGTGCGCCTTTTAGGAAAAAATTAACTATTACCATACTACAATTAAGATGGATCCTGTTGAAGCAAGAATTTCATATGTGAGGTAACCGGCATCGTGAGCCAGAAAAAGATCATTATCGTCAGCATTATTATGCTGATTGCACTCTCCACTGTGGTTACACTTTTTAAAATCTTTTCAGCCAGCTCCGGTGACTCATTAAATCATCCACACGAATCCCATGAAAAAGACGAAAAGCATAGCAAGGAAAATTCTGAAGAAAAAAGCATTACCCTATCCCCAGATCAAATCAAACGATTTGACATTCAGACGATGATTTTAAGTAAGAGTCATTTCCAAAAAAGACTCACTTTTCCCGGTCAAATTACCCTTAATGAAAACAAGGTGACCCACGTTGTGCCTTCTGTTCCTGGAACCGTTAAAGATATTTTAAAGGGGCTAGGTGATACAGTAAAATTAGGTGAATCCCTTGCAACGATTCAAAGTCGAGAGATGGCTGAGGCAAAATCAGCCTATGTTTCAGCGCATAAAAATCTTAGTTTGCAAAAAGATCTTTATGAACGTGATGAAAAACTTTGGAAAAAAAAGATCAAGGCTGAAGTTCAATTTATTCAAATACGCAATCTTTATGAAAACGCTAAAATTAATCTTGAGCAAGCCAAACAAAAACTTTTAGCATTGGGTATGACAGAAGAGCAAATTAATAAACTCGCTGATCAAAATACCCCCTTAAATCTTTACGCCATTGATGCACCTATTGAAGGGAAAATTATTGAACGGCACCTCACCCTTGGTGAAGTTATTTCAAACGATAAGCAAGTTTTTGTGATTGCAAACCTTGATACGATTTGGGTCAATCTTGCTATATCCTCTGAAGAACTGCCTATGATTAAAAAAGATCAAAAAGTTGATATCTTTGCCCATGGCGGGCAACTTATTTGTTCTGGAAATATCATGTATGTAAGCCCCGTGATCAATGAAGAGAGTCGAACAGGTCTCGCGATCATTGAGCTTTCGAATACAGAACGTAAACTTCATCCCGGTGATTTTATTAAAGCACAGATTGTTGTTGATGAGAGTTCGTCCCTTGCAAGCCTTCCAAGCTCAGCGATTCAAAGGGATGAACAAGGACTTATTGTCTTTAAAAAGACAGCAGCTGATAAATTTGAACCCCAAAGAGTGAATATCAAAGGAGAAAACACAGGTGACTTTGTCGAAATCATCAATGGAATCAAAGAAGGTGATGAGATTGTTATCAAAAATTCTTTCATCTTAAAAGCAGAGCTTGGAAAAAGCGAAGCTGAACATTCTCATTGAGCGGGGATATTCTATTATGCTTGAAAAAATCGTTCAATGGGTGACACAAAAGCGCTATCTTGTCATTTTTTTAGTTGCATTGATTACTTTGTTTGGGGCCATAAGTCTTAAATTTTTACCCATTGATGCGGTGCCTGATATTACGAATAATCAAGTCCAAATTAATACAAGTGTGCCTGGATTTTCACCCTTTGAAATGGAAAAGCAAGTCACCTTTCCCATTGAAACGGCTCTTTCAGGAATCCCTGGACTGCAATCGACACGCTCTCTTTCTCGTAATGGTTTTTCTCAAGTCACAGCTATTTTTGATGACAGCGTGAATATTTATTTTGCACGGCAACAAGTCAGCGAGAAATTAACAGAAGCTAAAGAAAACTTACCTCCCAATACAGATCCCAAAATGGGTGTAATTTCCACAGGTCTTGGTGAAATCTATATGTGGACCTTACAGTTTGAAGATCTAAAAAAGACTAAAATTGAGAATGGTAAGCCTGGATTTCAATCAGATGGGACCTATTTAACGCCGGAAGGACAACGACTTACAAAGCCTCATGAAAAAGCCGGCTATCTTCGTACACTCCAAGATTGGATCATTAAACCCCAGCTCCGCACTATTCCAGGTGTTGCAGGTATTGATTCCATCGGCGGTTATGTTAAGCAGTACCACGTTCAACCTGATCCTTATAAACTTATCGCTTTAGGGTTAAGTTTTTCTGATATTCAAGACATTGTTGAAAAAAATAACCTAAGCGTAGGCGCGGGGTATATTGAAAAAAATGGTGAATCCTTAACGGTTAGATCTGATGGACGAACGGAAACAATCGAACATATTCAAAATATCGTCGTGACCTCTAAAAATGGAACGCCTGTTTACCTTAAGGATGTGGCGCATGTCGAAATCGGAAAAGAACTTCGTACAGGCAGTGGAAGTGAAAATGGAGCGGATGCGGTTGTGGGGACTGCATTGATGCTCATTGGCTCCAACAGCCGTATTGTGGCCGATGCTGTTGATCAAAAATTTCGTGAGGTTATCAAAAATCTGCCGCCCGGCATTCATGCACAAACTGTTCTTAACCGTACAAAATTGGTTGATGCAACCATTAAAACGGTTGGGAAAAATCTCACAGAAGGTGCACTTTTAGTTATTGTGATTCTTTTTCTAATGCTTAAAAATTTCAGAGCAGCACTTATTACAGCCTCTGTTATCCCGATCACCATGCTTATGACATCCATGGGAATGATTGGAACACGCACAAGTGCAAACTTAATGAGCCTAGGGGCTTTGGACTTTGGTCTTTTGGTGGATGGCTCGGTCATTATTGTTGAGAATTTATTGCGTCGAATAAATGAAAAATCAACTCATTTAAAAAGGTCACTTCATCTTTCTGAGCGACTTCATGAAGTGGTTGCCGCAACAAAAGAAATGAGTCGTCCAACACTTTATGGACAGGCGATTTTAATTCTGGTTTATATCCCTCTTTTAACATTTAGTGGTGTTGAGGGAAAAATGTTTCATCCCATGGCCATTACGGTGATTGTTGCGTTGATTAGTGCCTTTATTCTTTCAATCACGTTTATACCCGCCATGTGCAGTGTTTTTATTAAAGGTAATCAAGAAAAACACGCGGATAAATTCCTCTTCAAAGTGATTTGTTTTTATGAAAAAGTTCTCGATTATGTTTTGCAAAAACCAAAAAAGATCCTTTTATCAGCCGTGGCTGCCTTTGGTTTTTCTATTGTTCTTTTTTTTCAATTAGGACAAGAATTTGTCCCAACACTGGATGAAAAAGACTTGGCAATGCATGCCATGCGTATTCCAAGTACATCTCTCACAAGTTCTCAAGACCTTCAATTTGAAATTGAAAAAACGGTTGCTGCTTTTCCAGAGGTTTCTTTTGTTTTTTCAAAAACAGGAACAGCAGAAATGGCCGCCGATCCCATGCCACCGAATGTATCAGATACCTTTATTATTTTTAAACCAAGGGAAGAATGGCCCAATCCTGGCCTTAAAAAATCCGAACTTATTGAAAAAATTCAACAAGCAGTATCCTTCATTCCTGGTAATAATTATGAGTTTACGCAACCGATACAAATGCGATTCAATGAACTTATCGCAGGTGTGCGAAGTGATGTCGCTGTGAAGGTTTCTGGCGATGATTTTAAAACCATGAATAATACCGCTAACCAGATTGCGGGCATCCTTCGAAGCATCAAAGGGGCTGCAGATGTCAAAGTGGAACAAACAACGGGATTGCCAATCTTAGACTTTAAGATCAATTTTGATAAAATGGCGCGTCTTGGTCTGAATGTGAGCGACATTTTAAATGTTATTTCCATTGCTATAGGTGGTAAGGAAGCGGGTGTTGTGTTTGAGGGGGATAAACGCTTTGATATTATTGTCAAGCTTCAAGAGCCTCTTCGAGGGGATTTTACAGCACTTGAAAATTTACCTCTTTTTCTTAAAAGCCCAGTAAAAACAAAAGATCAAGTATCAAATGCAGAAAAAGAAAAAATCGTCTCTATCCCTCTTAAGGAAGTCATTGATCTTGTTGTAACGGATGGTCCGAACCAAATCAGCCGTGAAAATGGCAAAAGACGCGTTGTAGTTCAATCCAATGTGAGGGGTAGTGATATTGCAACATTTGTTGAAAGTGCAAAAAAAGCGATGGATCAATCCATTAACATGCCAACGGGATCTTGGATAGAATGGGGTGGGCAGTTTAAAAATCTGATTGAGGCAAAAGAACGACTATACTGGGTTGTTCCTGGATGTTTTTTAATGATTTTTATGCTTTTATTTGCAGCTCTAAATTCTGTGCAAGGTGCTTTATTTATTTTCACAGCCGTACCTCTTGCGCTGACTGGAGGGATTTTAAGCTTATGGCTTCGTGGTATTCCTTTTTCTATTTCTGCTGCCGTTGGATTTATTGCCCTTTCAGGGATTGCTGTGCTCAATGGACTTGTTATGGTCACAACAATCAATGAAAATCTTAAAAATGACACGTTAGACAACGCCATCAAAAGTGGGGCTCTCACACGTCTGCGACCTGTTTTGATGACAGCACTTGTGGCGTCCCTTGGATTTGTACCCATGGCCCTTTCCACAGGTACAGGAGCTGAAGTTCAAAAACCTTTGGCAACTGTCGTGATAGGTGGGTTAATAACGTCAACATTGTTAACCATGGTTGTGATACCTGTTCTTTACAAATTGTTTTCACGAAACAAAACAACGTAATGACTATTCGATAATAATAAGTGTTAAATCCCAATATCGTATGCTTTTAGCTTATCAAGCAGGTCCATATAATCCTGCAACACCGGGATCAGCGGATTTTGTTCCTGCAATTCAGCGACTGACTCCTCGATTTTTTGCCATTCTTGCGCAGTGTAATGGGGTGCGGTCGGGCAATTACTTGTCGGCATTCTCGCGAGATTTGCGCAGCCGCTCAAGCAGACCAGACTTACCCCGATCACGATAAGATTTATTTTGTTCATCCAGTTTTTCATAAGATTCTTGAAGCTCTAAATTTTCTTCTGCTTGCTCGCGTCTGAGCTGCTCTTTCCCCAGCATATAGGCTAGGAAGGGTTGTATCAGATCGCGCAAAGCTTGCAGTAGTGCTGACAACCAAAGCGGCATCATTTTTCAAGACTTATGATCAATTTTAGCCTGCATGTTTTTATTCATCACCCGACCCACCACATAAGTAATAACCATGGCTGCAATGCTGGCTACCGATGCTTCGTTGAGGTTAAGTCCAAATTCTGAAGCACCTGCAACAGCGATGCTGCCGATTAAGGTTGCCCAAAATTCAGTGGTTTTTATTCCTGGTTTCATTTTTAATCTCCAATATTAAAGTTTATGCATAAGCTCGTTTCAGCCACCCTTTGAGGAACTTCGCTCGTTTGGGTTTGGTTGCTGCAAGGGTTCTGTAATATCCCGCTGCTTCTGATTTTAATGCGGCAAGTAAATCCGTCAGATCAGCTTTATTGATGGCCGCTAAAGTTATAGGACCTAAAATACCATCTTCTAAAATATCTTGACCTGTGGCTCGTAAGGCTCTTTGTACCAGCCTATGGGCCCAGTTTGACCCCATATTCACAGAAAGATCAAAAACTTTGGTCGCAAGATTGACATCTTTGATATCTTTATAAAAGATCGGAAGAGCGTC
>CALLKE010000114.1 GCA_938008555.1 uncultured Pedobacter sp.
AGAAAGAACAGAAAAATCTGTAGGAAAGCTTACTGAAAAGCTTGCAAATACTTCCGCCACTTTTGCTGCAATTAAAGCATCTCTTAATGAGATGAAAGCAGTAATGGTCCTGTCATTTCCTACGGATGGAGCTAACGCTTTAAACAAAGCTATGATGGAATTATCATCAACTCTTGCTACTATTAAGGGTAAGAACATTAAGGTTGATGTAGGAGCTAAGGATTTAGGTAGTGATGCTGCTGTAGCCAGAAAGGGAGTAGAGAGTCTAAATCAATCTCTAGCATCAGGCCAAAATGTTATGCAGATGTTTGGTAAAGAATTATACCACATTCGTAACTTACTTGGCGGGACTATGCTGGCTGGCGCATTACAGAATGCCACAGGCTCGCTAATTCAAATGGCTGACGGTTGGGCGCTAATGCAGGCCAAATTGAAAATGGCTCTCGGTAGTATGCAAGCAGCTAATTCAATGCAAGAAAAATTATTTACAACAGCGACAAACCTACGTGTTCCAATGGAGGGTGTAACTACGTTGTTTGTACGTCTAGTTCCAGCAATGAAGGAATATGGTTACAGTGCTAACGACGCGTTAAAAGTTACTACAGCTATGTCAGCAGCCTTGAAAATCTCTGGTGCAACCGCCGCTGAAGCCAGTTCAGTAATGCTGCAATTCTCTCAAGCAATGCAAGCTGGCAGATTGAATGGTGCTGAGTTCAATGCTGTGGCTGAAGGTGCTCCAATTATTCTAAGGGCTATTGCAGCAGAGACTGGTAAAACTCGTGGGCAATTGAAACAAATGGGTGCTGACGGTGAACTAAGCGTAGAGCTTATCACCAAGTCTTTACTGAAATGGCAACCTGTCTGGGAGAAGATGGCTAAAGATATGCCAATGACTATGGAGGCAGCAGTATCTAACCTAGTTACCTCCCTTACCAGATTTATCGGTATTGCTAACGAGTCTCTTGGTGTCACACAAACTTTAGCTAAAGGTATTGACTGGCTCGCTAAGAATATTGACATTCTAGGTAAAATATTAGGCATTGTAGCTGCTGGAGCATTAGCTGGTTTTGCTACTTCTTTAGTATTGTCTGCATTTGCAGCAGCGAGCAATGCAGCGACAATGGTGTCTCTAGCAGCAGCCATTAGTGGTGTTGGTGTTGTATCTGCTGGTAGCACTGTGGCCGTTGGCTTTCTGTCAGCAGCCCTAAAAACATTAAATGTTAATCCTATTATTTTAGCTGTAACTGCCCTAGTTGCTGCGGGGGCTGCTATCTATGCTTTTGCAGAAAAGTCTTTAAATCCTCTTAAAAATGTTTATGATAACATTGACAAAATTAACGAAGCTCACCCAGATTCAAAAGGTAAGTTTAAAGCTTTTACAGAAGAGATTGAGAAGCTTGATGTTAAGATTGCAGATGGGTACAAGAATTACGAAAGATTAAAACAACAGCAAGAAAAAACTTTTGATCCTAAAGAGGCCGAAGTATTAACTGGTCAACTAAAAGTACAAGCTAAAGCTATATCTCAGTTAGAAGAAGCTCAAAAGTTATATCAGCAACAAATTGCTCAAACAGGGGTTGTTGCAAGCGATGCTCATACTAAGTTTATGAAAGAGCATAATGATAAGATGCAAGTTCTAGGTATTGAAGGTAACTTGCGTAGAAACTTATCAACTACTGAGATATCCCTACTTGAAAAGGTAAACGCTTTTAGGGCAGAATCAGAACAAAATCCCCAAGGGTCAAAACGCCTAGAAGAACTAAGAACAGAAATGCTAGCTCTTGGCAGACGTGTAGGAGAAGAGAAGCGAGTTGCTGACGCAATCAAACAAACCAAAGATGTACAAAAATCTGGAGAATCTTTTGACAAGAAATATGATAAAGAAATCGAAAAGATTGATCTGTTTATTGCAAAACAAAATGAAGAGCTAAACATTAGAACTAAGCTAACTGAAGCTCAGTCAATGTCAGTTAAAATCAGTGAGTTTATTAATAATAATTCGGATAAGCTGTCAGCAAGTAGACGTTCTGAGCTGTTATCTTTGCAAGATTCTGTTCTAACAAAAGGAATAGAGATTCAGCAGAATAAGGACTTGATTAAAACCCAAGAGTTATTGCAAGACAGGTATTACAAAGAGCAAGATGCAATTCTTGCAGCTAGTGAAGCTACCAGACTCACCAATCAAGAAATGCAGCGTAAAATGGAGCTACTTGATATGGCTAAATCTGGCGTACAGGAAACTGCTGTAGGTGAGCAACTATACACCATTGAGCAGAATAAGTCAGCATTGGCAGCAGTGAATGGTGCAATAGCTATTCGTGAAAAGTCTATGGCTTTGGCAGAGTTACGTTTAGCTACAGCCTCTTCTCCAGAAGAACAAGCCTTAGCACAGAAAGAAATTTCTATGCTAAAAGAGAAGCTACTCGCTCTTAACGCTCAAGCAGCTGCCCTATCAAACCTCATACCCCAGCAGAAAAAACAGTTGGAAGCTTTAACTGAGCTTTCAAAAATTACTATGCTTGACATTGGACGTTCTCCGGGCCAAATCTTAGCTGATGGTTTTGGTGAAGCTGGAGCTGCAATTTCTAAGATGACTGCAGCCTATAGCAAATTTGGCGATGAAGCTACTAAGATTAACAAATATGTAGCCGATAAACAAGCAGCTTTAATGTCTCAAGGTATGGGCAAGGAAGACGCACGTATTGCTGCAGAGCAAGATGTTGCAGATAAGCGTGTACAAATTGCTGTAAGCACTTATGCTGATATGGCTGGAGCTGCTAAAGGATTCTTCTCAGAGAATTCCAAAGGTTATCAAGCTATGGCTAAAGCCGAGAAAGCATTCCGAGTTATCGAATTAGCTTTAGCAGCTAAATCCTTCATTCAGAAGATGTTCTTTACTACTACTGAGACTGGAGCTGCTGTAGCTGGAGCTATAACTAAGGGTACTGCAGAAACTACATTAACTTCTGTTAGTGTTGGTGAAAGCTTAATTAGAACTGCTGTAAAAGCTAAGGAAGCTGTTGTAGGTGCTTTCGTAGGTGTCGGCCCAACAGGCTTCGTTACTGGCGCAGCGATGATTGCTATTTTAGCAGCATTAGGTTTCGCTATGTCAGGTGGCGGCGGTGCTTCACCTACTCTATCAGCAGACAGACAAGCCGCTCAAGGAACAGGAACAGTGTTTGGTGATAGTGGTGCTAAATCTGAATCTACTACTAAAGCTCTTGAGCTTGTAGCTAAGAACTCTGAGATTGCTCTTACTTATAATGCTGGTATGTTAGCTTCCTTGAAGAATATTGAAAATGCCCTAACAGGTGTAGCTAAGTTAGTTATCCGTGGTGGTGTACAAGGTCAACTTAGCTCTGCAACAGGAATGGGTACAACTACTGACAGCTCAATGAATAAAGCTTTTGGTATTGGGAGTAAGTCAGCTTCAATGAACATGGCTACTCTTGGTCTTGGTAGTATAATTAATTCAGTTGGTAAAGCATTATTCTCAGTTAAGAAATCTGTAGTAGATAGTGGTCTTATGCAAAATGCTCAAGCATTAGCAGACATCGCTTCTAGTGGTTTGGCTGTAAAGGGCTACACAGATATTGAAACTAAGACTAAGAAAGTTAGAACTAAGACAAAAATTGATACAGTTTATAGTGCCGTATCGGCTGAGCTACAAGACCAACTAACTAAAGTTGTACTTGGCTTAGGTGACAGTATTACTCAAGCAGCTAAAGCATTAAAACTTGATGGCGATAGTTTCACCTCTACTCTGGATAGTTTTGTTGTAGACATTGGACGTATTAGTATTCAAGGGATGGATGCAAAACAAATCCAAGAAACTCTAACCAATGTATTCTCAAAACTTGGTGATGAAATGGCTTCAGCAGTAATGCCGGGGTTAACTCAGTTCCAAGGCGCTGGCGAGGGCTACATGGAAACTTTAATTCGTGTCGCTTCTACAGTGGCTACAGTGGACGGAATCTTTGCTGAAGTTGGTACTACATTCGGTACAACAGGTATGGATGCTATTAAAGCTAAGATGGATTTAGTTGAATTAGCTGGAGGCATTCAAGAGCTAAGTAGCATGGTTGGTAATTTCTTTGATAAGTTCTACACTGAAGCAGAAAAGAAAGCTGTAGCTGTAAATAACATTACAACTAAAATGGCTGATTTAGGTGTACAAGGATTTGACCCATTAGCTGAAAATGCTAGAGTTGTATTCCGCTCAATGGTGGAGAATGCTAAAGAAACTAATCCTGAGCTGATGGTCGAATTGCTTAAGTTATCTGATGCTGTAGATAGTGTTGCTCCTGCATTTAAGAAAGCTGCATCTGCAGCAGAGATTGCAGAGAAAGCTTTAAGTCAACAAGATGAATACAATAAGTTGACAATGAGCAGCAGTGAATACTTAGCTTATGCTAGAGGTAAAGAACTTGAGGCTATGGACGAATCTTTACGTCCTATGCAGAAAAGGATTTACGCTCTACAAGATGAGGCCAAGATCACTGAACAGAAAACTACGCTTGAAGATACTTACAATAAGCTTGCATTATCTGGCACTGCACTACTCACTTACAACAGAAATCTAGAACTAGCTAAGATGGATGAATCACTACGCCCATTACAGATGCGAATCTATGCGTTGCAAGATGAAAAGACAGCTCTTGAAGACATGAAAAAAGGAGCCTCTGGTGCATTGGCAATCTTAGACAAATCTGTAGTAGCTCAGAAGAAAATCCTTAAGGATGACTTGGACGGCAAGATACTCAACATTAACAGTGCTAAAGATGCTGAAGATACTAGATTTGAAGCCGAAAAAGCTAAGTTAGAGGCAACTAAGACAATCTCTGACGAGTACTATGCCACTCAGCAAGAAGCTGCTGCTAATGCCGTAACTAGCATCAAAGAATACAGAGATGAGCTTAAAACTCTATTCGATGATATTTCTGGAGCAGTTGATAAGCTAACTAATAACAACAAGCAGCTTCAAGCTATCAGTTATAGTGCAGCCAAAGCTCAGCTAGATAGTGTTTTAGCAACAGCTAAATCTTCAGGTCAACTACCAGATAGCAAGTCTTTCAAAGATGTTCTAGACAGCCTTACTAGCTTAAGTGAGAGTGATTTCAGCACTATGCTCGATTTCCAAAGAGAGCAATTAGTTAGTGCTGGTAAGTTATCTCAATTAGGTGGTGTAGCAGGGGGTAAACTATCTGCTGCAGAGTCTGCTGTACTTGCTGCTGAAGCTAATGTTAAAGCAACTAAGGATGCTGCTAAAGAAGCTGCAGACCGTTACACTGAAGAAACTAAGTCACTAGAAGATAAACATAAAGTCACCACTGCATACTATGATAGCAATATTAAAGCATTGCAGACTCAGTATGACCTTGATGTTGAATTCTATGATAACTTACTTCAGAATGCTAAGGATCAACTTGATATTGCTAATGGTACTTACATTGCAACTATTGGTGTTAGAGATGCAGTGGATTACTTTGGCACAGCTTTGGGTATGTACATTGCAGCTAAAGATGCAGATCAAGCTAGATTAGTAGACCAAGTAAACCAGATGGGATTAAAAACCACTGGCTATGAAGATGCTCTAGCAAAACAAGAATCTGATAAGCAAGCCCTTGTAACTGAGATGGCAGGACTGAGAGAAGATTTAGCAGCTCAGAATAAAGCTATTGCAACAAATACACTAGCAACAGCTAAAGTATTACAGCGTTGGGATGGTGATGGTCAACCAGAAGTTAGAAACGTAGCATAAGGAGAAATAAGTGGCAGCATTAAAAGTGATTCCGCCACTCTCCATTACTGATAGTAACCTGACTTCAAGCACTGTGCCGGAAACGGATTACTCTGCTTGGAGTTCGGGCACTACTTACACTATTGGACAGAGAGTAATACTAACGAGTACGCATAAGATTTATGAATCTTTGCAAAATGGTAATTTAAATAAAGACCCTGCAACTGACACTTCTGATCCACCATTCTGGATCGAAGTTAGTGCTACTAACAGGTGGAAGATGTTTGATACAAGTAACAGTACACAGACAGCTCAAGCTAATAGCATTGTTGTAGTAATAACACCGGGCAGAGTAATTAACTCTGTAGCATTGCTAGGGGTTGAGGGTACAAGTGTACGTATCAAACAAACAGACCCTACAGATGGTGTTGTATATGATAAGACATTTAACCTAAATAATAATGGTAATATCAACAACTGGTACAACTACTTCTTTGACTCTATTTCAAGGAAAACAAGTGTTATTGCTACAGACCTTAAAGCCTATGGATCAGCAGCAATTGAAATCACTATAACATACACTGGCTTTACTGCCAAGTGTGGTGTTTGTGTCCTAGGTAGTACACAGCTTATTGGTGAAGGTATTAACCTTGGAGCCTCTGTTGGTATCCAAGACTACTCTAGAAAAGAGAAAGATACTTTTGGTAATTATATTCTAGTCCAAAGAAGCTATAGCAAACGGGCTAAGTTTAGCATGGCTGTATTAAATGAGCAAATAGATGCTTTACAAGATTTACTTGTAACACTGCGTACTACTCCGTGCGTATGGATAGGTGACGATAGGTACAGTTGCACAATTATTTACGGCTACTACAAAGATTTTGACATAGTAATTGCATACCACTTAGTCAGTGACTGCAATATTGAAATAGAAGGGTTAACATAATGACAGCTCCAGTAATTCCAACACTACCTACGGCTCCAAGTCGTAGTAATGATCCAGATACATTCGTAGCCAGAGCTGATGCCCACGTAGCAGCTCTAACCCCTTGGACGACAGCAGCAAATAGTTTTGCCACATATTTTGATGGCCCATATTTAACTTCTGTAGATGCTATCAGAGATGACGCAACAGCACAGGCTGCAACAGCAACTACTCAAGCGGGTATAGCCACTACTCAGGCAGGGAACGCAGCGACTAGCGCAACTAATGCCAATGGCTCAGCAGTTGCTGCTGCCGCTAGTGCAGCTAATGCAGTGATGTCACCCGGAACACAAGCAACATCAGTTACAAGTATGTCTATCGGGACAGGTAGTAAACCGTTCACATTACAACAAACCGGTAAAAACTTTGTAGTTGGACAATGGGTTAACATTATAGATGCTGCCAATCCAACAACTAACTGGATGACTGGCGCAATTACTGCATTTAACTCTGTCACTGGCGCAATTACTGTCAATGTTTCATTTTCGGCAGGTAGCGGAACTATCACAAATTGGGTAATTACCCAAGCAACGGCAACAAACACATTACCGTCAACAACTGCAAATGAGGGCAAGTTATTAGGGGTTAGTGGTAGTGCTGTACAAGTCTGGGCGAATGCGCCTCATTCTTGGGCAAATTGGCAACTAATCACAAGCAGTGGTGGAACGTTTACGGTTCCTGCCCTTGTTAATGAAATTCGCGCCTATGTGTTTGGTAGCGGTGGTAACGGTTCCTCCTCTATCGGCGGCGGTGGCGGCGGCGGCGGTGGCTGTACATTCGGCACTATCCCTTGCAAACCGGGTGATGTATTTACCTTCAACAGTGGCGGCGGCATCGCCACGCTCATGAAAGGCGGAACAGAGCATCTACGTGCTAATGACGCATCTGCTGCATCTGGGAGTACAGGCGGCGCAGGCGGTACGGTGGGAACTGTTAGCGGCGGGCTTGGCATTACTAGCAGTGGAGCATATGCAGGGGGCGCTGGAGGAAATGGTAACGGGGGAACTGTGGGCGGTGGGGGCGGCTCTAGTGGTTCTCCGCTAGGAAATGGAAACTCGGGCGCTGGCGCGACGTCTTCGGGCAGTGGTGGTGGAGGATGGGGCGGTAGTGGGACTGCCTATTGTGGCGGCGGCGTTGGTTCGTATAACGGCGGTGACGGAGCTTTTACCGGTTCCGCTGCGGTAGATGCCAACAGCCGTCCGGCTTCCCGCGATTGGTCTAATGCCTTCACAGACCCATTGCTGCGCATGTGCAACGGGGTAGCGCCGATATTGGGTGCTCTTTCACTTGGCAGCGAATATGCCGGTAATCATGGTGGGGCTGGTTGCGGGGGGGGCTCGCCCCGTCAACCAGGTGCATATCCCGGCGGCAACGGTGGTTTAGGTGGTGGTGGTGGCCCAAGCAGAGGCAATGCCAGAGCAGGCCATGGCGGATTCGGTGGCGGTGGTGCTTCTTGTGAAAACACTGCTACTGGAAACAGTGGTAATGGCGGTATAGGTGGTGGCGCGGGTGGCGCTGGTGGCGCGGGTAAGCAAGGCACTGGTGGCGTTGCAGCAGTTCTAATCTTCTGGGGTTAAGCAAATGAAATACGCATACGTTCAAAACAACACCGCTGTTGAAGTTGTCCAATCCAATCCACACATGTTGTTTGTTCCACATTACGCCACGCAATTTATTGAAGTTGCAGACAAGGTTCAAGCAGGCTGGAAGCTGGTTGATGGGGAATGGACAGAGCCTGAACCTGTTATATATACCCACCAAGAAGTAACAATGCGGCAAGCCCGCTTGGCTCTCCTTGAGAATGGTCTACTAGCTAACGTACAACCCGCCATTAACTCTCTTCCAGAGCCTGATAAAACTAAAGCTCAAATTGAATGGGAATACAGTAATGCGCTACAACGTGGTAACCCATTCGTTGCAACACTAGGAACAGCCCTTGGACTTAATGAGGAAGCTTTAGATAACTTATTTATCACGGCAGCTAAATTATGAGCGTAGCCCTAGCATTATACAAAGGAAAGGGGGAGTGGGCAAACTCCCTCATCCGCTGGAAGAGTGGAAGCATCTACTCTCATTGTGAACTTGTTGTAGATGGCTGGATGTATTCTTCAACAGTGAGAGATGGTGGCGTAAGATGTAAGCTTGCTTCTCTTCCTGAAGACCATTGGGATATTATCCAAATCAATTGGACAAGTGGGGAAGAGATTCTTTCCTACTATTCTGAGACTAAAGATAATCCTTACGGATGGCGAGACTTAATCCAAAGTCAAATCTTCAATCGCCCAACAGCAGATGACAGAGGGGATTTCTGTTCAGAATGGTGTGCTAAAGCATTAGGTATTCCAGATGCTCAGCATTATGACCCAGCCAGATTAGGAGAGCTTGTCTTATGGGCAAACTCACATCTGACGAAATGAAAGCTAAAATGTACTCAGCCCTGTCAAAAGTTAATGATAGGGCTTTCTCACTTATAACAATATTCTCAGTGAGCGTGTGCATTACAGCTCTTAATCTAACTTTTAAACTATCCGACAAGTTAAGTCTTTCATATGCTTTTGCAGCCCTAGTTGCATTAGTAGTATCTACAATCTTATCTTCTGCGTTTCATAATAAGAAATGGCTGAGAGAAGTATCTGCAACATTGTGTATGTTCTTATGGCTATTCGTAGCCAACTTGAGCGGAGTTTTACAAAATAGTAATGCTTTATATGCTGCTGCATTTTATGCTGTTCTGTTTTGGTCTAATATAAATCTATTAGGAGTATTTCTAAATGGACGGAAGTAATGTAGCAGCTTATGCTGGGGTAGGTGCATTAGGACTATTCACATTAATCAAAGGTATTTCACTGGCTATTCGTGGTTGGAATGGGGATCGTAAAGATGACAAAGTTGATAAATCTGCTG
>CALLKE010000115.1 GCA_938008555.1 uncultured Pedobacter sp.
ACTCGGCCTCCCAAACCAGCTCACCTTGATCATCAAAGCTCCGCACAGGACGGCCGATATAATCTGTATCGCTCACCATTGATCAGCTTTATTTTACTGCTTTAGTTTTTTAATAATTTCTTCGTATTCCTCCTTGGTGTATTGATGTAAATCTGGATTTTTATCTAAGTAATCTTGAAACACCTTAATCACATCGTTCTTTAGTGTTTCAGGTATTTTGGTAAGTATTGCTAGTGTTTCGGGTACTTTTGCAAGTACTTTATTTATTATTCTGCGAAATATATCTATAGAGTCTTTTTTTGGAGTCATATTAGGAATTGACAAAATATAATCCCATTTATTTTCATAATTTTTAAATTGAGGCACGGTTGTAATAAATGCTGCAATGAAAAAGGCGACTTTTTTATTGCTGATATATTTTAAGAGAAATAAAAAAATATCGTCTGATATTATTAAACCATATCTAGTATTCATTTCATCAATAGAAATAATAATGTCTCTTAGTATAATAAGATTATTGTTAAAAGCATCACCAATACGTAATAACTCCTGAGGTAAGTTAGGATTTGACAATGCATCTGCTCTATACCAAGCATTTTCTCCGCGAGCTATTTTGCCCATTTTTTTACATAACTCTTGAACTTCTTTTTCTGTTTTTTCTTTCCAATGATGCTGTAAATCATCAATTATGCCTTTCATTTCTTTATAAAGTAATTCTCTTTTGTCCATATCAATGGCATTTGATTTTTCCATTTTCAATTTTTCCCATTTTAGCTCCTTTCATCTTAGCGTCAATTTCTGTCGGATTATAATATATCCTTCCTGATTTAAGTTTTTTAGGGTCATACGAATGATAATATTTTCTATCTATTCTTGTCACATTTTGAAGTCCTTCTCCATTAGCATTGTGTAAAGCTGATCTCTCTAAATCTCTAGATGCAACTCTTCCATCCACTTCAAGAAATTTAAATTCGTTAAAGTCTTTTCTTATATCATTGATATGATCCCTTATTCTGTTTTTAATTTCATTTTTTGTAATGCCATTATATACAATTTTCCCATCCTTCATTAACTGATAGAAGAAGTCTAGTCCAAAAATATCCACCCAACTATTGGTATCATGAACGTAGGAGTATAAGTTAAACTCACCACTTAACAACCCAATCGGATCTTGTGATATATACACCCCACTACCCGAATCATAATATCTAAACCGATTGTAGTAAAGTCCACCGAGTTCCTCATCCTCATATTGCCCCATCTGACGGAAGGGGATGAACGACTTATCCACCTCGCCCCATATCGGCCGGTTCCAAATATCAGCTCCTGTTTTTATTTTTTTCAGTCGGCCATAGATATCATACTCGGCCTCCCAAACCAGCTCACCCTGATCATTAAAGCTCCGCACAGGCCGGCCGATGTAGTCTGATACAATGCTGTATCGCTCACCCTTGATCAGCTTCTAAAAAAATAAGAGCCATTCAAACTGAATAGCTCCCTGTAAATTGATTGTGTTAACAAATCAATCTGGGTTTGTGTAAATAGAATAGCCTTCTTCTGTAAAATGAAGCCCTTTTAATTGAGCATCTTCACAGCGTTTTTTGAATTCTTCTGTAACAATGATATATGAATCATGTTCTTTCATGCGAACAATAGAGTAACCTTTCAAACCACCATCAACTATATATAATTTTTTAATGCTTAAATAGCTTTCATTTTCATCTATTTCTTCTTCAAATACAGATCTAATTTTATCCATAATTGGTAAAACATTAAGAATATTCACATAGTAAAAGCTGTCATTAATATTATTCATTCTATCAATAATTCGTGCATTCACAAATTGTATATCATCTATTAAATTGTTAAAGATGTCTTTAAACCTAGCACTAACAAGTGGTGCATCATATGTAGGAAGTAAGTCATAAGACTCAATATCCCTATCTATTTTATCCACTTCAAATTCCAACGGTTTATCAATATTAAGTGGTTGCCCTGTTCTTAAATCAAATAGCTTCATTCGATTCCTTTCCTGGCTAAATGTAAATGCAGCATCTCTTTTATAAAATGCTGAGAATTCAAAATACATAATCAATTATTTTTCTATACTTAATTTTATATCAGTTCTTAAATGCTAAAAAAGTACTTTTTGTCTTTTCAAAGCAAATAAGAGAGTTTAATGGCACTTGATTGCACCATCACGTAGCCCTTTTCTTGTTGTGCTTTTTAAGTCTTCTATTTTGGTGACATACTCGGCTTTAGACCACCCTTTAGCTTCTCCTTTTTTATGGATTTTATCCAATTCGTTAGTAATACCTCTATTATATTCATAATGAACTTTATTCCAACCATTATGAAGGCTTCTATCGGGATGTATACCTTTTTCTTTTGGCAAATAGATTAAGTTAGTTGGTTTATCTACATTAAAACTCGCTGCCTTTATTGCTGGGTGGTTTGCTTGTGAACGAGGTATAACATGATGCAGTTGGTAATCACTAATCTTAGGCATGTTCCCATAATTCCAACCGCCTTTTGGCATTCCGAAAAGTCCTAGAGGATCTACCCAGCTATTGCAATCAGCAACATAA
>CALLKE010000116.1 GCA_938008555.1 uncultured Pedobacter sp.
TAGGGCTACTTTAAGAGATAATTTTCATGATACGGATAAAACCTCAAATTGATTTTTCTGACATACTATGTGCACATAGTACCCTATTTTAGAAAATAATTCAATTTCAATATTTTTGGCAAGCTTCCAACTTGTCCAGCAAGGCCATGTAGTCTTGTAGTGCTGGGATCAGCGGGCTTTGTTCTGGTAACTCAGTCACCGACTGCTCGATCTTATGCCATTCTTCTTGGGTGTAATGGGGATAAGCTGGACAGCTACTTTGGTTCTGCATCCCTACGCTTGCGCAGCCGCTCAAGCAGACCAGACTTACCCCCATCATGATAAGATTTATTTTGTTCATCCAGTTTTTCATAGGTTTCATGGAGCTCTATGTTTTCCTCGGCTTGTTCACGCTTCAACCGTTCCCGACCCAGCATATAAGCTAAAAAGCTTTGACTGAATTCGCGCATAATCTGCAAAAATGCTGACAACCAAAGCGGCATTATGTTTCAAGACTTCTGATCAATTTTGGTCTGCGTGTTTTTATTCATCACGCGACCCACCACATATGCGATCACCATGGCTGCAATACTGGCTACCGATGCTTCATTGAGGTTAAGCCCCAATTCTGATGCGCCTGCAACAGCGATGCTGCCGATTAAGGTTGCCCAAAATTCAGTGGTTTTAATGCCTGGTTTCATAGATTTTCTCCAATGTTAAAGTTTATGCATAAGCTCGTTTCAGCCATCCTTTGAGGAACTTGGCCCGTCGTGGTTGAGTTGCGGCGAGTGTTCGATAATATCCAGCGGCTTCAGATTTCAAGGCTGCAAGCAAGTCGCTCAGATCGGCTTTATTAATGGCCGCTAAAGTCATGGGACCTAACACACCATCCTCAGCAATATCTTGCCCTGTGGATTTTAAAGCCCGTTGGACAAGTCTATGCGCCCAAGACGATCCCATGTTCACCGCTAGATCAAAGACCTTGGTAGCAAGATTGACGTCTTTGATATCTTTATAAAGCTGAGGCTCCCAAAAATCGCGTTTATATATCGCTTTGGCCTGCTCAACTGTTAAAGCATTAACATCAATATCAGGGTAACTGCGTTTTGAAATGCCGAATTTGGTCTCACCGCCGTCATCGTCTATATCATTGCTATAACCACCTTCATGAGCTAATACAAAGCTAACGGCATGTTCAAAGTGTTCATCGGTTATGGGTAGTGTGGGTTTATTTGCCATGACTGATTCTTGCCTCCAAATCGTTAAGTTCTTCATGAAGGGAGATAATGCGCTCTTCGAGCCGAAAGACTTTTTCTGCAAGCTGCTGGTTCTTTTGAAACCATTCCTCCTGCATCACAACCCTTGTATCCAGTTTTGCTGCCCACCATATGGCGGTTAGTGTTTGTAAAATCATTGCAACGACAAGGCCTATAGGGATTTTGCGATCCCATTGCCACCTTGTGAGCATATTCGTTTTATTGGTCATCCGTATCTCCCTCAAAATCACGTGAAGCATCGATAGTGGTGCGATAACCGCTGCTATCTAACGTGTGCTCTGCACGTGTTATTATCCAGTCGCTCGGAATGCCGGAACGAAATCCCGATAAGTAAATTTTGGATTCCGCTACCAGATCGCTGCGACCTGCTAAGGTTATATTCAAGGTTTGCGTGCCACGTGTCAGGCGCTCGAGTTTTGCTTGTGCCGCAGCCTTGGCTAATCCTGAATTGGGATAGACGCCGCGCATGGTATGAACGGGATCGCCATCACCAGCTTTCTCTTCTACGGGCTCGGCTTTATCAGGGTCATGCCAATAGCAAATAACAGAAGCTTGACGGTCACGTTCGGCAAAGGTGACCCTCCAGCTTGAGACTTCTTTTAAATCAATGGTGCTACCGCCAATTAACTGCCCGGTAAAAGATTTCGCCTTACCTTCAGGGACAAATAACAAAAACCCATTGGCGGGTTTACTGATGGCACCATGAAGCTGTGCAAGGCGGGACAATAAATGCATATCGCTTTCAGCGGTTTGATCAATATGCGGCAATAAAATATTCGCAAATTGCGAGGCGATGCGTGGTTCATAGCCGTGTTTGGCCGCAATGGTGCTCACCAAATCACCAATGGTTTTTTGATGCCACTCATCAGTTTTTTGTGATTTAAAGGAGGCTTTTAAATCAGCGGCATGGCCTTTAATTTTCATGACTTGGGGATGGCCTTCAAGCGTGACTTCATCAATAATATAAAGCCCCATGGAGACAAGGCCGGTTTCAACATAACCTAAATGCACTTGCAATTTACTGCCTGAGGAAGGCATTTCAATGAGGGAATCACGATCATCTAAACAAATTTCTACACTATCGCTAGTAATGCCTGCTTCATCAGTGATGCGAAGTGAGATCAGCCTTTGTTTAATGAGGCCTGTGATGAGAGCTCCTTGAGCCCAAATGTTAAAATCCGGAGTCATCTTAATCCCACAATTTTATGGTTGGCTTGGCGGAAGCTTTTTTAATTTCGGGCAGATTAATCAAAAGACCTGCAGGTAAAAAACTACCCCATTCAGCAAGCTCAGGGTTAGCCGTTAAAACAATTTCAACAGCACCCGATTGAAACCCATAATGCTTCCAGCAGATCCAATCGAGCATATCGTTTTCTTTGGTGCGGTAGCGTGTCATTATTCTTCACCGTATCGTTCAAGGCTTAATCTAAATTCAATTTTTCGGGGTATACCGTCCGCTAAAAAAGTAGTTTGAGTTTCTTCAATTTGAATAATGACAAAACGTCCTAAGACTTCGCCCAAACCATTAATCAACATCAGTGGCTCTTGTCGGCTAGCAGCATCGCGCATTGCATTGATTTGCCCTAAACCGCCACGAAAATGCGGATAAATGACGCCGTCTAAATCAATACGGTCTGAGCCTTGACCAACTGCCTGAAGTAATGGTTCTTGGCCAATGCGTTCTATAGAAGGCCATCGATATTCACTGCTGCGCTTTAAACTTTGGTAAGCACCTGTGTTTAAAGAAAAGCGATAAGGACCCAAAGCAAGCATCATGGCAGCGCCCCCACAGGATCATATAATGCCCCGCGCGATTGTTCTTTTAAGCGCCGCATGACTTCATCTGCTACAGCTTTTGAATCTTGATTCGGTGAGGCTTGAACATTGATATTAAAACTATTGTTTTGGGTGTTATTTTGAGCGGTTTTTTGTGCAAGCGGTAAGGGTTGTTTAAGCGCATCACTGACTGGTTGCATAGCGGTAACGGGGAGCTCTGGTACTTCTTTTTTACCCCACATTTTCTCCCAAAAACCACCCACCGATTTAAACGGCTTTTTGATTTTCTCCCAAAAGCTATTGAGCCAATTGCCAAAGGCTTCCCATACAGGCTTAATAGGTTCCCAAATGGTCATGAAGAAGCTTTTGACGCTCTCCCAATTGGTAATCACCAAGGTTGCCGCAATGGCTATTCCGCCGACAATAGCACCAACAGGGTTACTCATCATGGCAACCGTTAAAGCACGAAAGCCTGTAATGACTGCTGGAAAGACCCTGGAAGCTAAAGCCATGAATGAGCTACCTAATGCTTGCAAAGCCCCACCAAAAGCAAGTGCCCCCATGCGTACTGCGGTAATCAGCGAAGCGCTATTCACACCAATAAAGCCAGCTTTAACAAGCGTAATGGTAATTAAAAGAGCACGCCAAGCTGTCGCTAGTGCCAAGGCACCCCCTTGAATAAAGGTCCACGCATAGCCAAGTGCAATGGCAGCTATTTTCCCTCCAATCAAAGCAGCTGTTACCCCCATAATTAATTTGGTTAAAATGGGATGCTGTTCAGCAAAGCCTGCCATTTGAGTGGTTGCAGTGCGCAGGACCTTAACCAGAGCATTGAGAGGTGGTAAAAGCACTGAGCCTAAATTCATACCGACTTCTGCAAGTCCGTTTTTTAGAAGCTGTAAATTATTGGCTGTGGTGTTGGCACGATTGGCAAATTCACGCTGCATGGAGCCCGCAAACTTGGTCTCATCATTGATCATGTTCACGGCTTTTTTGTACTCGTTGAGGCTTCCCACCAGCAGAGCCACATCATCTTGATATTCCATACCAAACAGATCAAAGAGGATTCCGGAGCGTTTTTGCTTATCCATTTTCTCCATGGCCTCAAGGAATTTAACCAAAGCCCCTTGAGCATCTTGGCCGATATCTTTTTCCAGCTGTTTGGCACTCATCCCCATTTGACGTAAGGCATCTTGAAATTTTTTGCCTTGCTTACCAGCTGTTTGAAGTTTACTGAGCATGGCGTTAATGGCAGTTCCTGCCTTTTCAGGAGCTTTGCCAAGGCTGATAAAAGCACCGGCAAGAGCGCTTGCTTGTACAGCGGTTAAACCAAATTGCCGTGCCGTACCACCGATACGATTCAGCGCCGGTACCATATCTTTGGCCTTGGCTGCGGTATTATCAGAGAGGTAATTGATTGCGTCCCCAAGTTTTGTCATCTCAGTGATGGGGATTTGATAAACGTTAGCAAGCTTTGCCATAGCATCACCGGCTTCTTCTGCTGACATATCAAAAGCAGTGGCCATCTTTGCAACGGTATTGGTGAATGACGATAAATCTTTTGCGGCAATACCAAGCTGCCCGCCACTTGCAGCAATCTGTGCAAGTCCTGCAGCTGAAAGTGGAATCTCCCGTGACATGATTTTTAGGGTTTCGCCTAACTTCTGAAGGCCATCTGGGGTGTCAAAATTAACAACTTTTCGTACATCAGCCATGGCGCTTTCAAAATCGATCGCAGCTTTAATAGGGGCAGTAAATGTTGCGCCGAGCGCCACCGCATCGAACATTTGGCCGCGCAGATTAGCGCGCTGGGCAAGTATCCCTTGGCGTTTTTGCATCAAGCGATCAAGGGCTACATAATGGCCTTTAAGTTTTTCGATAGACGAACCGAGCTTGGTTTGCTGCGCAATAAGACCTTGAATATCTTGACCGGATTTTTGAATTTCATTATCAAGATTATGAAGAGCTTCACGTTTTTGCAAGTATGCCGTTTTAGCTTTAAGCGCTGCTGTTTTAGAGCGCTCAAATTCTGCAACCAAGGCTTTGCTGGGGTTAGCAGTGGCTGCCATCTGCATAGCAAGAGATTTAACTTGGTTTTCAGCTTCCATCCAAGCCCGTTTAGCAAGTAAGGTATCACGTTGTAATTGCTGGAATTTGCCGACGGTTTTTCCTGAGGATTCAAGTTGCTTAATGGCCTGACCGAGTCGATTAAGCTGGGATGCCCCTTGAGCCATAGTGGCGCCAAAATTTCCCTTTAAGGCAGCACCGATAACAACGGATAAAGTATGAATGGCGGTCATAATTTTTGTAACTCCCTTGCACTGTTAAGCCATAAGATAAACTCCTCTATATCCATCTCTAACCATTCACTAATTCCGCCTTTTGCAAAAGCAGCCAGTGATAGCACGCTACTTCTTAAGTCGTCGGATTTAATGGCAACAAAAAACCCTGTAATGCCTCCTGAATTTTGGCGTAATCAGCCAGATCTAATTCTTCAACAGCATCTTTTGGAATATCTGCAAGATTGGCAATCAGTGCTACTTCTTTTTCAGCATCGTTGGTTCCAAGTCTTTCAACAGCTAGACGATCACGCACTTTAGGTCGTCTTAAAGTCAGCTCTGAAATGCTTGCCCCGTCAATTTTTATCGGTTCATTGAGTTTGATTTTATGCATATTAAATCCCTAAAGCAGTTCGAAGTGATGACATTTGATCGACACCATTGATTTTGCGCACCATATTTTCAGCATCAATTTCAATCAGTTCACGACGATCAATGGTTAATTTGTAATAGCGGATGGATACGGTACATTTAAGCGTTGCTTTATCAGCAGCTTTCCAATTTCCCGGATCAAGTTCCTTAAATTGGCCACGTAAATTCACAACCACAGCTTCCGCATCGCCACTGCCTTGCAGTCCACCACGAAGGGTCAGCGAAACAGCGTTGCCATCTACCAACCCAAATAGTCTAAAAAGCTCAGGGTCATACTCAGAAAATGTGAGCTCGGCTTCTAATTTCTCCATACCCATATCAATGGCTACAGGAATATCCATGCCCCCAGCACGATGCTCTTCGGTTTTAATGGAAAGTTTTGGCAAACTTATTTCATCAATACGACCGGCATAGCCGCGACCATCAACGAAGGCATTAAAGTTTTTAAGAATTTTTGGCAACATCAGATCAGCTCCTTAATATAATCGTTAATCAAATGCGAGCGAAAGACGATCCGCTCTGCCGGATAAGGCGGCGTGAAATCAAAGTCGAAATATACTTTACCTTGCGCAATGTTCGCAGGCGTATTGAGCTCAGGATCGGGATAACACTGTCCACCTAAAATAGCTCCCAGCGCTTTGAGATGAGCCAGATAGGCATTTACACTTTCCACCACATCATCCAAATAAGTGCGGGTGATGTTACGATCTACCGCCCATAAATGAGCGCGTAGCAAACTATCATTAATTAAGTCAGCGGTTCTGCGTACCGATAAAAAGGCCCATTTAGGATCGCTTGCACAACTTCTATTACCCCAAAGTCGGTAACCCTCTTGGTGAATAATTGTGGTGACTTCATTTTCGTTCAGAAAATTTGCTCGGCAATTAGCATCCCCTAAAGTAAAATCAACAGGTCTTGCAGTGCCTACAATGCCATATATTTCTTGATTAGACGGTGACCACCAAAAACCATTTTCATTATC
>CALLKE010000117.1 GCA_938008555.1 uncultured Pedobacter sp.
AACCATATACTACAGGCTAAAAAGCAAAGAGCCACTCAATTTGAATGGCTCTTATGGGCTGATCATGCTAACAAACAAATCAATCTAAATCAGTATAAATAGAGTATCCTTCCTCTATAAAATGAAGTCCTTTCAAGCCAGCATCCTCACAACGTCTTTTAAACTCTTCTGTAACAATAATATATGATTTATGCTCCTCCATACGAACGACAGAATGTCCTTTCAGGCTGCCTTCAATGACGTATAACTTTTTAATGCTCATAATTTCAGCCTTGCCATATTTTTCTATCTTAATCACTGATTTGGTTTTATCCATGATAGGTAAAACATTAACAATATTTATGTAATAAAAGCTGTCGTTTATATTGTTTTTCTCGTCAGTGATTCGCGCTTTTATAAATTGTAAATCATCTGTTAGATCATCGAATATTCCTTTAAACCTGGCGCTAACAAGTGGTGCGTCATATGTGGGAAGCAAGTCATATGACTCCGTATATTTATCTATCTTATCCACTTCAAATTCTAAGGGCTTATTAACAACAAGCTTTTGTCCAGCTCTTAGTGCAAAAACATCCATCTGGTTTTTTTCTTCGCTAAATACAAATGCTGCTTCTCGCTTATAAAAGGCTGAAAATCTAAAATACATAGTTAATAAAATTGGAATGCGTTGATACTCTTTTTGTTTTTAATACTCTGATTAAAGGCTTTTTCAAAACAATAACTAAAAAATTACCGGCATTTGATTGTACCCTCCCGTAAGCTTTTCCTTGTTTTATTTCTTAAATCTTCTACTGCGGATGCATAATCAGGTTTAGAAAAACCATTGGCTTTTCCTATCTCATGGATTTCATCTAGCTTATCCTTAACACCTAAATTGTAGGTAATATGTCCTTTATTCCATCCATTATGGAGGCTTCTAACAGCATGCGTACCTTTTTCTTTTGGTAAGTAAATTAAGTTAGTCGGTTTATCTACATTAAATCCAGCTGCCTTTATTGCTGGGTGGCTTGCTTGTGAACGGGGTATCACATGATGCAATTGGTAATCACTGATCTTAGGCATATTACCATAGTTCCATCCGCCTTTAGGCA
>CALLKE010000118.1 GCA_938008555.1 uncultured Pedobacter sp.
TCCTCACATCAACCCTTATGTTACGAGGCCTCCGCGACACCGGGGGCTCTGTTTACTGGTAAAATAAACGCTATTTTTTAATCAATTTATTGTTTTAGGCAAAACTCGGCCGTTTCGTGATTAAAAATTACCACGACTCCCGCTGATCAAATTCATTTTCAAAATCATTTAGCTGTTCAGGCGGTCCCCGCTCCCAAATCACCGCAAGCGGCTTAAAGATCGTTGTTTCCTGCAAACTCTTTAAAATCGCCTTGGCCACCACTTTATCTTTTATAATAGCAATCTGCTCAAGCCTCCCTCCACAATGCGGACAGACTGTTACGTCAATTTTAAATACCCGTTTCAGCATTTCTGACCACAGCAGCCGCGCCCTTTGGGCTTTCACTTTTAGATCTGGTGCTGTGGTCTCGGGAACCTCAGGAAGCTTAGCTTTCTTTGGTACAATTCGTGAGCGGTCTTTAAAATTTGGCGCAAACACACCGTGGTACCTGACTAAATTCATCTTTGGTGGCGGGATCAATGCCACAAGCCTTGCTATAAAATCCAAATATGAAAAACTCACATGCGTCGTCCCGTCACGCCATGGAGTTTTCATTTTATAAATTAATAAATTCGGATATGACTCACTCAACCGTTCAGTTGCAATAGGACCTCTAGCCATATAGCGAATGAGCTTCTCAAGTTTTTCTCGGTCACGTCCACCGACCCAAACTCTGGCATTTAAACTAAACCCACCTACATTGGCCGAATATGGATCATTTCCTTCGGGATCAACTTCAAGCTTTTTAATTCCAAAACGCCTGAGCCCCTGGCCTGCTCTTTCACCAAATCCTGCCTTGTGTCCGATCGAAAGAGCAGACACATCATTTAATAAATTCTCATCAAATCCACCTTGTCCTTGATCATCAAGACCAAGCTTTTGAACCAAAGTACTGACCTTGTTTTGGATCTTGGTGGCAAGCAATATGAGCTCATCCCGAGTAGGTTCTAAAAGTCTTAAAAATTTATAGTCTCCATTTTCTGTTTTGTAAAAAACCCCGTCCGCAAACAACGTATGAAAATGCACATTTAAATTCAAAGCCGAGCCAAATCTCTGAATAAAAGTTACAGCCCCGGGACGAGCGACCTTGATCCCATAAAGCTTTGCCTGCTTTTTTTGATACGAGCTGATGGTTTGAATAAAAATTGAAAGAATTTTATTCGTAAGCTTTGGATTGTGCGCCATTTGATAGCGTAGCCGATACGGAAACGACAAAACCCATTGCCGCATCACCACTTCCGGCAAAACCTGATCCACCAAGTGAGCAGCTTCATCATTCATACGCCTAGCGCAACAACTCGGACAGAAGCCTCTTTTCTTACAAGAAAAGGCCACAACCCCAGACTCCCGGCACTGATAACAATACGTTCTTACAAATCCAAACTCAGCAATCCCGCACCTAAGATACTTATTGAATTCATCTTTGATAAAGATCGGAATGTTCCTACCAACTTTTTCTTGCTCCCGCAAAAAAATGGGCCAATAGGTCTCTACTGTCCGATAAAGGAGCCCCTGCTCCGGATGACGGCGGATATATTTTGCTTGAGATTCAATTTTATTCACTGCCGCCATGATCTTTGATCACGACTGCAACTTTTAAACTCTCTTAAAAAATATCCTGATCCAAAACGCCGCTAGATTTTTTTATAGATTCACTGGGTCTTGGTACATCCGGTGCAAATTCAAGCTTTGCTTTCAACGACTGATTCTCAGCTATTAGCAACTCCTGCGCTTTTTCAAGATCCCGAACTTTTGCATTCAGCGCAGCTTTATTGGATTCAATAATTTGATTTAAATTCTTTTCTTTTTCAGCGAGTCGTTTGTTTTTATCCGCGACACGACTTGCCGCTAAATTCTCAACAATCTCGCGCACAAGCTCGTCATCATTTCTTGATAACCACCAGTAAAATAGCGGAGCTCCAAAAAATAATGCACTCAAAGCGATCCAGCCCATCTCTAATCTGTCGTATGCGACACCAATATTTGCTTTTGCTCGGAGCCCCTCAAACGGCGCATTCAAATACAAAGACCTGCGCCAAGCATTGTAATATTGGTTGGGTTTAGGCCAATCAAGCATCACCTGATTGGTGAGTTTTCCCTGTTGATCAACAACAACTGCCCTACCCACATCTTTAAAAAAGACTAACCCAACAATTAAAAGCATCCCACTGTACGCGATGACAACTGACCTGTAGCGCGATAAATTACCAATGCTGTCTCGTGGGCTACCGGCCATTCGTAAAATTAAGCCACAGGCAACTGAAGCCAAAACGAACGGGATCAAATAGAACACCACAAACGGAAAAAATAAATAAACCCCGTAAATCACACCAGCTAAAATCAGGCCGCCCACAATTATAAATAAAACAAAATTTTCAAAATGTTCGTTTTTACCATCACTCACTCATCCCCCTAAACTTTTTCTGGCATTCCACGCGGCCAAAGCTTTGATAAAAAATGACTGTAAGACTCAACCATAAAACCATCTGTGCCGCTCGCCACATCCTTCAAATCACCATAAACCCGGTCCGTATACCCAACCCAAATCACCCGATGTATTAAAGGCTTTGATCCCAGCATCACCGACCTAAAACCCAAAAGCTTTTCTTCATAACGACTTTTTTTCCGAGGTGTTGTTTCAATTTCAAAAGCCACTCTCTCACCCTTTGAAGTTATAAAAATACCATCCGGTACAAGCTCACTTGGTAACTCATCCCACGAAAAATCACTTTCAAACCCTTGGGCTCGTAGCTTTCGCTCAGGCAGCCATCTAATGATTTTTCCGGTCCGCTCAATCGCGATCCGACAATCATTAACCTTCGTGTCGTGGTCATAGTTTCTAAAATCAATCTGATTGATAACCTTAAGATCAGCCAAATGCGGCTTTTTAGCCCTGAGTGCGGTTACTCCAAGACCCGTTAAAAGATACAAGCTCCGAGCCTCTGAATACACTTTTTCTGATTTGATAAATCCATTTCGCTTTAAAATTTGAAGCCTTTGGCGAGTCACATGTAACCCTGCCGGCATCGGATCTGTGACCTTAACTCTCGCATCAAAAAACCTGAAATAGATTTGCTCGAGACTTGCAAACTTTTGCTCCAATAAAAACGCAAAAATCTCAAAATCCCGATCAGTTAATCTAAAACTTTTTGCCTTTTTATTAACCATATCATCTTTTGATTTTTTGCTTATTTTTAAATCATTCTTATATTTAACCAGTTCTTGATCCATTTCTTTTCCTTATCCTCAAAATACCCACATACCACCAACTACTACTTACTCTTTTCTATATCTAACCAACCCAATTTATTTCATATCCTTGTAGAGACCTCGCTTCGTGACCACTTCATCTCGTAGGGAGGGGGTGGTCACGAAGCGAGGTCGGATCGTAACATCGCCTAATATATTGAAATCACTTGTTTTAGTGTCTTTCGTTTACGCCAAAAATCCTCAATTAACAACAGAGGTATTTTGAGGACTTTACAACAGGATTTTTAATTCAACTTCCTAAGTTTGAAAATACGGATAATTTACACGGCCCATGGCCGATTTTTACGAAAATGCAATTTTGAAATTTGTGGTTTTGAGGATCTGACAACTACCAAAGACCTAGTTTAAACGCCGTAAAAAGGCCCAGGTTTGATTTATTTTTAAAATTAATGGGATTCTATAAAAATTAAATAAAAACCAGCCACAGGCCATTTTAGAAAGAATTTGACGTATCGATGGATTTAAACTCTTCAAATGCTACTTTTTCAAGCAATTCATTGCTCGTTACAAAAGAACCATGCTTGCTTTTCACCGTTTCAATAAACTCTGGGTTTTGCTCCACATAGGTTTTAAATTTTTCCTGAAGCTTAATTTCTAAAAGCTTCTTTCGCTGCTCTTCAGATTCCTGAATACGTCTAAGCTCCTGATCAAGCTCAGCCTGTAATGATTCTGAATACTTTTGGCTGATGTACTCACGACCTGACCCCAAAACTCCAAAAAGGATGTTGGCAAGGTTTCCGGTCTTCCCGTTTTCAACGTCATACGATAGCGCTGCTAAACTTCGCTGCACGATTTCTAAAGTCGTTTTCTCAGCCGTTATTAAATTTTGCAAATTTACCAAAGAAAGACCAAACCGTTTTAAGTTTTCCGGTATGACTAAAATTTCAGCTGCTATAGTTGTAGTATTATTTATATATAAATCATTACTACTACTATAAGGGGGTTTTGTCCTAGGTTCCGTCTTAGGTTCCGTCTTAGGTTTGTCCGACAATTGTCCTAAGTTTGTCCTAAGTTTGTCCGAGGTTTCGTTCTGAAGAATTTCATTCCACACTACTTCAGGCAACTCATAAATCGTCCAGCCACCTCGACCCGAGCGAAAACTTTTTCGTAGTATTAAAAGTTTTTGCTCCAACCTCTGAATGCTCTTCTGGACTGAGAGACGGGTAGATTCTAACTTTAAATAAAGCTGTTCGACAGATACAGGAGAGGTCGTTCTGCCCCCATTAATTCGACATAAATCATAAATTAAAATCATTATATTTCTTTGTAATCCAGAAAGAGACTGAAAGGCTGAAATTGTCCGAGGTTTGTCCTGAGTTTGTCCTAGAATTGTCCTAGAATGTGTCCGAGGTTCCGTCTTAGGTTTGTCCGAGGTTTCATTATTTTCATATAAAATTTGTCCTGAGTTTGTCCTAAGAATGTCCTGAGTTTGTCCTAGAATTGTCCTAGGTTCCGTCTTAGGTTTGTCCGAGGTTTGTCCTAAGTTTTCTGCGAGCTCTGCACGTGCATACGTCGGAATATCTGCAAGTTTTGTTTTTTTATCGATACGATTCTGCTCATCTATACTTATCTGTGGTTTAAACTCGATAACACCAGCATCTCCGGTAAATTCATCCATAACGGATAGGCGACCCTTTGATTTACGTTTTCTTTCTGATTGATTTTCCATTTATGGTCCTAGAGTCCAACTTCTTGCGGTCGAGATTGGACAGCATGAGGCTTAGTTTGTTTTTCGGTCGTTTCTATAATTTGCCGAGCAACAAGATTATAGTCTTGGGCGGCCTTTGAATCGGGGAAGCTTTCAGATAAGAGTTTTCTTTTCACTTGAGCAGTTTTTACTTTGATATCTATCCTAACAGGGGAAAATACACGTCCACCACGCAATAGATTTGCATCTTCTAATCTCTGAAGATCATCTAGTATATCCATATCTAGGTTTCGTCGGCCATCGTGCATGGTTGGAATAATTCCTAAAACTTTAGATATTTTTATTTTTTTGTTCTTGTAGTGACTTTCAATATTTTCGACAAAGTTCAGAGTGTTTTTCACACCAACTACAGAGAGAAGGTCAGGAGAACATGGCAGTAATAAATAATCCGAATATGTGACGATGTTTGTAGAAATTAAAGAAAGAGCAGGAGGAGTATCAATTAGAATTATGTCATAGCCGGAAATGCTGCACATCCGAAGCTCTAGGAGTAGCTCTGAATCAGGCGTATTCGCATGAGTCTTTTCAAAATCCCTCATAAAGCGTCCACCTGAAAGTATAACGTCAATATTTTCTCGCACTCTCACAGTCATATTTTGTGGATTGACGTTATCGAGTAGAACCGCTGCAAGTCCTCCCTCGCTGTTTTGGAGTTTAATTCCAAAAATCGTTTTAATATTAGATTGTTCGTCAGCATCAATAATTAGGACTTTTTTACCAAGCTTTGCAAAAGCATCGGCTAGCGCAGAGATTGTGGTGGTCTTACCGGTCCCGCCCTTGTGACACATAACTGCATATATAACAGGCTTTTTCAATTAACCCTCCGTTGGTTTATAAAAACATTTCAACAGCTAGACGTTTCCATAACAATGAAAAAAATTTTGTATGCGGCGAGTTGATGCAAGTTTGAATTATGGGTGAGGTGTTATAGATAAAATTGTAATTTGATTTTTTTGAGGACCGTAAAACCAGAAAATTCGATACGCACCTGGTGTATTATTTTCGGCATAAGCTTCAAATATTTCTTCGCCATTTAGTCCTGACAAAGATGAATACTTGTGAGTATTGAGTCCTTGATGTCTGGGGTTTAACTCCAGATAACCCAGCGCTTTTCGAACTGATTTTAACCGTTTACTTAAACCTTTATTTGATTCTAACTGATGATATTGTTTTTCGGCTTCGTCAGAAAATAGTATTTTAAAGCTCAAGATTCTTCGTCCTCATCAGCAAATTTTGCGAATGACCCCAGCGATTTTACCCGGCCAGCTTTTGCGTCGGATATTCCACGCTTTACACTAGAAAGTGCTTCAGGATTATCGTACAACCACTTTTCTCGTGCAGGAATTTCAACCATAGGTTCGAGCAAAAGGCGGCCGTCTGCGTCCTGAGAAACGTTAAAACTACTTACGCCATTTGCAAGCTTACTCAAAGTTACGCGGCCCTTAGAGTCTGGTCTTACTTGTGTCACTGATTTAAATTTTGATTTTCGAGCTTCCATACACTTAAATATAGCAAAGAGTGGGAATTAATTCAAGTGGGAAATCCCACCAGTGAAATCCAATATATTCGATCTCAAGCCCCCAGCCCCCGATAAAGCGTCCCTTTCGACACTCCCAGGGTTTTACAAATCTCAGCAATTGGTATCTGTGAGCTGTGAAGCGCCTTTGCCTGCTCGATTTTACTGACATCCATCAGCCGCGGCCTTCCTCCTTTACGGCCGCGATTAGCGGCAGCTTTAAGCCCAGCCAAGGTTCTTTCCCGAATAAGTTCCCGCTCAAATTCAGCAAGAGCTCCGAAAATATGTAAAAACAATTTCCCGCTGGCGGTTGTTGTATCAATGTTTTCTTGAATTGATTTTAAACCTATCCCACGCGCTTCAAAATCGCCTACAAGCTCAATTAAATGCTTAAGCGATCGAGCCAGCCGATCAAGTTTCCAAACCACCACAACGTCACCTCGGCGCAAATACTTAAGCATTTGACCAAGACCCTCACGCTTTGATTTTGATCCGCTGACAGTGTCTTGATAAATATTGCGATCTTCACAACCGAGCTTTTTTAAAGCATCAATCTGCAAATCTAAATTCTGATCCTGAGTCGAAACCCTGGCGTATCCAACAAACATAAACCCTCCGTGATATAAGAAGAGTTTCAAAAACGCCGAGATCTGTCTATTTTGGAATTGATTTCAAAATGAGGTTTTGAGACGGGTTCTGAAACTAAAAATCTCATGTAACATAAATCTTTATGTTACATGAGATTTGATTTCTAAAAGTTTAAGAAACGCTCGTTTTAGGTAAAGAGGCTAAGACATATAAAAGGTCTTTTCAATCCTAACCCAAGGTATCCCCGACCG
>CALLKE010000119.1 GCA_938008555.1 uncultured Pedobacter sp.
ACGCTGGAGCTGCTGTCCTTGGGCTTGATCGAAGACGATGAGGCATCTATAAGCTTGACCGGGCGCTTGACCCCAGATGGCATGGCACCCTTGTCAGGCACGATGTTCAAATCTGGGTCTGCAAATATTGGGAATCCCCAATCCCAAACCTCTACAATGGGCGTCAAGGATGAATTGAAGCCCTCCACCCCTACAAAACCTAAATCCTAAAGGAAATATTATGAAAGTCTGGTACGGAACTGAGAAGAGTTATGACGCTGTGCTTGATGCACAGGTTCAATTGAAGGCGATGCTGAAGGCGAATCCAGGTCTGGATGCGTTTGATCCTCCGTCTTTGCTGGAAGTTGAAGATGGGGTGGGCCTTGTGAGTATTGCAGGTTCGCTTATTAACGGTAGCGCGGGATGGTTAGCCATGTTCGGTGTTACCGGATACGATGATATTGCTGAAGCCTTACTGGAAGGTGTGTCCGACAAGAGCGTTAAGTCGATTGTGCTTAAGATGAATTCACCCGGCGGAGATGCGAAAGGGGTGAGGCAACTTGGGGACCTGATTAAGAACGTGGGGACTGTGAAGCCGGTGAATGTCCATGCCGATACCATTGGTAGCGCTGCTTACTGGTTGGGTTCTGCAGGTGGGCACATCACACTTGACGAGATGGGACTTGCCGGGTCGATTGGTGCGCTAATTGTGCATACGGATCGCAGCAAGCAGCTGGAACAGGATGGTGTTAAGAAGACGATTATTCGTGCAGGGGTTAATAAAGCACTTGCCAATCCGATTGAACCGTTGACGGATGAGGCGCGGGCAGGGCTGCAAGAGATTGTAGATACGTCGCGCGACTTGTTTGTCAATGCAGTAGCCGAGAATCGTGGAGTTACTGCGGCAACGGTGGAGAGCAGCTTCGGTCAGGGGAAGGAATTCATGGGTCACAAGGCGGTTGCGGTCGGCTTGGTCGATAAAGTCGGCACCCTGGAAGACGCCATTGCGTACTCCAAAGCGCTGCAAAAAGGGTTCAAAGCGACGAAAGCCGTCAAGGTTTAAGCTTCTGTAGCTTTAAACTCTTGCGGCATATGTTATAACCACCGAAAATCCGACACATAGATTCTTACGAGGTACTCAATGAAGAAAAAACTTACTCCCGAGCAGTTGGCAGCTATCGCTGCTGGCGCAACCTTGGAAGCAGTTTTGGCCTCCACCGTCGCTGACACAAGCCCCGGCACCGACGAGGATGATACCTCGGACGAGTCGCAAGCGGCGCTGTTTGCTGTCAACGAACAACTGGTGGCCCTTACTGCCGAAGTGGAAACGCTGAAAGCTGCGAAACTCGAAGCCGACACGAAGTTGGTGGAAGCTAATACTGCACTCGAAGCTGCTACCGCATCTTTGAGCACCGCCAGTGCAGCTTCAGCAGCGATGTCGGAAACCATTATGGGCCGTGTGAAGAACATGAGCATTGCCCTGAACGTAACTGCTCCCGAAACTTGTGAAGACCCAGTTGCGCTGGTAGCTCTTCATGCAGATTTGGATGAGAAGTTTAAGGCGAAGTTCGCTGCTGGCCGCGTAAGCGCAGTGTCGAATAAGCCTGAATCTAAGGCTAAACCATCGTGGACGCAGGGCCTGATGGCGGCTGCATCTAAAATCCAAGTTTACTAATCAAGGAGCGAGAAATGAAATTTAACATCGTAGAAACGATTTACTCGGAAAAGGTTAAGACCGTCCGCCTCGGTACTACCGGTGCCGGTAATCAGTACGGTCACGAGGAAGTCGGTAAGGCTGTCAAGCTGAGCGGCGAAAGTGCTTATGTGCTGTGCGCTGCTGGCGATCCTATCGAAGGCATTGTGAGTTCGAGCAACCTTGCAGAGCAAGGTACTGTTGATGGCTTCGCTATCGGCGGCATCATCTCCACCGGCTACAAGGAAGTTACCTTCGATGGCTTGCAAGCTACCCCTGGTACTGGTACTGTCGCCATCGGTGATTATGTTGTGACTGGTACGGTGGTTGCTAAGGGCACTGCTCTGACCGGCCAGCTGAAGGTTACGAAAGCTACGTCGCAGACTCCGGGTGCCTACAAGGCTCGTGTAGTTTCGCTGGGTCAAGCTGGTACTGGTGCAGTCGGCACTGTCGGCACTGTCGAACTGTTCTAAACAAGGGAGTACAAAATGAAATTTGGTATTATCACTGACAACAACGGTGGCGTAGATCAGGTCGAAATCGACCTGGCTTTGACCTCGGAAGCTAAGGCGGCGGGAGCCAAGCACCCACTTGCCCACCTTGACAACACGGTTGCGACTGCTGAAGGCTTGCCTACGGCTCGACAACAAGTGTATGCACAGATGGGCCTGCACCGCCGCGACATCAAGCTTGGTGAAGCAATGGACGCTACCGTCTACGCTACCCAGATGGGCCTGACTGGTCCTACGACTGCTGATGGCTCCATCACCGGTCGACTGGTTACGCAAGCATTCTTGTTTGATGCTATCGAAGGTACGCTGCGGTCGAATGACTACGGTATTCTTGGTATCTTCAACAGCCGTGCCGCACAAGTGGACTCCATCGCTGCTACCAAGTTTGATCGCCCGATCTTCAACTTGAAGCGCGCCGAAGGCCCTCGTAGCCGTGCAATCGCCCAGCTGGCCGAGCCTGCTCGCATGCTGACGCTGACTGTTTCTGACAACAGCTACAAGATTCCCGGCACCTCGATCGGTATCGAGTACAGCGACCAGTTCGCCCAATCGACAACCTTGCCTATTCTGACGATGGCGATTACTCGCCAAGCCGAAGAAGAAGCAATGGAGCGAGTTGAAGACTATCTGCTGTCGTTCCTGAATGGAGACACTGATATTGGTATGCCTGCGCTGGCGTCCGTATCTGGTGCAGTCAAGAACGCCAAGGTGGACTATGATGCTGCGTTGACTGCAGGCAACCTGTCGCAAAAGGCTTGGGTTAACTGGCTGTTTGCCGGTTCGCGCTATCGCCAGATTGACACCATCATCACCGACATGGCTGGCGCACTTGCGATTGAGCAGCGTTCGGGTCGTCCTACGGTGCAGACTGATAACGCTACCTCTAAGCGTATCGACGTTGGCATGGACATCCTGAACCCAACGTGGCCAGATGAAGTCAAGATCGTTATTTCGCAAGACCCCTCGTGGCCCGCGAATACGGTGGTAGGCTTCGACAGCCGCTATGGCTACCATGTGGTCAACAGCACTGTGCTGGCCTACGAAGGTATGGAACAATTCGCCATCCGTCGCAGCACGAAAATGCGCTTCGACCAAGGTTCTGTGGCTTACCGCTTGTATGATCAAGCTTGGTCTGTCCTGACCCTAACCTAATATCTAGGTCTAACCAGATGTGGCCTTCGGGCCACATCTTAATTCTGGAGTACAAGATGAGTAAAGATGGCAAAGATGTAGAAGTCTCAGTGGAGGTCAAGGCCCCAAAGGCTCAAGGCAAGCTCTACAGGGCTGTACATGGACGCATGGTTGATATGGAGACTGGGCAGGAATTCAACGGCCCACCCGTCGAGGTCAAGAAGGTGACAGCTTGGATGCAATCTCAGATTGATGCTGGGAAAATCGAAGCAGTCTGAGGCGCAAAACAACAGAAGCCAAAGCCCGCTCAAAGCGGGCTTTTTGTATCCCACAGAAGTTCTTAAACCCTTTACAATCTTAAAAATCTTTAGGTGAAAAATGGCTGATATACCTGCGTTTGAGCATAAGCAAGGTGATACGCTGCTACTTATAGCATCTGTACCTGACACATTTGCGGATGGCTACTTTGCTGGGGTAACACTTGCCTCTCAGATTAGAGATGGTAAAGACACGCTTGTTCAAAACTTAAGCATTGAATGGGCTGACCCAGCGACTACTAGAGTTATGCGTATCTCGTCAGCTAATACTACGCAATGGCCTTTGGGGGACCTGTTTTTTGATGTGCAATATATCACTGCTTCATCTGCCATTATAAGCTCTAAGACTCTAATTATTAGATGTGTAAAGGATGTAACCCGTGTCTAATATCACTTTAGAGTTTGTAGAAGATATACAGCTTACACTGCCAATAGTTAGAGCCATTAGAGGGGACACAGGCCCAATTGACACTAGCGCTATTGAAGCCCATGAGAACGCAACAAATCCTCACCCTCAATATGCACTGATTTCTGCACTAGGCACCGCAGCAGCCACGGATTCAAGCAACTACGCCACAGCGGCGCAGGGCGGGAAGGCAGATACCGCGCTCCAGTCGTCTGACATTGGCACCGCCGCAGGCACCGTAGCCGCTGGCAACGACGCGCGGCTTCTGGCAGTCGCTGACAAAGTAGACAAGATCACCGGCAAGGGCCTCTCCACCGAGGACTACAGCACGGCGGAGAAAAACAAGCTGGCTGGCGTGGCGGATGGGGCTACCGCCAATGCCACCGACGCGCAACTGCGCGACCGCAGCACGCACACCGGCGCGCAGGCCATCAGCACGGTGACGGGGCTGCAGGGTGCGCTGGATGCCAAAGAAGCTGCAGGTACAGCCGCCACCGCTGTCTCCTCACACGTCGCTGCGGGCGACCCACACCCTCAATACACGACCGCAGCCGAAGCCGCTGCTGCCGCACCTGTGCAGAGCGTTGCAGGGCGGACGGGCGCTGTCACGCTGGCGAAGGCTGATGTGGGTCTTGGTAATGTTGACAACACTAGCGACGCGAACAAGCCGGTATCCACCGCGCAGCAGACCGCGCTGAATCTCAAGGCCCCACTGGCCAGCCCCACGTTCACAGGCACCGTGAGTGGCATCACGAGAAGCATGGTGGGCCTCGGTAACGTGGACAACACGGCGGACTCAGCCAAGCCGGTGAGCACCGCCCAGGCTGCAGCCATCGCCACGGCCACCGCCATCCACCCCTTCCTCCTGATCGGAGCCTGACATGCCTACCACTCATAAAGTCCTGGGCCAAGTGGCCCCC
>CALLKE010000120.1 GCA_938008555.1 uncultured Pedobacter sp.
TATAGCCTGTGTTAGCCACTGCTCCCCATATGGTGCTACCATCACTCGCTAAATAATTAGGTACAGCTGTTGGATCTAAGTGGATACCATACTTGATTGCCAAATAGCTCTGTGCTCGTGTCAACTCCCCTGATGAAATACCCCGATTGTAATAAATCACCTCGGCGATGTTACCTGTCATAGAAAGATTACTAGAAGCCTCTGTTCCACCTATTTCAAATGAGGTTAGGCCACTGCTAGCAATACTAAAAGCACCCGGGTTATTGTTATAAGCCACCCCGTTCAAATAAATAATTGAGTTATTCGTATTTAAAGCATTCGCATACATGCCAGCAACTATACTAGGCGAAAATGTTTGCTGCGTATAAGACCCACACCCACCACTCCCATCAAGAGCATAGCCAAAAGTGAGCGTAGCATTATTATTGGTGCCTATTATACCAGCTCTATTACTCGCAGTAGCGTATGAGCAAAAAAAGGAAGCATACACATTTCCACTACTAGAAGTATATTGAGCAACCCCAATGATCGTATTGCTTACCGAAAAATTAAAATTACCAGTACCAAGTAATTTATTGTTTGAAAAAGAAACCATAGGGTTATAATTGAACCCAACACTAGTCACCGATATTGCACTAGTTGGACTTGTATGTGCCTGATTGGCCGTAACAGTGATACTATTCGACTGATCATTCCATGATGACACATAATTTGTCGTTGACGATACCGAAACACCTACATCTGCACGCAGCCAAAGGTTAATACCCGAAAAAACTCCACCTGGGCTTAAGGCTAACGTTAACAACTGGCTCGTTGTTGCGACACTGTAATTACTATCTCCAGCAGCACTTGCTGTCAGGCTTACTGTCCCTGCTTGTACAAACGTAATCAGACCCGTATTCGCATTTACCGTTGCTGAACCACTTCCGGCGGTAACTGAAAAAGTAACTATACCTCCGCTACTCGATGTAGCTGTGGTCGTTACTGTTGCTGTTAATGTATTACCTGAGAATAGGGTGTTAGCCGAAGTAATGGTCAGTGTTTGTGAACCCTGACTAATTGTCAGCAATTGACTCGTTGTTGCGGCGGTATAGTTCGTATCTCCAGCACTGCTCGCAGTTAGTGTAACTGTTCCGAAGCTGATTGCTGTAATCAGGCCTGTATTCGTATTCAGTGTTGCTGAACCACTACCCGCAACAATCGAATATGTAATGGCTCCTCCACCTCCATTGACAGCTGTCGTGCTTACACTTGCTGTTAAGCTTTTCCCAACAGCCAACGTATTACTTGATGAAATCGTTAATACAGGCAATTGCTTAGTCAAGGCAACTGTAAATCGGTCAGTCGTATTTAAGGTGACACCTGAAAACTGATACACCGTACTTGTTGTTCCACCTATTTGGGTAGCAGACTGTACAATACTTCCACCTCCAACGGTACTACTAGCAAAGCTGCCTGTGTTTCCTCTGTCAATCAATAAACACAAATTAGAAGCTGGATAGCCCACCGTATTCAATAATGCACCTGCCAGATTAAACTGAAGTGCCAACGCCCCCACACTATTGGTGTTTTGTGTTTTCCATATGCGTCCTAAGGCCATCTGTATAGGGGTGCTGGTACCTGGACTTGTGGGCAAGCTACTCGTTGTGGTTACACTACTTGTAATGCTATTATTACCCACCATCAAAAAGGATTTATCAGCTCCAAAACTGCCTG
Source organism: uncultured Pedobacter sp. (assembly GCA_938008555.1). Lineage (GTDB taxonomy): Bacteria > Bacteroidota > Bacteroidia > Sphingobacteriales > Sphingobacteriaceae > Daejeonella. Next base: position 1,717 of record CALLKE010000120.1, read on the forward strand.
AATTAGCCACATTGGATGCTGTAATCGAGCCAAGACCCAACGTGAGAATATCTGCCCCGATTGCACTTGTAGTTTGTCTTTGATACAAGCTACTGTTATCATCTCGACCAATACCCATCACCGTATTAGTGTACCCCGTATTCGATACTGAACTCCATATAGCACTACCATCACTCGCTAGATAATTGGGTATAGCTGTTGGATCTAAGTGAATACCATACTTAATTGCCAAATAGCTCTGTGTACGTGTCAGCTCTCCTAATGAAATACCCCGATTATAATAGATCACTTCGGCAATATTGCCCTTAAAAATGCGACTATTAAGAGCTCCCAATGTCCTACCCCCTATTTCGAAATTAGTCAGACCGGTACCATCAATAGAATTTCCTGAATTTGAATCATTGTATTGAATTCCATTTAGGTAAACAAGCCCAATAGCAGCCGAAGTACTCGTATACATCCCCGTAACTATACTAGGAGAAGCCGTTGCAGGAGTAACGGTATTAGCACCAGCACCATCAAGACCATAACTACCACTAGTGCTACCCGTAGAAAATAAGCTTGGGCCAGGATTATTAGTATCGCCAGACTTCGTGGATGCAAAAACAGCTGCTAAATTAGCAGTGCCATTATTCCCTAAACATTGAGCTACTCCAATAATCGTATTACTCGTTGAAAAATTAAAACTACCATTGCAAACACCTGTCAACTCCTGGCTGCTTGCACCTGAAAATACAATTGCTGGATTATAATTTAAAGCAGTAGAACTAAGTGCTATTGCCGAGGTAGGTGTTGCGATTTGTGCCTGAGTGGTGATAGATGCACTCCCCGATTGATCATTCCACTGTGATACATTGCCTGCAGTAGCTGAGACTCCCTGATCTCCTCTTAGCCAAAGTGTTATACCCGAACTTACTCCTCCTGGAAACTGAACTGTATTCAATGAGCTCCCTAAGGTATAATACCCATTAGTCATACTAAGTGCATTGATCGAAAAGGCTACAATACTACCATTTACTGCACCAGCAGAAGAAACAACGGTAGTACCTACCGCACTAGTAAAGTTTCCATCAGCAGATCGGTACAATAATGAATACGTATTACCACTTTTCATAATACCACCATAAGCTGCTACATCAAAGTAAATAGTCATTATTCCACCGTTACTACTCACATCTGTTTTATTCACATACCAACTCCTATTCCATACAAATGCTGGCGTAATACTCCCAAATGTGGGTACACTTGTAGCAGCTTGTCCATTATTAGCAGCCAGCATAAAATCACCTGAATTTTGCAAAAAGTTACCTGCACCAGTGGTACTACTCAGACCGAAACCATCACCGCTTAACGTTTTAGTTACATTATCTGTGCTAGATAAGAATCCAATCCCAACTAAATTAGTATCATACGTAGTAGTAGAAGTAAGTGCATATTGTAAACTTCCTAGACTGCCCAACAAACCCCACTGTGCTGCTTGATAGTTCTCAACCAACACACGCTGAGTATTATTCAAGTTGACATTAAAAAACAACAACTCGGATATACCTCCTTGAAAATATGCATCGCCTGACCAATTACTCTTCCCTAAATAATTACTAGTACGAATTACCGACTGACTAGTTTGATTAGTGCCTGTTGGCGAATTATCTGCTGTGCCATTGATGTAAAAAGTGGGTGTTGTCGAGCTTGTCGTAACATCAAAGATTGCAGTTCTATATGGAATGCTTACTGAGGAAACACGATCACCTGTAGTAGTCCCTGAAATAATATCAAAGTCATAAGTTGCTGTAGTACTCTCCCTAGCTAAAAGTATATTATCGCTACCTGCCCCATTCCCAAAATCAAAGATGCGTTCAAAGTTGTTTGCAGTACTTGTAAACCGAGCTACCGAAAAAAGGCTTAAAGTCCCAGGAGCAAAATTTGAAGGTAAACTCGCTATTTGTAAATAGGTTGAGTTAGCTTTTGTAAAAGTAATTTCGGGCTTACCAGTGGAGCTTCCTGTTGAGTAGTATGTTGGCTGATTACTAGAGGTACCCTGTGTTGCACTGTATCCATTACCACTTAAATCATTCCACGATGTGACATTGGTGATACCACCTACCACAGTTGTATTAATACTACTAGGCACATTCGCATTTAACCATAACGAAACTATTGACTTCGCTAAGCCTGCAGGATAGTAAGTAGTTTGAGAATAACCCCTATTTACCCAAAACACAAAACATACTAGCAACAATGCATTACTACGGATAATTCTCAACAATCTAGTAGGTAAACATTTTATCATATGCACTGCTTTAGATCTTAAATCAACCCAATAGTACAATTTTGATAAATTTAATTAAATAATTAAACTAAAAATAAAAAAAATATACAAAATATAAGTTTTCAGATATCACCAAAGACAAACATTCAAATACCTGAAGGGTTACCCTATAGCAAAAAAGATTCCACCTATGAAACGGCTGAATTTTAGGACATAATCCAAAATCACAAAATAATCAGCAACAGATACTACTTTGCACCCTAATATTACCTCCCACCTAGTGCCGTATTTCCAAAGAGCCGAAATACCTCTGAGTAGTTCCATTGTTACCT
>CALLKE010000121.1 GCA_938008555.1 uncultured Pedobacter sp.
ATCGTTCTGAGGAATATATTGCTTATAAATATAATTTCTTTTTTGAAGGGCACAGAGCAATAACTGACTGTTTAGCTGGGGTACATATTTTATCTCAAGAATCACTAATTTCAAAACAACCAGTTTTAAAGCAATTACTTGAGAGTGCTTTAGCTATAAGATTTAGATTATGGGCAACTAATGCTCCTTATGAAAGTAAAGACCTATTAAAGATGCGTGGTTATAGATGGAGCATGAATCAAAACGATAAACAAAGGGCTTGGTCTATTGAACTTAAGGAAGATCAAATTGAAGAAGAAATTAATTACTTACGCTCTGAAATCTATGGAAGCTCTATAAATATACCCATAGAAGTATTTGATGCTTATAGTAGATTTTCCAAGCACTACGGGAATTTAGAAAATGGAGCAAAATATCAAGATAAGATAGAAATGGTAAAAATGTTGTGTTTAAAATAGCAATAAGTAATTAAAATAATGAAATTATGCAACTTAAAAGGTATTTTATCTTTTGATAGGGCTAAATTATAGTTGCAGGGCTTCTAATATTAATATTGAATAAAACTAGAGTTAAGGAAATATAAATAATCTTAAATGCAAGCAGTAGAGAATCAGCAAAGCCTTACAAGAGAACAAAAAGAAGCTGTAGGATTACTATCTATAGGCACGTTCCTCGAGTATTTCGACCGTGTGACCTAAACTTCTTTATCAGATTAAAAGAAAGATAAAGACAAGCTATATTATATTGATGGTTAAATTCCATCTTCCCAGACATCGGGATAAAAGTATATGCCACACGATTATAACTGGCAAATATAATTGTGCAAGCATGGCATAAAAGGGAGTAACTCAAAACTCTATTGGGAATCCTCTCGAACAAAGTTGAGTATGGTGACGAGAGAAATTTGTATTAGAACCTTCGTCATATTCGAAATGCGAAATAGAGTTGATAAGTACGCATTACCAAAAGGTAAAGGGATAATAGAAATCAGAATGGTCGAGTCTGATTTGATGTTCTTAAATATCCTCGGAGGAAAGCAAGCACCTAACCTCAACATGAAATTATAATATAGAACAGGGTAACTAACATATTGCTCTTCATTATGCTCAATACATTTTCCTATTTTTGATAATGTAAGCATATTGAAGAAGGTGCCAACCGCAAGCTCTATGTTAGAGGGATTGTCTCAGAAGCAAATGCCTAGGGTAACACCTAGGATAAGCAGACGGAGACACGATGGTTTGGATGGTAAAGTTGTTAGTAGTAGTTAATAGGTTATGAGCCAATCATTATGATTAGGTATGAATGGAATGAGATTCCTTGGCGAAAGCTAGAAATTAAAACATTTAAGCTACAAAAACGAATTTATCGAGCCATGCAACAAGATAATATCAAACTTGTGCATAAGTTACAAAGATTGATGTTAGCGTCAACAAGTGCAAGAATACTCGCTACTCGCAAGGTAAGCCAAGATAACAGAGGACGCAAGACAGCTGGGATAGATGGAAAAATAGCTCTTACCCAAAGAGAAAGGATGAACTTAGCTTTATCAATTAATTTAAAGGGAAGGAGCAAACCATTAAGAAGAATCTGGATTGCGAAAAGTGGGACTAATGAAAAACGTCCTCTTGGTATACCTACGATAGAAGATAGAGCAAAACAAGCACTTTTAAAGATGGCACTGGAACCTGAGTGGGAGGCAAAATTTGAGCCTAACTCTTATGGTTTCAGACCTGGCAGGTCTGGGCACGATGCAATTGTCGCCATACATAATGCAATTACGAAAAAAACAGGTTATGTACTAGATGCAGACATATCTGGGTGTTTTGACAATATAAATCACCAAGTATTGCTAAATAAGCTTGCCACTACCCCAATGAAAAGACGAATTATTAAAGGGTGGTTAAAAGCCGGAGTAATTGATGGAGAAGTATTTTATACTACTAAGAATGGAACACCGCAAGGCGGAGTCATATCTCCTCTACTTGCAAATGTTGCACTTCACGGGTTAGAAAAAGATACAAAAAATTCTTTAGCTAAAGATCTTCTTGAAGATTTTAAAAAGAAGACTGGAAAAAGTAGTAACATCAAGGCTCAAACAGCAATTAGCATAATTCGTTATGCGGATGATTTTGTTGTTATTCACGAAAATAAGGAAATTATTATGAAGGCAAAAGCAACCATAGAAAAATGGTTAGCAAACATCGGGCTAAAACTAAAAGAATCGAAGACAAATATTGTGCATAGTTTAAATAGCGATAATGGTCAAAAACCAGGATTTGACTTTTTAGGATACACAATAAGGCAATTTCCAGATAAAAATAAAAGAAGAGGATATAAGTCTTATACTAAACCAAGTAAACAAGGACAAAAAGAGCATTTGTTAACTATCAAAAAAATCTTAAGGAATATGATAGCAATGCCTCAGGAAAAAGTAATAGAAAAACTCAATCCAATAATAAAAGGATGGAGTAATTACTACACACCAGGGGTATCAAGTAGTATCTTTAGGAAGATGGATCACAAGCTTCATAAGAAATTGTGGCAATGGTCAATAAGGAGACATCCTGATAAGTCTAGGGCTTTTGTACAATTCAAATATTTTAGACAACATGGCAACTATAAATGGAGATTTATGACACATGGTGGCAAGTTTATGATCCTTCATTCGGAACATAAAATTAAACGTCACATCAAAGTCATAGGAACTAAATCACCATATAATAGCGATTGGGAATATTGGACAACACGTCTTGGAAAAATGCCAGGAATAAAACCAAAGCTAGCAAAATTAATGAAAATGCAACAAGGTAGATGTGGAAAATGTAAATTATTCCTTAATTCTGATAATGTTATAGAAATTCATCATAACGATGGAAATCATGGTAACAATAAATATAGGAATTTAGTGTTATTACATGGACATTGCCACGATATTATACATAGCAAAGGTATGTATGACAAACACCAAACCAGTCGAGGAGCCGTATGACGGGAAACTGTCACGTACGGTTTTGAAGTCGAGTAGAGATGGGTGACTATCTCTACTTAGATAACTTATGTTATATGTTCATATGGCAGTATTGCTTAACGAGTTATTTTTTCCGAAAACTGATCCTTTTACTGCATCTTTATTATCAGCTTTTTCTTTTTGTTCCATCTTTGTTTTTAGACCCTTCGGGGCTTTAATATTTGGCTATATTGGTGATAATGTAGGCCGCAAGGCTACGGTTGTAATAACCACTTTTCTGATGTCTATATCATGCGTAGTAATGGCTACTTTACCTACTTATGCTCAAGTAGGTATAACCGCATCTTGGGTTGTTACTATTTGTCGGATGATTCAAGGCATGTCTTCTATGGGAGAGATAGTAGGAGCGGAAATATATCTAACCGAGGTTGTAAAACCGCCACTGCAATATCCAGTTGTAATGATGATCGCTGTTGCTTCTATTCTAGGAGGCGTATTTGCTTTAGCACTGGCTTCTCTTTTTACGAGTTACGGATTCAATTGGCGATATGCTTTTTGGGTAGGTACTGTAATAGCTTTAGTGGGCGCATTAGCAAGAACTACATTAAAAGAAACTGTAGATTTTGCCGATGCTAAACGTAGAATGGAAATCACTTTAGAAAAAGATTTAACAAACGAAATACTAAAGAACAATTATCTTTACCAGGAGAAGGGCAATAAAATAACTTTGCTATCTTTATTTTTTATCCAATGCGGATGGCCAGTGTGTTTTTACTTTACATATATTTATTGTGGTAATTTTTTAAAACAGAACTTAGGATTCACGGCTGATGAGGTGATACATCAGAACTTTATTATTTCGATCATTGCATTAATTGGTTACATTATCATAACCTGGTTATCTTGTAGGATACATCCTCTAAAAATATTACAGTTTAAGTTATGGGTATTTTTTCCATTTGCACTAATTACCCCATATTTATTAGATAATATAGATAATCATATACAATTATTTTGTATTCAAGCATTCTTTGTACTCTTTGTTCTCAGTACTAATCCTGCTACGCCGGTTTTTTATACTCATATTCCTATTTTTAAGCGCTTCACTTTCGGGAGTTTTATATATGCCCTATCAAGAGCTATAATGCATATAACAACCTCTTTTGGACTTGTTTATCTAGAGAAATATTTTGGTCACTGGGGTATTGCAATCCTGATGATACCTATGAGTATAGCATTTGGTTTTGGGTTGTTTCATTTTAAGAAATTAGAGATAACAGCGGGGAGGTATGATCATTAAAAGAAAATATAGACTTTTTTTTGTAGGGCTTGTTTTTCTGTTTGGA
>CALLKE010000122.1 GCA_938008555.1 uncultured Pedobacter sp.
CAGATGCTTCCAGTAAGCCTGCAATTCCTCATTGGTTTTGCATTCCTGCTCACGTCTTTTGCTGTAACTGTCGGGGAAATGCCATTGAGTATCCGCATCCTTTTGCGGTGTGTTCATCCATTTGTGTAGTTCATTAATACGGCTCACCATACAGCCAATACTTTTGGGGGAGGCCCACCACGCTGTGCACTCCAGGTAAGCATTTACCAGTTTCTCGAAATCCAACTCATTTTTAATTGGTATTTGCTTGAGCATGCCGCCCTCTTTTCGAGTTGCCAGGTAGTTGTTGCCATATTTCTTCTTGTAAGCAGCACAAAATGTGGCTACACGTTGCGCGCCGTTGGATGTGTCCTCCAATGTCCAGTCTAAGCCGATGGTTTCATACTCACTCGTGTTAATTTTCTCGGATTGAAACCGGATTAGACGCTTGATTTTAGCTTCTTGAATAGCATTTAAAGGCTGTTTAAACTCGTTTATAAAGCTCTTTAAGACGCCTTTTTCATAAGTCAGAATCAGTGAGCCTTGGAGTTTTTTGGAGGAGAGTATTAGTTTTTTCATAGGATTTTATTTGAGTTTGTCTGAGAAGAGCAGAACTTTTCATCCGCTCTTCTCAGACAAACAATTACGCTGCTTTCACCGCCAAAATTTCCTTGATTTCTGCACTATAATCAATGTGTCCCATAAGTTGATTCAATGCAGCACTTTTGCTAGCAGCCACTTCTTTATCACTGAATTTTACCTCGACCAGCTCTCCAAAGCCCTCATCAATCAGTTGCTCTAGCCACTTTAGCGTCACTTTTTCTTTAGCAAAATCTGCTTTAAGCTGCGAGCGACGCTCGATTTTGACGCCATTGGATAGCGCTAGGATGTTGCCAGAAAACTGACTGCCATTTTCTTGTGCATAGGCTACTAATAATGCTTTGTAACGATCGACATTGGCTCTCGCCTCTTTCATTTTGTCGTTAAACTGCACGTACAAGGCCGTCAGTTCATCGATGGTGAGCATGGGTGTTTGCTCCGATTTACTTGCTTTGATCATTTTGTTGTTTTTTAAGGATTGTTTGAACCCAGCTGCAGTTACGAGCTGCAGCAAAGACACGTGTGCTGGGTTGATGGTTAAAGAGCAGGGTCTATTTGACTCATTAGTTGTCGGGCGACATGCGTTTCATATAGCCAGCCGTCTTCCACCCAATAATGATTAAAGTGCCATCGAAAGGCTACACATTCTTTGCGTGTCAGGGTCAGATTATTGTCTTTGCGGAAACGTGTCTTGAGGCGCTTGTCCATCTTGAGATAGATATCGCAAAGCAATTCTTGAGCGAGTGATTCTAAATCATCTGTAGGGATTTCGTCGATGATATTCTGCTGGAAATAGTTGAAAATTGCCTCCAATTGTTGGCCGTTTAGTTTGAGTTTCATTTTGTATTAATTGCTAGTAGCGAGCGATGCTTGAAGTCTTAGTCCAATGATTTTGTTGTACACAAAGCGGAGTGATTTACCTGTTTCGATCATTTCATTTTGTACCATTCGGATAATTTTGGTGTCGTTGATGCCATTGGTTTCCATCACACTTTGAACCATTTCTTTCAGGTAGCTGATGCGATCATCGATGGTGACGGGGATACATTTTTTGAAATCACATTGGAAACGATCAAATACTTCGTGGTAACCTTGAATATCCCTGCGACGGCGGTTGAGCATCACCTTTTTGAGCCCATTGGAGCCGATTAAATACATCGCGCAAGCATATTCCAGGTGATTATAGATCCGTTTAAGCACCATGACGGTCTCTGGATTTTTGCAGATTTCGCCCGCCTCGTCAAAAATCAACAAAGGCTTGTTCATGTTTCCCAGCGCAAATAGGGCATCGGATAACATGTCATCGTAGGTGCCTGCCGTACTTGCCCCCACAGCAGTCGCAATGACCCGAATCAGGCTGTTTTTCTTGTTAGAATCTGAGCAATCAATGTAAAAAACATTGGGATTGTTGCGAGCAAACTCCTTGGCTGCATAGGTTTTACCAAAACCGGCATCATCGACCAACATCCGACAAAGTGATTGGGTTTTACACAAGTTTAGTTGCGTGGAGATGTATTGAAACATTCCCGTTTCGGCAGTATTCCATTGTTGCGTTTCATTCTTTTGGAAGTTAACGATGCGCGCTAATCGAATCCACTTTTCGGCACCGATCAGGCTCGGATTTTGCTTCCATTTGCCGCCTTTGAGGTTGCTCATATCGGCTGGACCGAAGCCAATAGATTGAGCAAATTTACTCGCTGAACTAAAGCCTTTGCGTTCCATCAAAGTCAGCACCAGCATACTGATTTTTTCTTGGTCGGAGACCGTAAACAATGTATTCATGGTTATGTTGATTTAAAAAAAGTCGTTAAAAG
>CALLKE010000123.1 GCA_938008555.1 uncultured Pedobacter sp.
CCACAACAATAGAAACTCTTACATTAATATCATTCAGTTTGGTGCGGAAACCCTGACCGTGTTTTTTAAACAGACTCTTTTGCTTAATATATTTTTATTGAAATTTTTTACCCCAGTCTATTTTTACATTACTATCAGGACCGGGCTCTTTTGTACGATCAAACATTTTGCCTGGTTTCTTAGATTTTACTAATCGATTGCGGTTAAGAAACTTCAGATGGAGAGGATCTAGAAATGATAAATCTGTATCATCGAAATCATTCCCCATTCTAGCCATAAAATGGCGTACTAGTTCCTGAGTGGCGCGGGCGTCAAGTTCAAGTCCAAGATTTCGATATTGCTCGAAGTATTTCTGGTTGAAGGGGTTTTTGGCCTTATTAGCTAAAACTTGATCATTATACTGTCGTTTAGGGCCAAAATTCTCAGAGAACCAAATGTCTACTTTTTTAAGATATTCTTGACGCTTTCTTAAATCCTCTCCTGAAAGTTGAGGGATTTCTGGCCTTTCACGAGCCACTTTCATTGCTTGCTCCATTACTTGAGGAGTAATTAGCCAGCCTGATGCATATTTATTCCAATAGAATGTATGCTGAGCAGTGTCTGGTATTATAAATTTTCCACTTTGAGGATCTTTTTTTCTTTCCTTGAAAAAAAATTCGACCATTGCAAGCCATGCTTGTTCAGCATGTCTAGCTTCATGATAAGCAGTCTCTGCCACTTGGAGGAAATTGCAGGGATTAGGGTTTGCTAAACGATAGCCATTGATTATGATTTCCCAGTTAACCAAAATGAAGCCTCCATTTAGACCAATATCTTCACCATAAGCATCACATTGAGTTGTAGGAACTCCACATTTTTGATGTATTCGTGAAACAATTCGGTGTAAATCTTTTGCTCGTTCTTTAGGATCCTTTTTTCCCTCCCCTTTCTTCCATTTTAACCAGCATTCCCACATAGTATCACAGACATAATTATTTACACATTCAGGGTCAGTCATTGTATACTTGGGCCAAGGAATGTATTTTCCTTTAGGGGGATCATTTTTTGTAATGGGTTTTAGCCCAGGTGGTGGGGTGAAAAATTGAGGATCAAGAATACCGCGAGCCAATGGTTTGATAATTGGATTTCCATTTACAGGCGGTTTTACAACTTGTTGCTGCGGTTTAGCTATAGGCGGTTTTACAACTTGTTGCTGCGGTTTAGCTATAGGCGGTTTTACAACTTGTTGCTGCGGTTTAGCTATAGGCGGTTTTACAACTTGT
>CALLKE010000124.1 GCA_938008555.1 uncultured Pedobacter sp.
AATACTTATACCACATATCCTTATCTTTAGTAAGGGATTCTACTTTCTTTTCAAGCTCAATAATACGAGCCTGAGCTGTTTTCAATTGCGTAGACAGTGCTGGAGTTTTAGCCATTACAGACTCGCAATCTCTACAGCGCCTTGACTAACACGCTCCACTTCATCTTTTGTATCTTTGTAGTAAATAGCAAAGCCATTCTTCAAAGACTTAATATCTTCTTTCTGTTCCTTGCTATCTAGGCCAAGTTTATCAATCAGAGACTCAAACATGTCTTTAATATTTTCTTTTTGATTGTCAATCTCTGTAGCATACTCACAATATTCACTACGATATTGTCGGATAAACTCTTGTTGCTCTGGGGTGTATACTTTTGTCATTTTTACTTTCTCCTTTGTTAAAATAATTTATCGGTAAATAGTTCTTCCGGCGTATTTGTGGCCGAACTATGTTTACGGATGTTTTTGATCTGATCTTCTGTCAAAGCTTCGACCGTCTCGTATTCAGCAATCTGGCCAGCTTTAAATTGCCGGATACTCTCCTGCAGTTTAAGTTTATTAGCTTCAGATTGAAGCAAGTAGTTTGTTGTGTCCATTATCTCCCTTTCAATTTAGCAGCTTTAGCAGCAATACCTGCTTGTTTAATCTCTTCAATTGTACGCTTACATCCTGTACAAGTCAATGTATTCTTATCTAAGAAACATTCTGATATGCACTTCTTAATATTCCCATTGTGAGCGTCAATCATTTGCTTTACTTCACTATTAACTACGTCTACGTATTGTACATCTTCTGGCTGAGTAATGCCAACTATTCTTTCATCTTCTACGCCATTATAGTATGGCTGAAGTAGATTGGCAGTATACAAGTTAATAGGAGGAAGGTCAAGCAAAAACCATTTAATTTCATTGTCCATACTCTACTTCCTCCTTGTTATGTTAGAAAACAATTTCACATGTTCCACCAGAGCAAGCTACAGCTCCTAGTGTATCTGCGTCAGTATACCGCTTCTCATGAAGCTCGGCGGCCCAATCAATGTCACGAATGTTAGACGTGATTTTACTCCATTTGTGAAGATTGTAAACATCTTTCAGCATGTCGGAAGTGATATACATATCTCCAGCAAACCACTTACTAGCAAACTTCTTAAAGCTTCGTACCCAATCACGCTTCATAGCATTCTCATGAGTCTCTGTAGACAAGTCTTCACCATACCCCAAAGCTGTACTACAAGCGTTCCACAAGTTGTTATCAAATGCGTCTAGTGCCCTAGTAATCATTCCACTAGCAAACATACTTGCACTGTCATATTTCTTAAGAATATCTTCTGCCATAACAACTTCAGTAAATGGGGCTTGTGGGTAAGCCTTGTCACCAGTTGCAGCTAAGAAGCTAATGCCACAGAACCATTGGCGATTTGCATATACATAATCTGTTACTGCTGCCCAATCATCTACTGTGATTGTGTTACTTACATTGTGGCGTAGCCGTTTGTCTCTGCAAAGATGCTCATTAGTACCATACTCAATCCAATTTTGTTGGCAAATTTTAACATACTCTAGTTGCTTAACTCCAAGTAGGTCAGATTTATAAATACTACCTTCTGGAGTTGTAACAGGGAAGCAAATAACTAAGTCACTTCCATTAGCACTCCATACGCTTTTTTCTACCATCTCTGGGAAGTAAGTTTCAAATAGTTGAGCTACTTCACCTTCACGGTTCATCTGTACATGACGTACATAATGTTTGCTATGCTCACCATGAATGCCAGATGCTGTGCCAAGTAGCACGCTTGCATTACCTGAAGGCTTAACTGCTGTACAACGGGCAGCTTGGTTAATACCAATAGCTTCAGCAATTTCCTTATTTACTTCTTTTACAATCTCAGCACCTTTCTTCATTACGTCAGGATTGAACAACACATCAGGATTATTCATCCAACCTGTAATAGATACACCTAGTAGAGCTTCACGTTCAAAGATTTCCTTACTAGCTTCTGACAAGAATGGGAAGTCAGTGTAACCAGCTTGAAGTGTGCCTAAGATAGCTCCTGCTCGACATACCTTGTAGAACTCTTCTGGTGTATTACACATGCTACCATTCAGCTCCGTTAGGTTGCATCCCTGCCAACCACTACGACCATCTTCTGTTTTAGGTAGTTTTCCAATTTCACATTAATGTTCAAAATGAATCGTTAATTCATCTCCGCTTTATTCAAGCTGCTACATATCCCTATGTAGATCAGACTATATCATCACCTTGTTTCTTTACACAAGGGGCCACCGCTTCGCTTCACTTGAAGCTACTCCCTTTCGGGATAGTCGTTGCTCTTTCCTCTTTTCAGAGGCTTAGGTCAGGATTGTCTGTGCTAGACTTCCCCTGAGTTCAATGGCTTCTTCAATATTTCTCACGAAATAAGGGTGCTAAATATTAACACAAGGATTGTAAGTAAATTCTAAATTATCTGTCCAAATATACCCAGGCTCACCACTGTGTTGAACACTCTCCATAATCTTCTGGAACTCTTCAAACGTAGTTTCATCACGGAGTAGCATAACACTATTGTTACTTCGACCTCGTTGTGGATTGCTGATAAACCAATCTCCAGTTTTAGCCTTAATCATATCCTCATCGTCTTTACTAAACAAACAAATGGTAGCTGATCTACGAACCATGTTTCCGTAAGTTTCCATACGGCATGGACTATCTCTTACCTCCAATATCTAGGAGGCGCGGATTTGTATGGGAGGTTATTGATTAGCCTTCTCACTCCCTAGTCTCTGAGCCTTACACTTACTTCTTGGCTTTCAGTGCAGTGGCAACGGATAGCCTTGAGTGTTTCCACTTTTAGATTTCCCGTTTTAACCCGCTTAGGTGGCATTCATAAATACCACCATTTGCTATACTGTTTAATAAACTTCGTTTGTTTCCAACCATGTTTTAAATAGTTGTTTAATTTTTCGTTTCACATATTTATCAAAATCTTCTTTTTCAGATTCTGTTTTTTCTCTGGAACTCCAACCTTTTTGCCCCATTCTGCACCAACGAGAAACTGTCTTCCTGTCTTCGTTGTAGGCTGTCGCTGCACTTCCAGCAGAAGGAAATTCCTTACCATCTGGAGAGATAAAAATATATTTGCTATATGTACCAACAATACCACCATACTCGGGAGATTCCATGAACTCTTTCGGATACATAGTACCTTCCTCAGTTCTGGTTGTAATCTGATCCAGCAAGCTTAGATACACTCTATACTTACGCTCAAGTACGATTGCACTTTTATCAGAGTAAACAAAATCACCAAAACGTTTTACATCCGCAATTTTAGAAAAAGACAGAACAAAACAATTCTCTAATCCTTTTGGTTTAATGCTGGATGGAATATTAAGCTCATCCCTCAAAAACGTTTGCACCTTCTCAAGCAATTTAGTTGATGGGTGTGTAAAGTTTACCTTTGCAGAGATTCTATTTCTGTCAGTACGTTGGCTCCAACTAATCATCCCATCTGCGTCAAGAAAACCAAGTAACCAATACTTCATATCCTGTTTCTTAATATTGTGTATTGATCGGTCAGCCTTCTTACACAAAATACCATACTTGTTAAAATCTTCACTGTAAGTTGTCGGAAACGTTTTAACAAAAGAGTCTTTAGTTGCAAATATCCCTCTCTTTTCATTATTACCTCTTTTTACTCTTACAGTATCATTTAGTGGAAACGTACTAACAACCCAATCAAACAATTCCTTGTCTGAACAAGACATGGACAGTCTATCTGTACGTTTAAAATTTCCACCCTCATAATTACCATCGCCAGCTAAATACCCTACAAGATACGCTACTTTTTTACTATCAATTTTATCTAACATACTCTTTCCCTTTCGATTTTCTGTTAGTTCAACAACATTTAAGTTGTTACTGTTTACCACCAGAGATTACAGCATCTGCCATGTGCATACAACAATCATATGCTTCAATTGGTTTAAGCTTACGCTTCTCATCCGCTACTTTGTTAAGAATAGTTTCAACATGGTCTAGAGCTTTACGTAGAGGCTCTGGGCCGGGAGCCTTAAATCCGCCGCTAATCATAGCGCCTTTAGGACGGATATTCTTTAGGTCAATAAATACAGGGTGAGCTGCGTATTCAGGGTGCTTGCCATTGCTGGCAAAGAAACTGCTGAATAAGACATCGAACGCTTCAGCCCAGCCCTCAATACTATCATCTGCCACAAACGTCTTGGCACCCTTGTTACGTGGCTTTAACGGGGGGAGTTGCTCAATGTGTTGCTTTTGTACACTAAAGCCAGCTCCACAACCACTTAGTAATAGCTCCATGAATTCCCCAAAGAATGCAGGGCGATTAAGATGGCTACTAACACAGTTATATAGTTTCAGATTATTCTTTAGCAGTTGTTCACCACCAAATTGTAAAGCTCGTTGAGCACCTAGCACAGCTTTAGCTTCATACAACTCTTGGCAAAAGTCAATAGCTTCAGCTAAGGTTGGAGTCATTCTATCTGCATACTTAAATCTGTGCATGTCCATTACACGCTGTACAGATTCTTTCCAAGTCTCGTAACGATTAGCTGATTCAATCCACCGACTATAACTTTCATAAAACTTGGCATCAGCCATTAATTTGCGACCATCTACACCATTCATTCATCACCTCGAATACTTACACAAATATCATTCAACAACTTTAATGTAGCT
>CALLKE010000125.1 GCA_938008555.1 uncultured Pedobacter sp.
TCAACTATTGATTTAAGACGATTACCATAGGTTTGTTTTAACCAACTAACAGAACGCCCCTTTAAGTCTTCCCATCCAGCCTCATCCTTACGGCTTATGCTGATAACTCCTGCCAACAAGCACAATCCATCCTTGCGGAGTTTCCTACCAATCGAATCTTTTGCTTCTTCTGCCCATTGTTCCGATAAATCTACCGCTTCGCTTGGTTTACATCCAAAAAGAATATTAGGTGGTTTTGGATTTTCAATGTGAGCGGTATTACCTTCAACACGTTCTGCCTCATTTGCTATATCTCTGGCAGATCGTTTCTTTTTAGTTTTCACCTGTTTAGTTTTTTTGTCTGTTATTGTTTGAGTAGAACCTACTCGCGCATAGCCGTCGATGTGTATAAATTGTATTCCCATAAAATCTTTCTTCTTGTTATTATTATTAAAGCATTTTCTTTGCGTTTGTCAAGAATACATAGTGACCGACTATGCTTATTCCACTGCGTTTCATAAGTCGGTTCTGCGAAGCTAATACCAAACACCAAATACAAATACCTTTTGAGTGCTTCGCATCATATTCAACCACTGGTGGTGGTTGTATGCTTCGCATAATTAAAGACGAAAAAAAAGACCCTACAAGGTCTTTTTACATATTCACCATATCAAAGAGGCTTCCTCCCTTGGGAGGATTGAGGTGGGGACTTCAATGATATTGTTCCGCCCATAAAAAAATCCCCTTGGGGATTTCTTTTATTGAGCGGCTATCTCTAAAAGTTGCATTTGTATTTTTCTAGTCAGTTTATAAAGTTCAGCAGCGGTAAATTTATTCGTATAAAAATTTACATTCACGCTATCAACCTCGTGACCGAAGAACTGGCATCTTGGTTCAAATTCAATTCCTGATTTCTGGAAATAGTCATTGGTGAATTTTCGCAAACTATGGAACACCAACTTACTGTTTCCAATTTTTATCGAATCCAAGTGTCTTTTAAACATCTTCCCAGCGGCATTACCTGCGCCTTTGCCATCTCTTTGGTTGTATTTAAAGACAGCAGCAGTCTTACCTTTAATGAACTCCAAAAATCCCAAATCTAAAATTTCAGCAGGAATTGGAATCTCTCTAATACCTGCTATCGTTTTTGAATCTTGAATATTCAACGTAACAAACAAAGGAGCAATTTTTATTTGTTTCATTGTCAGGTTTGTAATCTCTCCTACCCTACAACCGGAAAGCAAAGCAAGAACAAGAACCCAGTAATAATCTGGCGACTTTATTTTTTGAGCCTTCAAAAAATCAGCCCCATAAACCATTTTTACCTCATCAATGGTAAATATGGCATATCCAGATTTAATCTTATCCCTCTTGGTTAGCAGTTGCCTATTTTCTGCGGGGTTTTCCGAAAAGTAATAACCCTGCTTTTTGGCAAAGTTAAAGAGGGCACGAAGTGTAGCCATCTTATTATCAATGGTACGAAGGGTGTTTTTGCCAATCAAATGCTCTTGATAGCGTGTAATGTCACCAGTGCCTAACTCCGAGATATATGGAGCCTTATGGAACTGGGAAAACTCTTTTATTGTGCTCTTGTAACTGATAACAGTTGCTTGCTTCAAATTCTTCCGCAATTCGAGCATTTTATTTAGGACTTCCAATATACGAAGTCCTGCGACAGCAGGGGCTACATTAACCGCACCAATCTGGTTTTTCGATAACAATGCTCCCTCTGGTTGTTGGGAGTTGGTATTCATCACAGAAATGGCCTGTATAGCCTCTAACGCCCTTCTATGGTCCTCTATACCATCTGCCTTGATACGAACACCACCAACCTCGATTTCATAGCGTTTGATTGCTTTGTTGTTGAAGTCGAAGTTTTCAATTTTTGGCTTGATCATCTCGATTGCTCGTAACAGTTCCAACGCACGAAGTCTAGCAATCGCTGGATCTCGCGTTTTCAATGATCTCTTGAACTGATCCGCACCTATGCGGGTGTGTAGGTAGAAGATGCCACCAGGACGGGCATAGACAGGCAATGTAAGCATTAGGTTTGCTACCAAAAATGCTACCAGCCCAAAGAAAAAAAGCCCTGTAACTCATTGAATTACAAGGCTTTTTCCATTTTGGCGGAGAGGGTGTCCGCCTCTACCAAGTCCAAAAAAGTTCCACTCAATCAAAAAAAGTTCCACTCAATCAAAAAAAGTTATGCAAGTAATTGATTTATATAGATTTTTATGAATCATACCGTACGAAGCGTCCAATCAAATCCAACAAAATCCACTTCAATCGCATCCTTATTGGTAGATACAATGGTGTAATAAATTCAACCCATAGGCTCTAGTGCACGATCGGGCCATGGGGCGGGTGAGCAATGAATGTGACACAAGGATTCGAAAGATGGCACGCAAAGCAAAAGAGCTGTCGGCCCTCGAGGTGGGGCGACTTACAGCCACGGGGCACCACGCTGTCGGAGGTGTAGCTGGGCTCTACCTGTACGTTGTGGACTCCGGTGCGCGCTCGTGGGTTTTGCGCACTATGGTAGGGACCAAGCGCCGTCACATGGGGTTGGGCGGTTTCCCTGAAGTGTCTTTGGCCAAAGCGCGGGAGAAAGCCCGCACAGCCAAAGAACAAATTGACCAAGGCATAGACCCTATCGCGCAGCGTGTTGCCGTAGCCAGCAGCCTCAAAGCGCAACAGGCGACCGAAATCACTTTCGAAGAAGCCGCTCAAGCGTACATAGATGCCCATGGCGATGGCTGGAAAAACCCCAAACACCGAGCGCAGTGGGGCTCAACGCTGCAAACGTACGCCTACCCGCATTTTGGCAAGCTGCTCGTCAAGGACATAGCGCAGGAACATGTCCTCAAAGCACTTGAACCCATATGGAAGCAAAAGACTGAAACGGCAACCCGGCTACGGGGGCGCATAGAAAGCGTTTTGGACTGGGCAGCAGTGCGCAAATACCGCATGGGTGACAACCCTGCACGGTGGAAAGGTCACCTAGACAAACTGCTACCTGCGCCCAGCAAAATTCAAAAAGTGGAACATCACCGGGCCCTCCCCGCAGCGCAAATGTCGAGCTTCATCAGCGATTTGCAAACACGCGAAGGCATCGCAGCGCGAGCATTAGAGTTTGCTGTTTTGTGTGCAGCCCGTAGTGGGGAGGTACGGGGGGCACGTTGGTCCGAAATCGACATGGTTGCCGGTGTGTGGGTTGTACCCGCACAGCGCATGAAGGCAGGCAAGGAACACCGCGTGCCGTTAAGCACACAAGCCATGGCCCTTTTGAAGGCACTGCCCCGCGCGACGGCGAGCGCCTTGGTCTTTGATACCAACCAGGGGAAACCGCTGTCTGACATGGCACTCACATCGGTACTACGCCGCATGAAGGTGGATGCCGTTCCTCACGGGTTTCGCTCCACATTCCGTGACTGGGCGGGAGAGATGACAAACCACCCCAGAGAAATTGCCGAACAAGCGCTAGCCCATGCTCTGGAGAACAAGGTGGAAGCGGCCTACCGGCGCGGAGACGCTCTGGAAAAGCGACGGGCCATGATGCAAGACTGGGCAGACTTTTGCTACCCCAAGGTCGCCACCCCACCGGCGTTCAAATTGAGAGACGCGTTCACCGGAGGGAAACGAGCTGGGTAATTGCAAAGTGCCCAAGCCAACGGACCAGCACATACAAAAGTGGGCAACGCCGCTGGCCCCACGGCATGCCAAGGCGCACGCGGTGCGGGCTTGGACCCACCGTCGACGCGATGCACAACTCTTCCAGGAAGTATGTCCACGCCTGCACGCAGGTCACAGACTTGCAGGGCCAACCAGATGGTGTCGTGGCGAACCTCGCAAAGTTACCCCCTAGAGGTGGGGCAGAACACCAAAGGTGTTGCCGGAAGGTGAATCACCTATAAAAAGTGGCTTTCCAACAAATCCCTATTCATTTGTTGCTATGAAATTTATAGTTGCAATCATCACGGGAATGGGTGGCGGTGATGGGGATTGCTGCACCTGCACCGTACGGCTGGCTTGCGAGGGTTTGCCCGTCACACTGGTGGCGGTGGCGATCAGTGTGTGGTTACCGTCTGGCGCCTGTGTGGTGTTCCAATGCACTATCCATGG